>JAJDXD010000010.1 GCA_022823405.1 Gammaproteobacteria bacterium
GGCTGGCTTTGGTTTCACGCTGAGCAAAACTGGGTGCTGGCACCACAGGAGGCGGTTTACTGGACCCAGAGCGGTTTAACAGAACCGCCATCGTTTGACGGTCCGTCTGCGGTGTCCAATGATGCAGTCATGCACGAAGCACTGACTGCATTTGAACAGCATGGTATCGTACGGCTTCGCGGAATGCCAACGGAAACTGGAACTGTGGAATCATTCGCCCTTTCACTCGGACCGGTTCGAGAAACTCAGTTTGAACGCATATTCAATGTCATCTCGCTTGCGGATGCTGACAGTAACGCCTACACCTCTGATGCATTGAGCGGCCATGTAGATCTGCCAACCTGGGAGGCTACACCCGGTATTCAGATTCTCCACTGTCTGGAAAACTCAGTCGAAGGCGGAGAAAGCATTATGATTGATGGCTTTGCCATCGCCGCCCACCTCAAGGAAAACGAGCGCGAAACATTTGATATTCTCACCAGCGTCTGCTGGTCGCACTCAAGCCGCAAACTTGATACCGGCTACCGCTGGCGTGCGCCAATCATTGAAATAGGACCGGATGGAGAGTTTGCAAACATCCGTCTGACCGCTTTCAGTCGCGATCCGCTACAGGTCGATTCCGCTTTGGTTGAAACGAGCTATCGGGCACTTCGCCGATTCCTTGATCTGATGGAAGATTCACGTTTTCGCATGGTCTATTCATTCGCACCGGGCGACCTTGTGATGTTCGATAACCTTCGTGTCATGCATGGTCGAAACAGCTACGATCTGAGCAGCGGCAACCGCCATCTTCAGGGCATCTATCTTGACCGCGACAGTGCTAGAGCCAAGCGCCGCGTTATTGAGCAGCAACAGCTACGCCGCTCAATCTTGGCAGTTCAGACGAAATGATATGAACGTTCCGGAATCAATGTGCGCCGTGCAGTTGACTGGCTACGGCGGATTGGACAAACTGGTGTACCGATCGGATGTTGCAGTTCCACAACCGAAATTCGGTTGGGTTTTGATTCGCGTGACGGCCGCCGGAATGAACAATACCGACATTAATACCCGAATTGGATGGTACAGCCCTAAGGTGGGTGATGACGCCGCTGGGGAAGCGGGTGAATTCGGTCTGGGTATCTCAACAGGCGGAATGGGGGACTGGACCGGTGATGTTCAGTTTCCCAGAATTCAAGGTGCTGATTGTGTCGGACGAATTGTAGCCGTCGGTTCTGGTGTGAATAAAGACCGAATCGGGGAGCGCGTCCTGTGCATGCCATATATCTACAACCCCGATGATCCGGATTGGCTTGAGAACGCAGGCTTTCTGGGTGCAGAATACGACGGTGCGTTTGCCCAGTACGTAACCGTACCCGCACCAAATGCGATCGTCATTCCGGAGGAGACGCAATTTACTGATTCACAACTAGCAACGCTGCCCTGTTCCGGTGGAACTGCGATGAACATGCTGACTATGGCCGAAGCGAATCAAGATGATGTAGTGCTGGTGACAGGTGCTTCCGGGGGAGTCGGTACCTTTCTGGTCCAGATCGCCAAGTATGTTGGTGCCAAAGTTGTAGCAGTGTGCGGTCGGGAAAAGGCGGACGCAGTAAGAGCTGTCGGAGCAGATGCGATCATTAATCGGAATTCAGAAGACCTGATAGGTGATGCCAGCTCCGCCATGAATGGACAAAAATTTACGTTGGTAGCCGATGTTGTTGGTGGCCCCAAATTTCCTGATTACCTTTCACTTTTGCGCCGTGGGGGCCGATATGTTACTGCTGGTGCAATCGGTGGAGCACATGTCAATTTGGATCTTCGAACCCTGTACCTGAAGAATCTGTCTTTCTTTGGATCGACGGTTTATCTTCCGAAAACGTTTCCCTCACTCATTCAGATTCTGCTGAATGGTGGATTGCGGCCAGCTGTTGCTTCAATACGCCCGTTATCTGAAATTCAGACAGCGCAGAAAGATTTTCTCGAAAAGAATCATGTCGGTAGCATGGTGCTGATCCCGCCTCAAAATGGAGACACTGATTGAAAATTATCCGACTGACAGTCTATATCGTAAAACTTGATGCCTGGAACGTCGGCACCCGGTATTCCGCGACTGATAAACTGGGGCTCAGCCTGCAATCCAGTATCGTTCGACTGGAAACGGACAGCGGACTCATCGGCTGGGGTGAAACATTGACGCCACCGCCCTTTTACCACCCAACCTCACCGGAAAGTGCACGCGCCGCAATTGGTTTGATCGCACCGCTGGTGCTTGGAGCGGACCCCAGTCAGAACCGTAGAATCCTGCATGACATTCGATCCATGATGCGCGGACACGAGCCTGCCAAGTCCGTCATCGATATGGCAGTTTGGGACCTCGCGGGGAAAGTCGCAGGATTACCACTGGTCGAATTGTGGGGTGGGCGTGTTGTCAACGACATGCCGGTACTCTGCCTGGTCAACTTTGCTTCACCGGAAGAACAGTTTGCCCAAATCGTTGAGTTTCGTGCGCAGGGTTATAAGCTCTTTCAAATCAAGGTCGGTGATGGTGATCCGAATTTGGATGTTGCTAGAATTGAAGCAGGGATGTCAGCGATGCAGCCCGGTGAACGTTGCTGGTTTGATGCCAACCGCGCGTGGAACATCGATCAGGCTATGCAAATTCTTAATCAGGTGAAGCATCTGGCACCATTGATTGAGCAGCCCACTGAAACCTATCGCGACTGCGTTACAATCTCCCGCCGAACTGGCCTGGGATTGATGCTGGACGAAGTGATTCACGATCAAGATGATCTTTTCCGCGCAGTCAATGATGGCGTCATCGATGTCGCAGTTCTGAAATTGGGTACAACTGGCGGAATCAGCGAGCACCGTCACCTGGCTGATGTCGGGGTAAGACTAGGCATACCGATGAGAATTGAAGATTACTACGGAACCGGACTGACACTGGCTGCAGTTTGCCACCTGGCACACACGCTGCCCGAACATGCCGTGTTTGGCCTTTATGATTATCACCTGCCAGAGGTGCCGGTGGTTAAAAACCCATTTCCAGTAGCCAACGGACGGGTCCGCGTACCAAACGATTGTCAACCAGGACTCGGTGTCGAAGTGAATCCGGAGGTTTTGGGAGATCCTGTTGCAGAGTATGAATTGTGAGTGACCGTGTTGAACGATTGCGCCGTCTCATCAACCCTCGCAGCATTGTCTTTGTTGGCGGTGGCACGGTCGAGCCGGCGATAGTCTATGTCCGAAGGCTTGGGTTTTCTGGAAACCTGTATGCGCTTAACCCGCGCCGCGATGAAATAGCAGGCGTTCAGTGCTTCAGAAAAGCAGCCGATCTACCTGAGATCCCAGATGCAGCATTTGTTCTGGTGCCAGGAGAAAGTGCCGTCGGAGCAGTGCATGATTTGAGCAGGGCCGGTGTCGGCGCAGCCGTTGTCTGCAGTTCCGGTTTTTCTGAGTGTGGCCGCGAAGACCTGCAAAGTGAATTGACCGAAGCAGCTGCCGACATGCCATTCTTGGGGCCAAACAGTCCAGGATTTGCTAACTTTCTGGATGGCACCGCCGCAATGCTCGACAACATGGGCGTGACACCCTGTGAGCGCGGAGTTGCGGTCATTTCGAACGGTGGCGCGTACTTAAACGATTTGGCATGTGGTGACCGTTCTTTGCCTATCGCAATGATTGTGGGTCTCGGCAATCAGGCTACTGTAAGTGTTGCCGACATGGTCGATGCAGTGCTTGATGACCCTCGAGTGAACGCGATCAACTTATATTTCGAAGGTCTTAACGATATTTCGCGTTTATCTCACGTTGCCGAAAAAGCGCTGGTGAAGAATATTCCGGTTGTTGCAGTTAAAGTGGGGCAAACCACAGCTGGGGCAAGGGCAACGGCTACCCACACGGCATCCATGACCAGCGATTCTGTGGTTGTATCCGCACTGTTTCGGCGATTGGGATTTATTGAGGTGGAGAATAACAGCGAAGCGATGGAAACGCTGAAGATGCTGTCCATTTCGAAGCGAGTGAAGGGGAGGCGCATAGGATTTATCACCAGTTCTGGATCCTATGCTGCAATGGGTGCAGACCTTGCCGAAAAAGCAGGGCTGGAACTGCCTGCTCTTAAACCTCAACACAGGGAAATGCTACAGCCACTGATGGAGAGCTTTATCATTCCAAATAATCCGCTGGACCTCGCAACTGCACACTTTTGGCCCAATGAAGACCAGCGCCGCCTGTTTGATGCATTCCTCTCAATTGGATTCGATGTCGCGCTGCAGTGCATGACGTTCCCGGCGGAAAACACTTGGGAGGATGAAAGCTGGTACCGGTCGGCTCGAACTTTCGGTGAAGCGGCTAAAGCCGCCGGTCTTCCCGCAGTATTGGTTTCCTCAATTCATGAAGGCCTGCCGAAGAAAGCTCGGGATATGCTGATTGAACTCGGTGTTGCGCCTCTACAGGGGTTTCACGATGGAATAAGGGCAGTGATGCACGCGGCCAACTATGGTGAAATTATCGATCAAGGCGTCGAAAATATTCGTCTTCCAGAGCCCGCGGATCTATCAGAGAATTCAGTATCTGTCGACGAGGCGCAAGCTAAGGAACTACTGCGTCAGGCCGGAGTTTTGACACCGAAAGGCATCATTTGGGAATCGGGCGAAGTGCCAGATGACATACAGTATCCGGTAGCACTCAAAATGTGTGGTCGGAAGATTTTGCATAAGACAGAAATTGGTGGTGTGAAATTGAACATTGCTACACCGGTTCAACTTAGGGATGCGCGCCAATGCATGCTGCATTCAGCCCAGCAGCGCGGAATGGATATCAAACGATTTCTGATTGAACCAATGCTAAAGAATGGTGCCGGCGATCTGCTGGTCGGTGTCCGACAAGTCCCTAAAATGGGCATGACACTGACCATTGCATTTGGCGGTGTTGCAACAGAGGTTTTTCACGATTCTGCAACACTTCTCCTACCAGCAACACGGAGCGAGATCAAAGCTGCGCTCAGGTCTTTGAAAATGTATCCGTTGCTCGACGGTTGGCGAGGCCGAACCAAAGCTGACACGGACGCGGCAATCGAAACGATTTTTGCAATTTGCGCCTTTGCTGAAGCACGACGAGATTCGCTACTGGAACTTGAAATTAATCCACTCGCTTTGTTTGCGGAAGGCCAGGGAACCTGTGCGCTTGACGCCGTTATGCGATTCACTGAGCAGGAATAAACTATGAGCTACGAACATTTACTCTATCAGGTCAGTAAAAAAATCTGCACGATCACCCTAAATCGACCGGAGGTCCTGAACGCAGTCAATTCAAAACTCTGCACTGAAGTATCAGAAGCACTGCACACAGCCGATCGCGATGAAAGTGTCAATGTCATCGTACTCAAAGGCGCGGGACGTGCGTTCTGCTCCGGACACGATTTAAAGCAGGATGCGGAGGAACCGCGCGAAATTTATGCTTACTACGAACACTACAAGGCTGAATTTAATGAGTTCACCACCATCTGGCAGATCACAACACCGGTCATTGCTTCGGTTCACGGCTACTGTATCGGCAAGGGTTTTGAGTATGCGATGATGGCTGATATTGCTATAGTTTCAGATGAGGTGACGCTAGGACTTGGTGAGGTGCGCTATGGAATTCCGGCCATCACTTTGACGATGCCTTGGAAGATGAGCATGAATGATGCCAAAGAAATGGTGCTTGGAGGGATCGACATTTCGGCTGCAGAAGCCAAGAAGCGCGGCATGATCACAACCGTCTGCAAGCGAGAGGAGTTGGAGAAAGTTACCGAAAAAACTGCTCGGCGTCTTGCTCTGATGCCACGAAACATGCAAAAGATGCACAAGGCTTATCTGAATCGGGTTTACGATCGTATGGGCTTCTGGCAAGCGAACAAGGATTACCTTGAAATTCTCGCCATCCTGGGTACCCAAACTGTTCCAGAATATGAAAAATTTTCGAAAACAACTCAGGAGAAGGGATTGCGGGCTGCACTGGCAGAAGCCAATGCGCCATTCGATGCCCTGGAACAAGAATAAATTCGCGATTACCGCCCACCCTGTCACAACCCGTCGTGTCAAAATCAACAGTTACTTCTGCAAATAAGCCGAAAGTGGCAATTGGCGGAATCTGGCATGAAACCAATACTTTTGCTACTGGACTCACGCGCTACGAAGATTTTGAGGCTTACCAGCTTGCACGCAAGGATGGTTTGATCGAGCGATACACCGGAACCAATACCGAACTTGGCGGAGTGATCCGGGGTGCCACCGACTTTGATCTCCAGCCCACACTCTTTGCAGCGGCCGTACCTTCCGGTACCATCGAATACCTGTCATTCATCCAACTTCTCGATGAGATGACTGAACTGCTGCAGGAGGTTATGCCACTGGATGCAGTTGTGTTGGCGCTACATGGCGCCGCAGTGGCCGAAACAGTCGATGATGCAGATGCGTACATACTTGCTCAAGTGCGGACAATTGTCGGAGACACTGTACCGATTGTTGCCACCTTTGACTACCATGCCAATCTGAGCGATGACATGATCAGTTCTGCATCAGCGTTGATCGGATATGACACTTACCCACATACCGATATGGCAGATCGAGGCGAAGAGGCAATTAAGCTGATCCGACTCTTCCTTGCAGGTCAATGGTATCCGGTTCACGCCCACCGCAAGCTGCCACTTCTCACTTCACCGCTCAAACAGCAGACAGATCAGCCACCAATGCGAGAAGT
>JAJDXD010000072.1 GCA_022823405.1 Gammaproteobacteria bacterium
GCCAAGGCGTTACCCGCATAGATTGGGCGTACAAATGTATCGTCACTCAGAATCTCGCTGATGTCGGATACCTGCTGAACATCCAGCATCGCAGCAACTCTGGGCATCAGATTCTTGCCAAATGTCGAAGCCGGAGCAAATACATGGCTGTAGCTTTCAGCAAGGTCTTTGACCACTGGCGCAACGTTTTCGGCTAAACCATACTGGTAAGCATCACTAGCACATTTAATAACCTTACTAATACCGTCGATTTTGCTTGCGGCGGATATGACTGCATCGCAATTGAAACCTATAACGAGTGCATGCAGATCATCACTGACTTGACGGGCTGCAGTGACAGTATTCAGCGTAGAGGCTTTAACCTCTTCATTGTCGTGTTCGACCAGAATTAGTACACTCATGCTAGCACCTTTGCCTCATCTCTCAGTTTTTCGATCAGTTCAGCCGCACTGGACACCTTGATTCCTGCCTGGCGGTTTGGCGGTTCATTGACTTCCACCACTTCAACTCTTGGTGTGACGTCTACACCGAGTTCATCGGGTGTCAACGTTTCAATTGGTTTCCGTCGCGCTTTCATAATGTTGGGTAGTGAAGCGTACCTCGGTTCGTTCAAACGAAGATCAACTGTGATAACGCTTGGTTTTGAAAGCGATACTGTTTCGAGGCCGCCATCAACCTCTCGAACGACTTCAAAAGTATCGTCTTTTATCTCAATCTTTGAAACAAATGTACCAAGCGACCAGTTCAGCATTGCCGAGAGCATTTGGCCGGTTTGGTTGTTATCGTTGTCGACAGCTTGTTTACCCATCATGACTAAGCCCGGATCTTCTCGCTCGATGACCGACTTCAGTAATTTCGAAACTGCCAAAGGCTCCAAAGGTACATCAGTTTGAATCAAGATGCCGCGATCTGCACCCATTGCCAAAGCTGTGCGAATAGTTTCCTGACTCTGCTGAGGCCCTGCAGCAACCACAACGATTTCTTCGGCCGCACCAGACTCCTTCATACGAATCGATTCTTCGACTGCAATTTCGCAAAAAGGATTCATTGCCATTTTGACATTGTTAAGTTCAACGCCAGAGTGGTCGGCCTTCACTCTGACCTTAATGTTCGCGTCAATGACGCGTTTAACAGGAACAACGACTTTCATACCGCTCCTCGGTTGAAAATTGAAAATACTTTTGTGAATTGGCTACGATCTGAGCCTGATGTTTTCTGGGTCGTGAGGTGAGTTTTCAACAACAGCGCAATTATATCTATCACCCAAAATTTCTATTTCGAATTTTGTTCCTGGTTTGCCGTATCCAGTCTGAACATAACCGAGTGCAAGGCTTTTTTCAATGAAGTGACCATATGAGCCCGCTGTTGCTCTGCCAATCATTTTCTCGCCATCCCACAAGGGTTCATTTCCTAACGGATCTGCATCTGTTATCCCCTCAACAGCCACGGTAACAAACTCTTGCGGAACCCCACTTTCCTTTTGAGCACGCAGTGCGTCACGACCGGTAAAATCACCTTTGTCCATGTGAACAAAAATTCCCAACCCCGCCTCAAGTATGGTGTACTCGCGAGTCAGGTCCTGTCCCCACATGCGGTAGGATTTTTCGATCCTCAGCGAGTCCATTGCCCGCATACCACACTGACCAATGTTAAACTCCTGACCAGCATCCATCAACTGCTCAAAGATATGCCGTTGGTATTCAATGGGATGATGTAACTCCCAGCCCAGCTCACCAACAAAATTAACACGCATCGCCCGAAGCGGTGCGACGCCAACATAAATATCCTGTGTCATCAGCCAAGGAAAAGCCTCTGAAGACAAGTCCGTATCAGTCAGTTTCTGCAGAACCTTTCTTGAATTCGGCCCGGCAACAACCAGTGTCGCATGGCTTGTTGTCAGGTTTTCTACCTGTACTGAATTGTCGTCAGGCCGGTGTTTGTTCAGAAAACTTAAATCAAACCGTTCTGCAGCTCCCGAACTCACCAGGTAAAACGATCCGTCTGTATTCCGGGTAACCGTGAATTCGCTTCTCACTCCACCATTTTTCGTCAGCACATGACAAAGTTGAATTCGCCCGGGTGCTTTTGGCAATCGCCTGGCTACCAATGGGTCAAGAAACGTTTCAGCACCTGAGCCCGATACTCGAAACTTGGAAAAACTGGTAATGTCGATGATTCCGACATTGTTGCGAATATTGTTGTGCTCTCTGCCAACATGTTCAAAGTATTTCGACCGCCTGAAACTCCAATCATCGACAGCTTCCACACCGTCTGGAGCAAACCAGTTTGGCCTCTCCCATCCATAGCGCTGACCCCAGACTGCTCCCATACCATCCAAACGATCATGGATCGGACTGGTTTTTGCTGGTCGGCAAGCGGGTCTTTCCTCATCCGGGTAGTGCACCGTGAACACATTTTCATATGCTTCTTCATTCTTCTTCACCAGAAACGGTCCACGAGCATAATCGCCATACCGACGTGGATCGACTGCTAAAAGGTCAATGGTCGGTTCGCCCTCAACGATCCACTCAGCGAGTTGCCACCCTGCTCCACCAGATGCGGTCACCCCAAAGCTATGGCCTTCATTCAGCCAAACATTAGGCAAGTCCCAGGCTGGTCCAATCAATGGACTGCCATCCGGTGTATAAGCAATCGGTCCATTGACTATATCTTTGATTCCAGCCGTTTCAAATGACGGCACTCGATGAATAGCGGCTTCAACATGCGGCAGCAGACGGTCTAGGTCACCGGGAAATAGGTCTTTCTCAAATCCGGATGGAACACCGTCCGCGAACACTGCCGGAGCGCCAACTTCATATGGTCCCAGGATATAGCCCATCCGCTCTTCGCGCAAGTAGTAGGAAGCGTCGGATTCCCGCAGCACTGCGAGTTCTTTGCCGCCACTATCCCGATACTCTTTGAGTTCAGGCACAACGTCAGTCACGATGTACTGATGCTGTACTGGAATTGAAGGAATGTTGATTCCCAGTAGACGGCTTATGTCCTGTGAATAGTTACCAGTTGCGCATACAAGGTGCTCGCAAGTGATGTCACCCCTGCTTGTTGAAACTTTCCACTCACCGTCGCGTGTTCGGGTAAGACCTGTCACTTGTGTTTGCTGGTAGATCTTCGCCCCTCTGTCTCGTGCACCTTTTGCCATTGCGTTCGTCACGTCAACTGGCGCAATATGACCGTCATCTGGATGGTACAGTGCGCCAATCAGACCATCAAGGTTGATCAGTGGCCAAAGTTCTTTGATTTCGGATGGTGTGATCAACTCGAATGGAACACCGATGGTATTGGCTGTACCGCAATACTTCTTGTATTCATCCATTCGGTCGCGAGTTCGCGCCAACCGGAGGTTTCCAGTAACGTGGAACCCAACATCCTGTCCCGTTTCGGCTTCCAGGGACTTATAGAGGTCAACAGAATACTTGTGCAATTGACCAACGGCATAACTCATATTGAAAAGCGGCAACAATCCTGCCGCGTGCCAGGTTGAGCCAGCTGTCAATTCCGTCCTTTCACACAAAATAACGTCGCTCCATCCTTTCTTTGCCAGGTGGTAAAGTGTTCCCACCCCAACGACGCCACCGCCGATAATTACAACTCTTGCATGAGTGTCCATTCTTTGTGCCTCTTACTTCAAATTGATTCAATTTTTGCCATTAATCCAACTTTGTTCGTTGAGTATATTTCAACGCGCCACGTGGCACTGAATGCGTCTGCGACTTTATGTTGTTTCGTTGGTTTCATGCGGCTAAATTACATTAAGGGATTTATATACTCAACTACGCAACACTAATTCAGGCGTGCCGTCAAGTTCTTTTTGACGTTTCAACGAATGACTCTGTCTTTCTCCGCGTCCGTTTAGACTCTCCCCAATCCCCAAGGCGAGTATATTCTTTGCAGCGTTAACATCTGCATGGTCCAAATGACCGCAGCCCACGCACCTGAATTCAGACTGCGTCCTGCGGTTCCTTTTATCAGTCGTTCCACAGCAATTGCATCGCTGAGAAGTGTAATGCGGCGCCACCTTGTGAACCGTCGTCTTGTAAGCCAGTGCCAACTCCAGTTTATACCAGCCGGTTTTCAGGATCGCGCGGTTCAGTCCGCTTTTGCGTCTGACACCGCTACCCGGCTGTTCCAGCGTTCCACTGGCCGACCGGGTCATATTCCGGATCTTCAGATCTTCCAAATAAAGCACCGAATACCGCTCCGCAATCTTTCGCGACACCTGATGAATCCAATTGTCATTGACCTGTCTGATTTTCTGCGATGTCCGGCCTGCTAGCCGACGCGCTTTCAGATAACGCCCCGACGCCTCAATGTCTCTTTTTCGCACCGGCTTTCGCCGTCTGGCCATCATTCTCTGGTAGCGCTTCCGGCGCCGTTCTTTCTTTGCAGTATTCGGGGCACGGTAGATCGTTCCATCCGATAACGCAATCTGCCCAACGTTTCGGTCGACCCCAACCGCTTCGTTAGAATCCACACCCGCACCGGCTTCCACCGCATAGACCACATAGGCATACCATTTGCCGTTTTCTTCCCTGACGGTGCCGGACTTTGCGATGCCATCCGGATAGGGGTTGGTTCCGGTCAGCCTGACATAGCCGATCTTCTGAATGTGCAGCCACTGACCATCGAGTCTGGCGGTCTGACCGATCACGATCGGGAATGAGGGCGTGTCGCGCCACTTGGCCTTGAACTTCGGCAACTCTTCATTCGCATGGTTAAAGAATTTCCTGTACTGAATATCAATCGGTTTGAGCGAATAACGCACGATGTTGCACGAATAATACTGCAGCCATTGATCACAATGGCGACGCAGTAGCGTGAACTGTCTTGAAATGTCGACGAAACCGAAGCGGCAGTGACCGTACAGTGCATATTCGTCCCGCAGCTTGCCGACAAAGTGATTCCAGGCGTAGCGGCAGGCACCGGCAAGGCCGTACATCTGCCGGTATTTTGTTCGGCAGTTCGCATGAATCCGGTAGCGGACGGTGCGATAGGCTGGTTTGGTGGGTGCGGTCACCGGTGCAGTGCTGCAATGGAGTCCTGTAGTTCAATCTGGAGTTACCATTATCCGGGTGAGGTGGCTCACAGCGTGAGCCCGGGACAAAAAAACTAGATTCGCGTACTCTGGTCACGGGCGAACCGTTTGAAGGAAACGCAGGGAGATTTTGGAAGAGACGATCCTGCGAAACAGGACGGATGCGGACTGTTCACGCGCTCTTTTCTGACAGCTTGTTCCGGCTTGAGGAATTCCTGCCGTTTGTCGAATTGCAATTGAGGAAAAATCGTATCATACCATTTGGTTTAGAACGTCAGAAGCCTGTCCCTCGGATGGTTGAAGAACTACGGATGCTGAATTTCAATCAGTTTGAGTAAATCACGGACGGAATGGTGCGAAGATACCTGCAACCAACTGTCACGATCACAACACGGCATAATCAGACGCAGCGGTACACGCCAGCAGGAGAGTGCATCTGTGAATTTAATTTGAGAAATGCTGTGAATCCGATCGCGTGTGATGCGGTCAGTCGGTTCGGTGTCCGATGGCATCCGCGTAGTTAAATATATAGGTTCCTACATTAAACTTATTGGACGAATTTGATAGAAATTCAAACAAATTTTCAACAAATTCGTTTTTAAATTGGATTGACCCTCAAATTCGAAAATCAAAATGGCTAAGTCTGCAAAAACAATCTACTTTGACCAGGTAGCTGCTCCTTCCAAAAAGGCATGGAAAGGAACAAATTTTCGGTCCAAGCCAAGGCGTGCCCAAAAGATTGCGCGAACCATTCTTGACGGCTTTGAGAAACACTTCACCCTTTATCAGGAAATCACTTCCGGTGCTCAGGAACGTTTTGAACAAGCCAACTGGCATGAAGTGCGCGAGGCTGCCAGGCAGAGAATTCACTTTTATGACAAAAGAATCGAAGAAACTGTCGAGATACTGCGAACCAAACTACACATCTCAGAGCTAGACAAAACTTTATGGGAAGAAGTCAAAATTCATTTCATTCGACTGCTACTGGAGCATCGGCAGCCTGAGTTGGCTGAAAGTTTTTACAACTCGGTATTTTGCAAGTTATTTCATCGCCGCTATTTCAAAAACAACCATATTTTTGTTCGATCATCTGTGTCCACAGAATTCATTCAAGCCGACCAGCCAGTCTATCGCTCCTACTACCCTACCTCACGAGGATTCAAAAATACGATCTTCGACATTCTCAGCGATCTTGAATTCAGACTCGAATATGAAAACCTATCTCATGACGTCAGACAGATTTTCAAGCGCCTAGGACAAGTGCTTCCGAGAGACAAGCGTTCCGAGTCATTGAATTTTCAGATCGATGTTCTGTCATCTCTGTTCTTCCGAAACAAAGCTGCTTACCTCATTGGGCGAGTGATTAATGACTACCAGGTGACACCGTTTATCGTACCGATACTGAATAACGAAAAAGGCGGTCTTTATGTTGACGCCTTGATTCTGAACCCGTCCGACCTAGATGCAATTTTTGGTTTTTCCAGAGCTTACTTTATGGTGAAAACACAGGTCCCATCAGCAACTGTAGATTTCTTGATGGGCATTTTGCCTGGCAAAAGCAAGGCCGATCTTTATTCTGCGATTGGCTTTCACAAGCAGGGAAAGACTGAGTTTTACCGGGACTTCCTGCATCATCTCTCGCATTCGACAGATTCATTTGTTGAAGCGCCAGGCACAAGGGGCATGGTCATGATGGTATTCACGCTGCCATCCTATCAGTATGTTTTTAAATTGATCAAAGACTCATTCGAACCACCAAAGAAGCTATCCCGTTCAACAGTCATCGAGAAGTACCACCTGGTCAAACAGCACGATCGGGTCGGACGGCTGGCAGATACACTTGAATATTCTGAAGTTGCTTTGCCACTCGAGCGATTCGATAGTGAACTGCTTGATAATCTGCAAAATACCTGCTCACATTCGATAATCATCGAAGACGATGTTGTGGTGCTCAAGCACGTCTATATCGAGCATCGAATGATTCCTCTCAATCTGTACCTACAGAATTTTGATGAAGAAAAAGATACGCTCTATTTTGCCAGAGGCTATGGTGATGCCATCAAGGAGATGGCGGCAGCAAACATTTTTCCTGGCGATATGCTGCTCAAGAATTTTGGTGTAACAAGAAACCGACGTGTTGTGTTTTACGACTACGATGAAATTCGTTACCTGGATGAATGTAAAATCAGAAAATTCCCGCAATCCTCCAACCCATATGACGACATGGCGACTGAACCATGGTTCTCAGTTGGGGAGGACGATGTATTTCCCGAAGAGTTTGAAAAGTACTTTTTGGTACATCCACTGATCAAAAATCACTTTGCTGAAATTCACGGCGATCTAATGACAGCGGAGTTTTGGCGCAACAAACAAGAACTGATTCGAGCCGGAATATTGGAAGACGTATATCCCTACGATCAGGCAAATCGATTTCCCAGACCCCAAACAAAGGCAGGACAATAAATGGAGCTCACTAAATGAGTGCAAGACGAACGCGATCTGGCGGTCGATCAGCCCGTCAAGCGGCACGCTCTAAAATCTCAATTCAATCATTACCTTACATCAAACGTAAGGTACCCGTTTACAGTATCGCTCCTGAGGAAACATTGGCTTTAATCGAGCACAATGCGGATAGAGTCCTCGCAGAGATTGGTATTGAATTTCGTGACGACTCCGAAGCCCTTGATATCTGGCGAAAGGCTGGTGCATCGGTGGAAGGTGAGCGCGTCAAATTTGAGCCCGGCATGCTGCGGGAAGTCATTCAATCAAATGCACCATCAAATTTCATGCAGCACGCCAGAAATCCCGCAAAGAGCGTGCAAATTGCAAAGGACACGGCAGTTTTTGCACCGGCATACGGCCCACCGTTCGTCCGTAATCTGGACGAGGGGAGACGCTATGCCACCATAGAAGACTTTAGAAACTTCGTCAAATTGACGTATATGTCCCCTGCTCTCCACCATTCTGGTGGGACTGTCTGTGAGCCTGTGGACCTGCCAGTGAATAAACGTCACCTGGATATGGTTTATTCACATTTGAAGTATTCAGACAAACCGTTTATGGGATCGGTCACCAGCGGTGAACGTGCGCAAGACACAGTTGACATGGCCAAAATTGTTTTCGGTGATGAATTTGTTGACCAAAACGCTTGCATTCTGTCGTTAATCAATGTCAACTCTCCCATGACGTTCGATGACACCATGCTTGCCGCACTGAAGGTTTACGCCAAGCATGGCCAGGGAACCGTCATCTCTCCATTCATTCTGTCAGGCGCCATGTCCCCTGTGACTGTCGTCGGCACCTGTACCCAGATTCTCGCTGAAGCCATGGCCGGAATGGCCTTTGCACAATTGGTGCGGCCTGGAGCACCGGTCATTTTTGGCACGTTCAGCAGTTCAATTTCAATGCAATCTGGTGCGCCCACATTTGGAACTCCTGAACCTTCGCTCGTTCTGTTCATCTGTGCGGAACTAGCCCGGCGACTAAATGTCCCATTTCGAAGCGGTGGCGGACTTTGCGCTTCGAAAATTTCTGACGCCCAGGCTGCTTACGAATCGGCGAATACCCTACAGGCTGCTACACTGGCTGGGGTCAACTTCATGCTGCACACCGCGGGATGGCTGGAAGGTGGGTTAGTCATGGGTTATGAGAAGTTCATTCTTGATGCAGATCAGGCTGGTGTACTACAGACTTTCCTCAATGGCATCGATATTTCTGAAAACGGTCAGGCTTTAAGTGCATTGTTCGAAGTTGGACCCGGAAATCACTTTTTGGGATGTGCGCATACCCAGGAAAATTTTGAATCTGCGTTTTATCGATCAAGTACCGCAGACAACAACAGTTTTGAGCAGTGGGAAGCTGACGGAAGTTTGAGCTCTACAGAAAGAGCAAATGCAATATGGAAGCAAATGCTTGAAACTTATGTTCCGCCAGAAATTGATCAATCAATAGATGCGGCATTGAACGAATTCATTACAATGCGGAAGGAATCTTTTCCGGACGCATTCGTTTAACAACATCGGACATTAGTATGAGGTGATGGTCATGCAACTTTCCTCCATCGCGCAAAAGGACATCAAATCCAATTTGCACCCCTACACCAATCACATTGCCCACCAGCAGACTGGTCCCAAGACCTACGTACGTGGAGAAGGCATTTATATTTGGGATGAGCACGACAATAAGTTTATTGAAGGACTGGCTGGCCTTTGGTGTACCTCACTTGGATTCAGCGAACAGCGTCTAGCCGACGCCGCTAAACGGCAACTCGAAACGTTGCCATACAACCACAGTTTTGCTGGACGAACTGCGCCAGTAGTTACAGAGTTGGCCGACCGATTAATTTCCATCGCCCCAAAACCGATGTCGAAAGCCTACTTCGTAACTTCTGGATCAGAAGCGGTTGATTCAGCAGTAAAAATAGCCTGGTACTACAACAATGCTCTCAATCGGCCAGAAAAGAAAAAGATTATTTCTCGAGTTAGAGGGTATCACGGTGTAACCATCGCATGCACCAGTCTGACCGCTATTCCAGTCATTCAGGACGCATTTGATGCACCACTCGACAGATTCAAACAAATCGGCACACCGCACTACTATCGTTTTAGCGAACCCGGTGAAACTGAGGAAGAGTTCGCTTCGCGTCGAGCTGCAGAGCTGGAAGAGTTGATTTTAGCTGAAGGTCCAGATACGATTGCTGCTTTGATAGCAGAACCGCTTATGGGTGCAGGTGGTGTTATTCCACCCCCGAAAACCTACTTTGAGAAAATTCAGAGAGTACTCCGTAAGTACGACATTTTGTTTATTGCTGATGAAGTTATTAACGGATTTGGTCGAACTGGTAACCCATGGGGATGTGATACATTCAATATTGACCAACCTGACATGGTTACCGTCGCCAAGCAACTGTCTTCAGCATACATTCCTATCGGCGCGACGATGATTTCGGAAGAAATATTCCAGGTGATTGCAGAAGCGAGCAATCGATTGGGAGTATGGGGTACCGGATTTACCTACAGTGGACATCCAGTCGGTGCAGCAGTTGCTGTCGAAACACTGGATATTTATGAAGAGCGCAATGTTATGGGGCACGTACGCGAAGTGATGCAGCCCTTCCAGAGTAGACTTCGAGAGCTTAATTCACATCCACTAGTTGGTGAAGCACGCGGAGCTGGACTGATCGGTGCAGTTGAATTGGTCGAGAATAAAGAAACCAAGGAACCTTACGACCCAGACCTGAAAGTTGCATTGCAGGTCTACCAAAAGTGTCTTGAAAACGGTCTTATTTTACGTGCGCTACCATCAGGTGATTCTGTAGGCATATGTCCTCCGTTGATCATCACCGAATCGCAGGTACATGACCTATTCGATGCTTTGGGTAAAGCGCTTGATGAGGTCTGGAACGAAATTCAACCGGTATCAATTAGCGTTGCCACTGCATGAAGATACATGACATTCTATTGTCTGTCTGCAAACTGGTTTGACGGGGCAATGCAATTGGGCTTCTAACTGCAATCGTACACGTATTCCGCGAGCGGAAGATTGATTCAGCCGATCTTCATCGACATGACCTTGGCGCAGCCCGGAACAAAGTGTTTTTACTGGTGTTACCGAGCTGTATTTACTTGTTTTTCACCAGATTGGTTAACCAGTCTGGGTCCATCTCAGGGACTGATTCCAATAACAGTTGAGTGTAGTCGGGATGTGGTGGGGACAAAACATCATCTTTCATGCCTTGCTCAACGACGCGGCCCTGGTACATGACCACAATTTCATCAGAGATTGCCTTGACAACCGCAATATCATGGGTGATGAACAAATAAGTAATGTTGTAAGTTTCTTGCAGATTCAACAGGAGTCTGAGAATGCCCTCCTGAACAATTTGATCGAGCGCCGAGGTGACCTCGTCACAAATGATCAATTCAGGTTGCGCTGCAAGTGCCCGTGCTATACAAATACGCTGCTTTTGACCACCTGATAACTCGCTTGGAAAACGATTGGCAAACCGATCTTCAAGTTCAATCATATTCAACAGTTCTTGAACCCGTTCCCGTTTTTGCTGACCCCGCATGCCGTGATAAAACTCCAGGGGACGGCCGATTATTTCGAAAACCGTCTGCTTTGGATTCATCGCCGTATCTGCCATCTGGTAAATCATTTGAATCCGTTTTTTCTGATCCACTGAGCGCAGTTTGGTAGAAGCAGGCAGATCATCGTTGTTGAACCGTACTCGACCTGTCGATGGTGGAAGCAATCCTGTGATAACCCGAGCTACCGTGGATTTCCCCGAGCCACTCTCCCCAACAATTGAAACGGTTCGGCCTCGGGGAATAGAAATACTGATGTCCTGCAAAACCTTGATCGTCTGGTTGTAAGCGGCGTCAACATTTTCAATGGACAAAACGATGTCCTCAGTACGAACCTGTTCTTTTTCCAACGCTCGTACCGACCATAACGTCTTGGTGTAGTCCTCCTCAGGCGCCTTGATGATCTGGCGCGTTTCGGCCTGCTCAACTTCCTTACCGTATCTCAAAACCATGACCAGGTCCGCCATTTGTGCAACAACAGCCAAATCGTGCGTAATATAAATTGCTGCTGTGTTGTGCTGTTCTACTAGATTACGAACGGCGATCAGGACTTCGACTTGCGTGGTCACATCCAATGCGGTCGTTGGCTCGTCAAAGATGATTAAATCCGGGCGTGGCGACATCGCCATCGCTGTCATCATCCGCTGCAACTGCCCGCCTGAAACCTGATGCGGATAACGTTCACCGATGTTTTCCGGATCGGGCAATTGCAATGATGCGAAAAGTACGCGGGCGTCTTGCTCAATAGTTTGGCGGTTTGTTAAACCCCGCCTTAAAGTAGCTTCAATCGTTTGGTCAATCACCCGGCGAGCGGGATTGAATGATGCTGCTGCCGACTGTGCAACGTAAGCAATACGCGTCCCCCACAACTTACGCCTTTCGGGAACCGGTATTGCGCTTAAATCCATATTGTCAAAAATAACCGTACCGGCTGATAATCTGCATCCCGCACGGGTAAAGCCCATACTGGCAAGACCTAGTGTTGTTTTACCAGAGCCGGACTCTCCGACCAACCCCATTACCTCGCCTCGACGCAGCGTCAAATCAACGCCGCGAATGATGGGATGCCATTTTTCGTCGGAAAACCCTTCAATTTGAATGTCTTCCAATCTGAGAAGGACATCCGTATGATTGCTGTCATTGACCGTCATGACTTTAACCCGCTCGATTTGTGCAGGAACCAGTCAACGACCATGTTGACCGCGACGGTAAGCAATCCAATCGTAGCAGCCGGAATGATTGGCGTCAAAGCCGTTTTCAGATCAAATTGAGCAAATTGAATCAACGATGCATTCTCGCGCACCATTGATCCCCAATCAGCTGTTGGCGGTTGAATGCCAAGTCCAAGAAAACTAAGTGCAGCAACGGTTAAAAATACAAAACTGAACCGCAGTCCAAACTCCGCAGCAAGCGGAGGCAGGATATTCGGCAGAATTTCACGACGCATTATCCAGGGAAGTCTTTCACCCCTTAATGTCGCTGCTTCCACAAATTCCATGACAACGACATTGAGTGACACTGCACGGGTTAAGCGAAAGACTCGCGTGCTATCCAACACCGCGATGATCACAATGAGAGACAGAATGTTTGATCCAAATATTGCCAGCAGCATCAACGCAAAAATGAGACTGGGAATCGCCATAATGGCATCTACAACCCGACTCACAAACTGATCAAGCCAGCCACCCAGGATTGCAGCAATCAAGCCGAGCGACCCGCCAATTGCAAAGGAAAGCACCGTGGTGATGACAGCAATGCCCATTGTGTTGCGAGCACCGTAAATCAGACGAGAAAAGATATCCCGTCCAATTTGATCGGTGCCAAATATGTGCTCCCAACTCCAAGGAACAAAAGGCGTAGAAACAATTTCTGCCTCACCGTACGGAGCCAGCAGAGGAGCAAAAATCGCAACCAAACAATATATCCCTATCACAATCAAGCCAAACCAGGCTGACACAGGTGCTTTGGAAAGCTCCAATACCAATATTTCCCAGCGCGAACGACGCTCTCTAAACAGTGTCGTTTCCGCCAGGTTTGATTGGTCGTCGTTCATTTCGGGTGTAGTATTCTTGGATTGGTGACAATACTGATAATATCAGCGATCAGATTTAGCAGAATGTAGGCCGATGCAAACACCAGCGCGCAAGCCTGCACGACCGGAATGTCTCTTGTAGTCACTGCATCAACCATCAATTGTCCGACCCCGGGGTAGATAAAGACAATCTCGACAACGACAACGCCCACAACCAAGTAAGCCAAATTGAACGCAATCACCGTCACGATTGGTGCCCAGGCATTCGGCAATGCATGCTGCACAATAATCTTCGTGGGTGATACACCTTTCAGTTGGGCCATCTCGATATACGGACTGGCCATCAGATTGATAATGGCAGCCCGCGTCATGCGCATCATGTGGGCCAGAGTGATCAAAACCAAGGTGACAATCGGTAGTGCAGTAACCACCAGCCGCTCGCCGAGCGACATATCATCTGACACGTTAGCCAGGGATGGGAAAATCGGCCAGATTGAAGCGAACAGCAGAATCAGCAAATATGAAATGAAAAACTCAGGAAAGGAAATCGCTGAAAGCGAAAATACGTTGACGGTCCTGTCAAAAATAGAGTTTCTGAAAAGAGCTGCGAATATTCCCAGAATCAGCGCAAGCGGTACGGCGATCAATGCTGCAACACCTGCAAGAAAAATCGTATTCCAGAATCGCGGTGCAATTAGATCAATCACCGGTCGTGACAGGTCGCTTCCAGAAGCACCGCGGCCAGAATAGGAAATGCCCAAGTCTCCTTGAAGCATGGCACCGATCCAATCAAAATAGCGGGTGTGTGCCGGTTTATCCAACCCGAGTTCTTTTCTGAATGCAGCGACAGTCTCCTCAGTCGCTGACTGTCCGAGTATCGCCTGCGAAAAATCTCCGGGCAAAAACTCGACTACACCAAATATGATGATGGAAACGACGACCAGCGTTACGAATCCCAATGCAAGGCGTTGAATGACCGTTAGCAGTATCGGATGTATTTCAAATACCTCGCCTCAGTTTAATTCTATAGATACAGATTAAGAGTTGAAGACTTGCAAGGAGGTCGATATGTCACCGATCAGCGCTTCACAGTATGCTCGGCAATTGCCTTTCCTGCTAGAAGGTACATAACAATGTATACGATCACACGATACATGACCGCTGAACCGGGTGGAATACAAATGAATGAAAAACCCTGCACCCCGCGAAGACCCAGTTCATGGGCAATGCGAATGCATTCGTAATCACTCAGCCCTATCGGTTCGGCTAACTCACCCAGAATGTCGCCCGGCGCGGGTCCGGCACCACCCAACACGTCCATGTCAAAATGTGCATAGACGCTTTTTGTACCATTGTAGGCGTGATCAATGCCCTTGCAAACCGCCTCTATTCCCTGTCGCCTCACATCCCAGCTCGAGAAAAACATGGCACCTCGTCCAATCAGCTCCCTGACTACATCTGGATTCTCCAGCATGCCGCGCGGACCAATTTCGACCAAATTTCGAGCGTGAATGTTCTCATGAAATTCAATCGTTTTATACAGCCACGAGAAACCGCCCGCAATCCGCGGGTCGCGGGTTTGCGGGCATAGCCGAAAAATATCCCAATGCGTATCAAGACTTACAATCCCCATGTTGCCGTCCGTGTGATTGGCCACGCATTTTGCAATGGCATAGGAGGCACAGGGTGAATTCTGTCCGATAACAACCGGTAGAGCACCAACATCAATTGCGTCATTGACCTTTTCTTCTACCGCCGCCTGGGCTTGTAGTATCAACTCCGGGTCAAGTTTTCCAACATTTGCCTCTGGAGGAATGTCAGCGTCGCCATAGTCGACGACATTCAGATAATCAAACACATCAAAACCGAAGTCTTGGATATAACCTGACTGATAACGGATTGACTGCTGACGAACCCGTTGCGGTGCGGCAAGCCAGTGTTCCTTACCGATACCTGCCCACTCATCGGTGGAACTGGAAACGTAAGGACTTCCAATAATCACAACATCTGCATCTTCAAGGTCTTTTTTTTCTGAAATGACTTTGCGGCCCATAAATGCCGGCGTCTGCTCATCAATCATCGGAAAATCAAGGGTTTCCGCCCACATGCTCTTGCGAATTTCTTCCCAACTCGGGTATTCCATTGTCATTTACTGCTTAAGTGGAAATATGAGGTTGTTTGTCACAATGCCATCTTGTTGATTCAGAGGTTAGGAATCGGGTTAACGGCTAATCTCTTCCGTATCAACGTTCTGCGCTTATCATCAACAGCAATCATACATCTGAAAAGGTCGAACAGACACAATATCTGAACGACCCATCAGATATCGTGAATACCGGTGGTTTAACTGCTGAACCACCAACGTTCACTATTTTTATGCCCGTCAAATTCCAGATTACTCGCAACTTTCTCAGGCGTACTCAACTTGTTGGACAAAGCTTGAACGAAACTGGCGTAAATCGGGATCACCGATCCGCCTTCATCTCGAACGATTTGCTGCATGTCGCTATACATACCTCGACGTTTTTCCTCGTCAAGTTCTGCTCGAGCGGCGAGAAGCAATGAATCGAATTTTTCGTTTGACCAATGGCTCTCGTTCCAATCTGCGCCTGTCGCGTAAGTTAACGAAAACATCCAGTCTTCGGTTGGCCTTCCTGCCCAGTAACTCGCACACCACGGTTTCTTTTGCCACACATTCGACCAGTAACCATCGTTGGCTTCACGAACGACGTTGATGTTGATGCCTGCCGCACGGGCACTGTCTTGCATCAATTGACCACCATCAGTCGCACCTTCAAATGCAGTTTCTGCAACATGAAGGTCAAGATCAATGCTGTCATAGCCTGCTTGCTTCAGATGAAACTTGGCCTTATCCGGATCATAAACGCGTTGTTCAATGCTCGCATCATAGTACCGGTTTGCAGGTCCGATTGGATGATCATTTGCAATTTCACCATAACCGCGCGCAATCACGGTCTTCCACTGCTCCCTGTCAATTGCATACTTCAATGCAAGGCGCAGTTCATTGTTATCGAACGGTGCGACATCAGTCAACATCGGCAAAGTATAGTGCTGATTACCAGTGCTTTGAACAATGTTAATCGCCGGATGCTTTTCCATCAAGTGAATGGTCTTCAGGTCAGCCCGGGTCATTGCATCGAGATCACCTGTCTGTAAAGCATTGGTTCGGGCGACAACATCGGCGATGTAAAGCGTTTCGACCGACTCAAAATGGGCGCGCCCTTCTTTCCAATAATTGGGGTTCCGTCGGGTGACGACTTTGACACCAGGATTAAACTCTTCAAGAATGTATCCTCCGGTCCCTGTTCCCGACTCCCAGTCAATGGTTCCATCATCGCGCGCAGGGCAAATTGACAGGTGAAAATCGCTCAGCAGGAACGGAAAATCAGCACTGCCACCAGACAGTTCAACAACCACTGTCTCTTTACCGTCAGCCTGAACATCGACGACGGCTGCGACGATACTCTTGGCTGCGGATGTTGAATCCTCACCGCGATGGTGATTAATCGATGCTACTACGTCATTCGCATCAAGGGTTTTACCATTGTGAAATTCAACACCATTGCGCAATTTAAACGTCCATGTCTTGGCATCACTAGTAGACTCCCAACTTTCTGCCAACTCTCCAATCAAACTGCCATCTGAATCAATCTCAGTGAGGTTGTTCCTGAGCTGACCAAAACTGACGTTCGCCATGTACATGTCCAGCACCTTTGCGGGATCGAGATTATCGGAAGTACTGCCTCCGGTAATTGCATGACGCAACAGGCCACCGCTTTTTGGCATGGCTGCAAACACTTTGCTTGACATAGACATTGCAAAGGGAACTGCTGCCCCCGCTGCCACTGCCGCAACAATGAATTCCCTACGGGAGATTTGTCCTGCACGCAGTTGTTTCGTAATTTTCTTGATTTCGTCCATTTCAAAGACCTCCGAATGTGTCCATTTGTCTGTGCTCGTCGAACACAGAACTTGATTTTGACAAATCATTAAGTTTTAAATATTCCAAACTATGTCTGTTTGTTTGGAACAGGTGATTTTTGTTAAATATAGGTCGATTATAGAAATGGTCAAAGGTTTATTAGACAACATTGTTCCAAATATCAGTTTTGAAAATGTCAAAGTTATATGTGATGAACGACACCTATTTTATTTCGGATAGTGGTCTTCCAAATTCAATTGGACGGGTTGATTCGTTAGCGACTGCTACAATACAGACCTTGAAGATCGAATCCGAGTCAACGCTACCTGATCATCCCACAAAGCTGTTGATAGGTTAGATGCCTTGGCGAAACGCCGCACCGGACTCAGTACCATGCTAATGTCGTGTTTTCAGCGTCTGAATGTGCTCTGTTTGATATGATGTGCCAACATTTGAGTGCTCTCAGTCGTCTGGCCAAAAAGCTTCGAAAAAGGCCCAACACCGTTTGACACAATTTTCACCACTATCTGAACGCCGAGCAATTCTCCAGACACATAAGTGACAATATTGAAACTGATCATCTCAAACAAAGGCAACAGCCATCGGTATCACTTCACACTTTCTACACTTTGCACAATCATGTTTTTGAATGTCTGTACAACCAAAGTTGGGCGAATATCTCGCTGAGTAGCAAGCGCAATGTTGATATCAAATGAAAGTCTGTCTGGAAACAGCGGCCGAAGTTCCCCCTGTCGCACCCAAGGCTGGGCATAGAATTTCGGCAGATAACTGATATAGCATCCGGACAGTACAAGCATTAATATTGCTTCCACGTTATGACCCGTTGCTGCCGGAACAAAGTGAATTCCTTTCCGAGGCAGGTTGCTGACAGGCGCGTATCCACGATCGGCAAACTGTGCATTTTCAAGCGCCTCAGGTGTAATATCTTCATCTTTGCATGTAAAAAATGGGTGACCGCGTCCACAATGAAGGACCTGCTCGTCGGTATAGATGGTCTGATAAGTCAAAGACGGCAAGTGTCGAAAATACTGGCCGATTCCTATCTGTATCTTCCCGTCGATCAGTGCTGATTCGAGTCCAGCTGGCGAGAGACTGCGAAGCGTCAGCCAAACTTTATCGTTGTCGTTTTGAAAGTCTCTGAAAATATTCGGTAAATTCAATGTTCTGTCGAAAACCAAGTTTTCGATCACCCCGACATGCAAATCTCCAATCAGTTCGCCTTGCAGTTCACCGACTCTCGTGCTGAAATTTTCGTGACTTAGAAACAATTGTGTACACGATTGGTAGACGATTTGGCCTTTATCGGTCAGTTTAAACCCGCCCCTGCCGCGATGACAGAGACGTACGCCAAGCCGGTCTTCCAATTTTGAAATATAACTGCTGATGCTGGAGAGACTCAAATTCAACTCAGTTTGAGCCTTCGCTAACCCGCCACTTTCAACGACCGCGACAAAAATTCGTAAAAGCCTTATTTCCGTATCTCCAATACGCAATTTTTTGGAAAGCATTCCTCACTCCAAACTTAGAACTGTTGAGACAGGATGAAAATCTTCCGTCAACAGAATTTTACCGGTTGGCAATTGACAGAATCCAATTGGATCGCTCAATCGTTAAAATTGACCATCCGGTCGTGGAACTTTCCGGGGTAACCTACAATATTCTCTCGCGGTTACATTCCAGTGTCGATCATTCGAAAGCAGTCCAACCAACCTTCACGTGCAACCTTTTGCGATTCATCAGGTTGATACTCAATAGCTTAGTCAGTTGTTCGCCTCAACACCGAGAAGCGTGAGTTTTCAATACACTTTAATTCACATCTACGCATCCGGTTTCTGACAATACATTTGTTGTTATTCAAAGCCACCAATCATGTACATTTTCTGAGTGGCGCCTGCCCAATTCTGTTCAACGCATCGCCACGCAAATTTCTCAGGTTAGTGCTTGCGACGGACAATGTCAGTCAGTTTCTGAATTTGACTTGTATAATAATTTAATATACCTGTTCATTTATAAAATTAATTTAATGATTTATTTAATCCTATGACTGAATTATTACAATCGACAATAAAAGACCGTCGTAAAGAATTGATTTTATCAACGATTCATGCCATTTCCAGCGACGGTATTTCAAATGTGACACTGGCCAAAGTCGCTTCCAATAGCGGATTGTCGCCTGCAATCATCAATTTTTACTTCAAGACGAAAAAACAATTACTACTGGATACGTTGGTGTTTCTTGAACAGGAATGGACGAGTATTCTGCAATCAAGATTGGAACACGCCGTGTCAGCAGAACAACGAATGCTTGGTTACATTCGCAGTTGTTTTGATCAGCGAATTTTTGTTGCGGACAAAATTGCTGCCTGGTACGCCTTCTGGAGTGCAAATCATGCGGTCAAAGACTATCGCGATATTCTTACGAAGAGTAATCAGTTTGATATTCAACTGATCAAAGAGTGTATCGCTGAATTGCTAGATCAGTCAATCTCCGACAGATTGGATGCGGAGGTACTGTCACGTGGTCTGCAAGGATTGATCGACAGCCTGTGGCGTCAAGCTCTGATTTCAAGTGATTCAATCAGCCGTTTGGATGCAATCGAAATGTGTGAACGTTATCTTTCACAATTTATGACTTTCAACGATACATCTATCGAGTCTGATTTGAAGAACAATGAAGTTTCCGACCTGCTGCCCTTCTGGACCTATCAGGATGACGAATTCTTTGAACTTGAGATTGAACGATTGTTTCAACCAAACTGGATGCTGGTAGGTCATGTCAGTGAAATTCCTGCGTCTGGAGACTACCTGACATTTCAGGGATTTGGAGAAAGAGCACTTGTCATTCGAGATAAGAGTGGTAAAGTCAACGCCTTTCACAATATATGCAGACATCGAGGATCGACTATTCTGACCGGAGAAGGCAGATGCCGACAATCACTAACCTGCCCGTTTCATGGCTGGCGATACAACTTCGATGGCAAACTGCAATTTGTACCAGGTGAATCAGGTTTTTCAGATCTTGACCCTGCAAAGTATTCACTGAAAGCGGTTGATCTGGAAATCTGGTATGGCTTTATATTCATCCGATTTGTGTCGGGCGGACCATCTGTTCAGGAACTAATGCAACCGATAGAACATGAAATAGAACACTATCGACTGAATGAACTACAGCCCTACCAGGAACCGACGCAATATGCTTTCCAGAATCCCGAAAGTCTGCCGATTAACTGGAAAATTTACCACGACATTGACAACGAGGGCTACCATGTGCCGATTGGACATCCAACGCTTCAGCAGCTTTACGGATTTTCCTATGTGGATTCTTATGTCAAGGATATTCCCGTTTCCAAAGGGCGTTTCAATGAACGAATCGGAAATCTTTGGAGTGTGAAACACTACAGAAAATTGATGCCGAAGTTTCAACACTTACCCGACGACCGACAGGACCTCTGGTTATACATCGGATTATTTCCAAATCTTGTATTGGCGCTGTATCCTGAAATGGTGGAAATTTACATGTCGATTCCATGCACCCCGACTCGCACTGAAGTGATCGGCAAGTGCTATGCCCTGCCAGACGAACGCAGAGGCATCGAAGCGCTGCGATACCTGAACCGCCGAATCAACATGATTACGGCTGGTGAAGACTATTTCTACATGAACGCCATGCAGGAAGGACTGAAATCGTCTGTATTTCCAAAATGGACACTTTCAGAAACTGCTGAAACTGGAATCAGAGCCTATCACCACGCGATTCAGGCACGTTTACCAGTCGCCAGATTGGAAAACAAACCTCGACCTGGTACTATCGCCAAGCTGAATGATCAACTAGCGGCTAACAGGAACTTTGAGGCTCGTCACTAAAGTCGTATTTTTCAGCTTCGGCCATTTGCATATCGGCCATCCTCTGTTTCTCCTGCCTGGACAAAATCCAGCCAGCGACGCAGACACCAATTGCAACGATCAGAATGATGATTGTTGCGAGCGCATTGACATCCGGTTTCAGTCCCAATTTAACCCTTGAGTAAATGAGCATTGGCAAGGTATTCGCTCCCGGTCCAGATACGAAACTCGCAATAACCAAATCATCCAGTGACAATGTAAATGCCAGCAGCCAACCGGCTGCCAGTGCAGGTGCAAGCAAAGGTACAGTGACATCGATCAGCACTCGATAAGGTTTTGCACCGAGGTCTAGTGCAGCCTCTTCCAATGACTCATCCACACCAACCAGTCTTGACTGAACAATCACCGCAACGTACGCAAGCGAAAAAGTAATGTGTGCGATGGTAATTGTTGTAATGCCTCGCGACGGCCAGCCGATAATTTCAGCCATCGTGATAAACAGCAGTAACAGTGAAAGACCGGTGATGACCTCAGGCATAACCAGAGGTGCCGAGATCATGCCGGAGAACAGTGTTCTACCGCGAAACCGCTTGATTCGGGCCATTGCAATGCCTGCCAGAGCACCCAACATCGTTGCGAATGTAGCGTTCATGATCGCAATCTGCAGACTTAATCCGACTGCACTCCATATCTCTTCGCTTTGAAACAGCTCTACGTACCAGCGAACTGAAAATCCACCCCATACCGGAACCACCTTTGAGTAGTTAAATGAGTAGAACATCAGCAGAAAAATTGGAATATACAAAAATGCAAATCCGAAGCATAGCAGCGAGAATGTAAATGGTGATTTTTTGAAGCTCATCGTTGCGAACCTATTCCCCGCTTGACTCTTTAGCCTGATACTTCTGGTAAATCATCATTGGAACAACCAGCAAAATTAGCAGTACGACTGCAACCGCAGATGCGATTGGCCAATCCTGGTTCGAGTTAAACTCGCTATACAACACCTTACCGATCATGAGTACGTTTCCTCCACCGAGCAGATCAGGTATGACGAATTCACCCGTCGCAGGAATGAATACCAACAAAGAACCGGCGATGATCCCTGGCATCGTCAATGGTATCGTGATTGTTCGAAAAGTGGTAAAGGGACGCGAACCCAAATCTGCAGCCGCCTCATGCAGTGTCATATCAAGTTTTTCAATGCTCGCAAACAAGGGCAAAATCATGAACGGAAGATAGGTGTAAACGATTCCGACATAAACTGCAAAATCTGTGTAAAGCATCTTGATTGGTTCGTCGATGATTCCAATCCAGATCAAGAAGTTATTGATTGTGCCCTGATCGGCGAGAAGCCCGATCCATGCATAGACGCGCAGGAGAAATGACGTCCAGAATGGCAAAATGACCATCAGGAGTAATATTTTCTTTGCTGTTGGCGTGGCGCGCGCAATGCCATAAGCAATCGGATAGCCTACCAGCAGGCAGAGTATGGTCGACGTAATCGAAATCTGTAGTGAGTTCAAATAAGTGTTGAGATAAAGGTCGTCCTCCCAAAGATAGATAAAGTTATCAAAAATCAATGTCATGTACATTGCACCTGTATCTGCCAGCTGGAATAGTTTGGAAAACGGCGGACTCGCGAGAATGTACTCGGCGAAACTGATTTTTAAAACGATAAAAAATGGGATGAGAAAGAAGATCAGCAGCCAAATGTAAGGGACTGCGACAATAAATGATTGCCACAACTCTGCTGATTGAAGTTTACTTTGAATTCGACTACGCAACGATTACTGTCCTACTTTTCTACCGACTATTCTGGAACCGCCGCAAGATTAGCCTACTTTGTTAGTAGCACTGGACTGTGAGGTGCCCAGCTCAGGTAAACCTTTTCTTCCCATTCAACGAGGTGTCTACCATGTTTGGGACGTGTTTGATTGGGATGAGTGATTTCAATGATCCTGCCATTGCCTAGTCTGATTTTGTAAATTGAAAAATTTCCGAGGTAACCGATGTCGTCAACAACACCTTCAACGAAGTTATGATCTGTAGAACCTTCGGGTTCGGTAGCAGAAACTGTGATTTTTTCTGGCCGAAGTGCAACCCAGACCGCGGTGTTCTCCCTGACCGCAGCGCTGTGATCAATGTAAAACGAAACATCGGAACCGACACCCTGCACAATGACATAGTCAGCGCCATTCTCTTTAACTCGACCCTCGAACATATTCGCACTACCGATGAAATTTGCCACAAATCGAGTCTCGGGGTACTCATATATGTCAGTCGGCGTGCCGATTTGGGAAAACCGACCCTGATCCATGACTGCGATACGTGATGACAGTGTCATCGCCTCTTCCTGGTCATGTGTGACGACAATAAATGTGATACCGAGCCTTTCCTGAATATTCATCAACTCGAATTGCGTCTGCTCTCGCAATCGTTTGTCGAGAGCGCCAAGAGGCTCATCAAGTAGCAGAACTTTCGGGTTTTTGACCAGAGCTCGTGCCAGCGCAACACGTTGACGCTGGCCACCGGATAATTGGTGCGGTTTACGCTTCGCGAATTGACTCAACTCAACGATTGACAGCATTTGGTCAACTCGCTCAGCTATTTTTTCTTTTCGTACCTTGTCCTGCTTTAGTCCGTAGGCTACGTTCTGCTCCACTGTCATATGTGGAAACAGCGCGTAAGACTGAAACATCATGTTGACGGGTCGCTGATATGGCGGAACTCCCGCCATATCAGCTCCATCGATAAATATATTCCCGGAGGTTGGCGGATCGAATCCGGCCAACATTCTCAACAGTGTGGATTTTCCACACCCGGACCCGCCAAGCAAGGAAAAGAGCTCCCCCTCGTAGATCTCGAGGTCGACACTTGATACAGCTGTGAATGAACCAAATGTCTTGGTGAGTGACTGTATTTTTACAAAGGGCTCAGCTTCAGGATCCAGCCAAGGCTGATCTTCGAACAGATTATCCGTGCCATTTTGCATATTTACTATTCCTCCCCTAATGACGACTTACAGCAACGCGGTAATCAGCCTCCGAGTCAACTCTACTTTAGGCTAAATCTAAAATCAATTTCCCGCTTTGAAGTTTGTCCAGGTACGTGTTCGCACGCGCTGGATTTTCGGTGGCAAGACTTCAAGCGGATACATCATTGCAACAGCTTCAGGTGGTGGAAAACTCGCCTCACTTGAAGTGACAGCCGGGTCAACCAATGGAACCGCAGATGCATTTGCTGTCGCATACCAAGTGTAGTTGCTGTCGCCTGCAGCAACCTCTGGTCGCATCATGTAGTTGAGAAACAAGTATGCGTTGTCGACATTTTTTGCGTCAGACGGAATCACCCATCCATCGACCCAGATGTTCGCCTTCCCTTCACCAGCAGGTAGAAAGAAGTCGAGTTTAACATCTGCACCTGCTTCTTCGGCTGTTGAGATGGCGAGTAGCCCATCTGGACCCCACGTAACGGCTAGACAAAATTCCTTTTCTACCATTCGCTGGTAGGCGTAATTGTCAAATGTTTTGATATAGGGACGAATTTGCAAAAGCATTTCTTCCACAGCCTTATAGTCTTTCCTGTCTGTGGAACTTGGATTTAAACCCATATAAGCGAGTGCCATCGGAATCACATCGGTTGGTGAATCCAGAAAAGCAACACCGCATTCAGCAAGCTTTTCCATATTTTCCGGTTTGAAGATCAGATCCATGGACCCGATTGGAGCATCAGGAAAAGTGCTTCGAATCAACTCTTCGTTGTAGGTTACGCCATGCGTTCCCCACATATAGGGAATGAAGTGATCATTATTCGGGTCCCATTTCTCGGCAACCCGGCCCATCACTTCACTGCTCATGTGCTCCAGATTCGACAGTCTAGATGTATCCAGCTTGGATATTACACCTGTAGGAATGAGCTTGGCAACTGCAGAACCTGAATGGGATACGACATCGTAACCGGTATTTCCAGCCAGCAATTTTGCATCGACAGTTTCGACCGAATCGTAGTTGTCATAAGTGACATCGATACCGTATTCTGCCTCAAAATTTGCTATTGTTTCCTCACCAATGTATTCGGCCCAGTTATAGACATTCAACGTTCCTTCAGCATTGGCGCTGCCAATGTAGCAGAAGAATGCTGAAAATACGGCTGCTAATACAAATTTAAGCTTAGATGAGTGTCTCAAAGTACAGTCCTCCCTATAAGTTTTATGTTCTAAATCTGAAATTTAGAAAAGGAAAATAAATTACTACTCAATCGGATTATATCGACACAAATGAAAAATTAAAGTAAATGGACGCAAGTCAGCAGAATTGTTCATTTGTCTTAACTTAAGCCAACGAAACAGCCTGCTGAATATTGTTTCAGAATCCCAAAATGCAATAAGAGGGGAAGAAAATCCAGGGATTTGTTGATTTAGCTCGTCAAACTTTCAACCGCAGATTACTCGAATCATATAAACACGAGTGACAAACTTGGGCCGAATGGAATTCGCCTAAAATCCCGATTTGCAAATCGGTTCCAGTATCCGCATACTTTGAATCAAGGTACGCATATGCAATGTTCTTCTGAACCCTGAATCCATAGCCCCCCGAAGTTACAGAGCCCACGATCTGACCATCACAAGAAACAGGATCACCTGAGTGAGCCGGAGCATGATTACAGTCCACACTCATCACTACCAGCCGCTTCTGTGTCTCCTGATTGATCACCTTGCGCAGCTTTTCCTTTCCTACAAAGTCATCCTTGTCCATTCTGACAAATCGTTCAAGCCCGGCTTCGATCGGATTGAATTCGTACAGTAGATCTGATTTCCAATGCAAGTAGCCCTTCTCCAAGCGCATTGATTCTGCTGCATATAAGCCAAACTGCACTAGTTTCAGACGTTCGCCTGATTCAATCAGTAATTGATAGATTGAGATCAGATGCTCGTTCGGAACATGAAGTTCGTAAGCCAATTCACCTGAGTATGAGACCCGCATTGCCAACAACCTTGTTTCGCCAAAATGCACAAACCTTGCATGCATGGGTGGAAGCGTCTTGTGAGACCAATCATTCTCTGGAGATGTCGACTGCAATAACTGCCTCGATTGCGGTCCAGCTAACACCAGTGTTGTGTGAGTCTGCGTTTTTTCCACCAACTGCACCGAATTAGGGATGAACTTTTGAAGCCAATCTCGATCATGCCACTCTGCTGCTGCAGCCGACCCATACCAGTAATGGTCCTCAGCCAATCGTGTTAGTGTTGCCTCAGTCAGAATATTTCCGCTCTCTGTGAGAAAGTAGCACAATCTCACACTCCCATCCCGCTGTGGAATCGTGCTGCATGTCATTCGGTCCAGAAACTCCCCGGCTCCTTTTCCTTGAATTTCATATCGATTGAAACCCGACACTTCCATCAACCCGACACTGCCGCAGATACCCGCAACTTCCTGCGATACCACCTGTTGAGTCGGAGTAAATCGATAGGAATGCTGATCGACAAAGGCTGAATTGGGCTTGATGAACAATACCCGCTCCCAGCCATTGACCACACCCCATTCACAGTTTTGCTGATCAAGCACTTCATATAACGGAGTTGTACGCAACTGGCGGGCTGCTGGACGAAATTCATGCGGGAGGTGGTAATCGAATTCAAGCTGATATTCTTCAACCACCTTCTGACAAGTTGCTTCAATGCTAGCCCAACTGGTAAAGCGGCGAGGATCAAGATACCAGGCATCCCACTCACACTCACCATTCACCATGATTTGTGCCAAGATCTTTCCTAACCCACCACCTTCGCCGATCCCTGCACGCAATCCCAAGCAGGCAAAAGCGTTTGGAATACCGGGAATCGGTCCAACCAACGGTGCTCCGTCTGCGCTATAAGTAATCGGTCCGTTTACAACAGTGTGAATCCCAACTTCAGTCAGGCCGGGCAAACGTTGGAATATTCGCTCCATGTTGTCCAGACATCGGTCCAAATCTGACGGGCATAGTGACCTCGAAAAGTTGGGATCTATACCATCAATCCCAAACAATTTACAGTCCTGTTCGTAAACACCTACCAGCAAACCAGCCTTTTCTTGTCGACTATAGAAGTTGTCTCCCGGATCTCGAATAATTGGAACGCGAAAATCAAGAACCTCAATCTGTTCCATCGGTTCGGTCAAAAAATACATATGTTCCATCGAAACAACAGGATGACTGACACCTAGCATTGAACCAACTTCGTTGACTCGATATCCAGAGGCATTTACAATCATCTCACAGCAAATACTACTGTTTTGGGTATGGACTATGAACTCTCCATTGCGTTTACGCGTAATCGCTTCGACTGGATTGAATCGGTAAATTTCAGCACCTGCCTGACGAGCTCGACGTGCCAAAGCAAATACAAGTTGTGCTGGGTCGATATCGCCGTCCAATGGATCCCACCAGGCTCCCAATAGTTCATGCGTTTGAATCAATGGGTGTCGGTTGCCCACTTCATCAGCGTCAATGAATTCCGTATCGACACCCACTCCAGCTGCCATTCCGACATAGTGCTTGTATATATCAACCTGAGTAGGCGTGTATGCCAAACGCATGCCACCAGTGATATGGTAATTGATGGGATGTTCGGGATCAGAAGCCAGTTCCCGATAAAGGTTGATTGAATGGCGTTTAAGTGCAACCATGGTCTGGTTGGAACCAAACTGGGTGACCTGAGCAGCTGCGTGCCAGGTTGATCCGGAAGTCAGTTCATCTCGTTCAACTAAAACGACATCAGACCAACCCTCTAGTGTCAGATGATAGAGTGTAGAGACTCCGCCAATGCCACCACCAATGACCACCACCCGGGCATTGGACTTCATTGTTTTATCAATATGTAGAAGTTAGACCGATGCACTGCGTGGCTTGTGTTGTTGAGTGGGCTGCTTAAATTTCTGCTATTGACAGATACTGTGCCGGCCGCAGCAATGTGACCATAGTGGCATCAAGGTCCCAGAATCTCTTTTACCCAGTTTGAGCCTTCAAGCCTGAAACACAAACGTTCGTGAAGCCGATCTTTACGGCCCTGCCAAAATTCAATGCGATCGGCAATAATCTTGAAGCCACCCCAAAAATCGGGACGTGGAACCGGCTGCTTTTCAAACTGTTCCTCAAGCTCGCTGAATTTTTGGGCAAGATAACGGAAACTGTCAAGCACCTCGCTCTGCGGAGAAGACCACGCTCCAATCTGACTACCCCGAGGACGGGAAGAAAAATAAGCATCAGATTCTTCGTCAGAAACCACCTCGACTCGTCCTTCAACTCTGACTTGTCGATGCAGTCTGTCCCACCAAAGTACCGCACTGGCGAATGGAGTGTCGCTGATTTCCTGCGCTTTTCGACTGCCATAGTTAGTGTAAAAGACAAAGCCTTCAGGGCCATGGGCTTTCAACAGCACCTGTCGAGCCGAGGGCCTGCCTCCCGGTCCGACAGTACAGACAGTCATTGCTGTCGGTTCAATAAACCCAGCAGTTTTTGCTTCGTTAAACCAACTCTCAAATAGCTCGAATGGGTCGGCATCCGGCTGAAATGAAGGTAAATCCACAGCCAATTCAGCGCTGCACTATCGTCAATTCTATATACCGGCAACGCACAGGTACTTGACCTCAACGTAGTCTTCGATTCCGTACTTTGATCCTTCGCGTCCAAATCCGGATTCTTTCATGCCGCCAAATGGCGCAACTTCTGTCGAAATGATACCCGTGTTAATCCCAACAATCCCATATTCAAGTGCTTCAGACATTCGCCAAACCCGACCAATGTCTCGGCTGTACAGATACGCTGCCAGACCGAACTCGGTTGCATTCGCCATTTCAATGATTTCGTCTTCATTATTGAATTTGAAGAGTGGCGCCAGCGGTCCAAACGTTTCTTCATTCGAAACATCCATATTGACTTTGACGTGCTTGATCACAGTCGGCTGAAAAAAAGTGCCGCCGCGCTCATGCCGACTACCACCGACAGCAACCTCGGCACCTTTCGCTACAGCATCATTGATGTGCGCCTCAACCTTTTCCACAGCTGCCACATCAATCAACGGTCCCACCTCGGTACCTTCCTCAAGTCCATCGCCAACTTTCATTTCTCTGACTGTACTTGCGAGTTTCTCGGCAAATTCATCATAAATATCTTCGTGTGCAAAAATTCGATTGGCACAAACACAAGTCTGACCGGCATTTCGATATTTTGACTGAATTGCACCGGCAACAGCTGCATCAATATCGGCATCATCAAATACGATGAATGGAGCGTTGCCACCCAATTCCATTGAAACTTTCTTCACAGTATCAGCACACTGACGCATTAGTACCTTGCCGATTTCTGTCGAACCGGTAAAGGACAGTTTTCGCACCTTTGAATTGGAAGTCAACTCGCCGCCAATTTGGCCCGACGAGCCTGTAACGACGTTCAACACTCCAGCGGGTATTCCTGCACGCTCCGCCAATTCACACAGCGCGAGCGCTGAATACGGAGTACTGCTTGCAGGTTTGATTACAATCGTACAGCCAGTCGCCAGTGCCGGACCAGCTTTGCGGGTAATCATGGCTGAAGGAAAGTTCCAGGGTGTGACTGCTGCGCAGACACCAATCGGTTCCTTGATCACAACGATGCGCCGATCAGGCAAGTGGTGTGGGATGACATCACCATAGACGCGTCTGCCTTCTTCAGCAAACCACTCGAAAAAGGAGGCAGCGTATGCAACCTCTCCTCTTGATTCAACCAGTGGTTTACCCTGTTCAATGGTCATCAGTTTTGCCAGATCTTCTTCGTTTTCCAGCATCAACTCAGCAAGCTTCTTCAAACAAACTGCACGCTGCTTGGCGGTTCGCTTTCGCCAGCTCTGAAAAGCAGCTTCAGCCGCGTCAATCGCGCGTGCGGTTTCTGCTGCACCCAGTTTCGGAACGGTGCCGATAACGCTGCCACTCGAGGGATTGGTTACGTCTAAAGTGCCACCATCATCAGCGTCTACCCATTCACCATTGATGTAGCACTGCTGACGGAAGAGCGACTGGTCTTTCAAGTGCATCTTAATCATGATTTAAACTCCTAAATTCAGTTGAAAGCAGGGATTCCAGTTTGTGACCTTCCCAGAATCAATGCGTGAATATCGTGTGTACCTTCATAGGTGTTGACTGCTTCCAGATTCATGCAGTGCCGAATGACATGAAATTCGTCATTGACGCCATTGCCACCGTGAATATCGCGTGCCATACGGGCGATTTCAAGTGCCTTACCGGCGTTATTGCGTTTCATCAGACTAATCAGTTCATGGGGTGCTCTGTCTGAATCCATCATTCTGCCCATTCTGAGAGAACCCTGCAAGCCCAATGCAATTTCGGTCTGCATATCAGCCAGTTTCTTCTGCACCAGTTGAGTGGCAGCAATTGGACGTCCAAACTGAATACGATTCATCGCATAGTCCAGCGCCGAATGCCAGCAGAACTCTGCAGCGCCCATTGCGCCCCAACTGATTCCGTAGCGAGCCATCGTTAAACAAGAGAACGGTCCTTTGAGACCGAATGCATCAGGCAGAATCATGTTGTCGGAAACAAATACATCGTTCATGACAATGCTGCCCGTTGTTGAAGCCCTTAACGAAAACTTCCCTTCAATTGTGGGAGTCTGCAGTCCATCAGCACCCCTTTCAATTAAAAATCCTCGAATGACACCATCATCATCCTTGGCCCAAACCAGAAGTAAATCCGCCACGGGTGAATTGGAAATCCATGTCTTCTCACCATTCAGTCGATAACCGTCTGCAACCTTCTGGGCTCGTGCCGTCATACTGCCCGGGTCAGAACCATGATTGGGTTCTGTCAACCCAAAACATCCAATCATTTGACCACTCGCGAGTTCTGGCAAAAAGCGATTCCGCTGCTCATTGCTTCCAAATCGAAAGATAGGATACATAACGAGCGAAGATTGCACGCTCATGAAAGATCGATAACCACTATCGACCCGCTCAATTTCTCTTGCAATCAGTCCGTAGCTAACGTAATTCAAACCTGCGCAACCATAGCCATCAATTGTTGGACCGAGTAAACCGAGTTCGCCCATCTCCCGTGCGATTGCAGGGTCAAAGATCTCCTCTCTATTGGCCTTCACAATTCGTGGCATCAGATTTTCTTCCGCGTACCGACGAACGGTCTCCTGAATCATACGCTCAGACTCGTCGAGTTGCTCATTGAGCACAAACGGGTCAAACCAGGCAAACTGATTGGGTGATTCTCTTAGCACAATAAACGCCTCCTAAGCAGCTTGCGGTGTAGTTTCTGGCTGACGCCAGGCTCTCAACAGATCATCAACATTGGATTGAATTTCTTCAACGTGTTGGCGCTTGATATGACCGTATCCTCGAATGAACTCAGGATAACTCGCAAGTTCAATAGCCAAGCGATGATTATCAGCCGTTAGCCCCGACATGATCTCATTCACAATCTGCTCATATTGAATTATCAACTTTCTTTCCATTCGACGGTCGTCGGAGCGGCCAAACGGATCAAACAGCGTACCACGCAAAAACTTGAATTTTGCAAGCAACGACAATATTCGCTCCATCCATGGCCCGAATGTCGTTTTGACCGGTAAACCGGTTACATTATCTTTTTTACCGATGATCGGCGGTGCCATATGAAATCTGATCTGATAATCTCCCTCAAACTGTTGTTCTAACTGCTTTCTGAAATCTGCCTCACTAAAGAGCCTGGCAACCTCGTATTCATCTTTGTAAGCCAGCAATTTGAAATAATATCGAGCTACTGCCTCTGCAAAGCCCTGCATTCCGGGCGCTTTGGATTCCTCAACCTGAAGGGATTGTTGCACAAGTTTCCGATATCGGTCTGCATAAGCATTATTCTGATATCGGACAAGCAGTTTAGTTCGAAGTTCTATACCCTCATTCAACGTAAGATTTTCTGTTGATTTGGATTCATCAACGGGTGTGAATGCACTCCTTACCTCTCGATCAATCGCAGCTTGATCGACTGCATACTGTCGGCCTCGGTGTAGCGCTTGCTTATTCATCTCGACTGAGCGCGCATTCAGCTCGATGGCCCGTTCAATTGCTTCGAGAGAGATTGGCAAATAGCCCTTCTGCAATGCAATACCGATCATAAAGAAATTGGCAGCAATCGTGTCACCAAACAAATGCTCTGCATAATGATTTGAATTGACAAAGGTAAGCTGATTCGCATTGACTGAATTTTCAATGACTGACTGTAGTTCTGAACCAGGGAATTTCAGATCACTGATTCGGGTGAAATCGCCGGACATCATTTTGTAGTTATTTACAACGGCCCGCGTACGCTGCGGATCTGCTGTCAATAAAACCTTGTCTGAAGCAGAAACTACAAGGTCACCGCCAATAATTAGGTCCGCACCGCCATTGGCTACATGCATCGAAGAGATATCATCAGGGCTCTGTGCAATGATGAGGTTGCTGAGGACGGAGCCCCCTTTTTGAGCAAGCCCGGTCATGTCGAGCACAGAACAGCCCAGTTCATCGAGGTGAGCAGCCATACCCAGAATTGCGCTCAGCGTAATCACTCCCGTCCCCCCAACTCCTGTGACAACTATGCAATACTCCTTGTCAATTGATGCTACCTTCGGCAGTGGCAATTGATGGGGATCAAAGCTTGGGGCGTTTTGCGCCTTGACAGGTTTCCGAGGTGCACCTCCTATGACCGAAACAAAACTTGGGCAAAAACCGTCAATACAGGTATAGTCTTTGTTGCAGGATGACTGATCAATCCGCCGCTTACGGCCAAATTCCGTTTCGTGCGGCAAAATGGCAACACAGTTTGACTGAATTCCACAATCACCGCAGCCTTCACATACCCCCGTGTTGATAAACACCCGCTTGGCCGGGTCGGGATATTGTCCCCGCTTTCTTCGACGACGTTTTTCAGCTGCGCAGGTCTGATCGTAAATAATTGCCGTTACACCCTCCATATCCCGGAGTTGTCGTTGAATTGAGTCAAGTTCATGCCGGTCGGCAACTTTTACACTTTGTGGCAGCTTGTTTTTTGAACGACAGGCATCGACATCATCGGTTACAACCGTGACTTTAGCGACACCTTCAGCCAAAAGCTGATGGGCTACCTGAGAGACCGACAAGGGACCGTCAAAAGGCTGACCACCAGTCATGGCAACTGCATCGTTATAGAGCACTTTGAATGTCATGGTCGTCTTTGCGGCAACTGCAGCACGTATGGCCAATAGACCGGAATGCAGATAGGTACCGTCCCCTACGTTCTGAAAGATATGCGATCTATTGCTGAAAAGGCTTTCTCCAATCCAACTCGCACCTTCACCACCCATCTGGGTGAAACGTGCTGTTGATCGATCCATCCACTGCACCATGTAGTGGCATCCAATTCCAGCTAACGCCACACTGCCTTCCGGTACTTTTGTTGATGTATTGTGTGGACAGCCCGCACAAAAGTATGGCATTCGTTGGATTGGTGCAAGTTCGGTATCTTTTTCCGACAGAACCTTAACTTGATTCACGCGGCTTGACAACTCTTCGGATTGAATCAGTTGAAGAATCTGTTCACCAATGACAGTTGCTATCTGCATAGCGTTCAATCGAGCTGTTGAAGGTAGGAGAATTTCCCCATTCTGGTCTCGTTTGCCAACCACCACTGGCACAGATTCTTGACCATAAAGCAGCGTTTTAATTTGATCTTCGATCAGTGCTCTTTTTTCTTCAACAACAATAATTTTCTGAAGATTCCTGCAAAATCGGTTTAAACCGGTTCTCTCAAGAGGCCAACTCAACGCGACCTTGTAGAGCCGTATGCCCAACTTGTCTGTCATATTGCGATCTAGCCCCAGCTCTGTTAAAGCACGTCTAACATCAGAGTAGGATTTTCCGGTCGTTACAATTCCGATCTTGGCATCTGGGGGATCGTAGATCAAACGATCAAGACTGTTCTCTCGCCAGAAAGCGTGCACTGCTGGAAGCTTATGTTCGTGAAGGCGCTGCTCCTGCTGCAAAGGCGTATCAGGCCAGCGTATATTCAGACCACCTGGCGGTTGCAGAAAATCTTCAGGTATCACAAAGGAATCTGGAGCAGAGGCAAGCTCAATTGAAGCAGTTGCTTCAACTGTATCGTGCACACATTTGAGCCCGATCCAGCAGCCTGAAAACCGCGAAAGTGCCCAGCCCATCAGTCCAAAATCCAGGATGTCCTGGACATTGGATGGATTGAGGATCGGCATCATGGCATCGACCAGGGCGAACTCACTCTGATGTGCTGTAGTCGAAGATTCACAGGCGTGATCATCCCCCATGGCAGCAAGTACACCGCCATGTCTTGAAGTACCGGCTAAATTGGCATGTCGAAACGCATCGCCGGAACGGTCGACACCAGGACCCTTGCCATACCAGATTCCGAAGACACCATCGTATTTTCCCTGCCCGTCCAGTTCTGCCTGTTGTGTACCCCAAAGCGCTGTCGCAGCGAGGTCTTCATTAATTGCAGGTTGAAAAACGATGTTGTGAGGCGCCAGAAATTCCTGAGCCTGCCAAAATTGAATGTCGAGAGCACCGAGTGGGGAACCACGATAGCCGGTAATATAGGCCGCAGTTTTGAGACCCGCTAGGCGGTCCCGTTGCGATTGTAGCATTGGCAAACGCACCAGAGCCTGAATTCCGGTCATGAAGACTCGACCGGACTGTCTGGTGTACTTATCGTTGAGTGAAACTTCCGTCAGCATCAACTAGAGATTCCCGAGACGCAGTCGCCTGAAATCAAACGCCCCACTTGAAAAATTCGTCGCCTTCCTTCATGTAAAACTTGGAGAGGACCATCTTGTGAACTTCTGATGCACCATCAACCAACCTCGCCTGTCGCTGATAGCGATAAATCCATTCCAGAATCGTATCTTTTGAATACCCGCGGGCACCAAGCATCTGGATTGCAGTGTCAACTACATGGTGCAGTGTATCCGCCACCCTGATTTTGGCAATGGACACCTCTTTACGGGCAAAGTCTCCTTGGGCCAGTTTCCACGCAGCATGCATGGTTAGAAGACGCCCTAGGTGAATTTGTGCAGCTGCCTCGCCTAGCATCCACTGCACGCCTTCATGTTCGCTCAATGTCGTACCAAATGCTTTCCGGTCGCGAGCGTACTCGCTGGCAATTTCAAGACAGCGACGGCATAGACCCAACCATCGCATGCAATGAGTCAGGCGTGCAGTGCCAAGTCGCATCTGCACAACTTTCATACCATCGCCAATACCAAGCAACCGGTTTTCATCTGGAATTTCGAGCCCGTGAAACTTCAGTTCACAGTGCCCACCATGCTCCTCTGGCCCCATAATCGGCACCCGCCTGACCAGTTCCCAACCCGGATCATCACGATCGAACATAAACGCTGTCAATCCTTTACGAGGATGATCTGAGGTTCGAGCAAGCAGAATGAAGTGCTGAGCCACGCCAGCACCAGTAATGAACCATTTGTGCCCGTGAACGACCCACTTATCGCCCGACTTTTCAGCTTTAGTGAGCATCATACCGAGCGGATCTGATCCAGAGCCTGGCGCGGGCTCAGTCATCGCCAGTGCTGATCGCACCTTGCCATCAACAATAGGCTGCAGCCAGCGTTCTTTCTGAGCCGGAGTCCCGATACGTTCAAGCACAAACATATTCCCGTCGTCCGGAGCGGCACTGTTGAACACAACTGGACCGAAAATAGAGCGACCCATTTCTTCATAACAGGCAGCCATTCCTACCGTATCTAGACCTGCTCCACCTCTCTCTTTCGGCATCTGAAGGCACCACAACCCTTCCGCTCGTGCCTGCTCTCTCAATGGAAGAAAGTACTTGTCTGCGATGTTTTCGCCCTCGTCATAAGCATCCGGCTTGGATTCGACGGGAATGATATGTGTATTAACAAAGTCACGAATTCGCTTTTGGTAATCCTGAACAGTACTGTCAAGTGTATAGTCCATTTCTGAGTCCCTGAATCACATTGAAGATTGTAAATGGCCACCGTCGGCAACGATTGTGCTCCCCGTCATATAGGAAGATGCGTCGGATGCAAGTAAAAGAAGTGGTCCATCCAGATCTTCCGGCTGTCCGAACCGTTTTTGAGGGATTTTCAATTTAGCCTTTTCGCCTAGTGACGATTCAAGGTAGTCCCTGTTCATGTCGGTAACGATATAGCCTGGAGCGATCGCATTGACACGGATTGAGTGGCGCGCCCATTCGTAGGCCAGCACCCGGGTAAGATGTTCAACAGCCGCCTTGGCCGCCGCATAAGGTGCAACACCGCCCATGACCCGTCGACCGAGTATTGATGCGATATTGATTATAGTGCCACCCTTGGAGTCAGCTGCCATATGCTGTCCAGCCTGTTGTGCAACCAGCCACACCCCTTTCAGGTTGGTGGCGATGACATCGTCCCAGGATCGCTCTGTGATTTCGAGCGCCATCCCCTGTGACGCAATTCCCGCGTTGTTGACGACAATATCGACTCTCCCGAACAGTCTGGCTGTTTCATGGAACGCCGCTTCAACACTGTCCCGATTGGTGACATCGAGTTGCACCCAACTGATCTCAGTGTGCGGATTCTTCAGTTCTTTTGCACGCTTCTTCAGACGCCTAGTGCGCCGCGAGGCTAATACGACGTTGGCACCAGCCTGCGTTAATGTTCCCGCGAAATGCGAACCAATACCACTGGATGCACCTGTAATCAGCGCATTTTTTCCACTCAAATCAAAAATTGAAGTCAACAGCAATCAACCTAAATTGAAATCTCGATGCCGCAAATTAGTTAGACTAAAGAATCAATGTATCGTTCTTTGTCAACCTGCACATCAATCAGCGAAATGCCTTGAAATTTCGTCGATTCCTGATAGGCTTCGGCAAATTCTTCAATTGAACGAACTGTCCTGCCGAGGCCACCAAAACTTTCGGCTAATTTCGCAAAATTCGGATTGAGTAAGTCGGTTGCAATCACGCGCTTAGGGTAATGCCGTTCCTGATGTTTCCGGATGGTGCCCAGCACACCGTTGTTTATAACGACTACCAGCAGCTCAAGTTGGAGCTGGGCAGCTGTCGCCAATTCCTGAGCGGTCATCATAAAGCACCCGTCTCCACAAACCACAACAACCTTGCGATTTGGTGCACACAACTTCGCACTAATTCCAGCAGGCACGCTGTAACCCATTGATCCTGCAATCGGCGCGAGCTGTGTACGATAGGCTGCGCCATAGCGATAAAATCGGTGCAGCACTCCGGAACTAATGCCGGATCCACTGGCAACGATAGTATCGGGTGGTAAATGCGACTGCAGCCAGTCAATAACCTGCTCATTCGTGAATGCTGGATGATCATCAAACAGGGTCGAATGCTTTAAGTAAGCCTCCCGACCTCGATGAGTCCAGTCGGCCCAGTCTCCGCAGCATTCCAATTCCAGATCTTCAATCGCATTAAAGAAAGATGCAGAAGTCGCGTTGACTGCAACATCTGGTTTGTACACCTTACCCAACTCACCGATATCCGGGTGAACATGAAATAACCTGGTTTGTGGGATAGGTGCCTCAATCAGTGAATACTTTCGGGTTGGCAGTTCACCCAGACGTGCACCAATACAAAGTATTCGATCACTGCTACGCACCATTTCAGCCAGTTCCGGTCCAGTGCTGATCCCAAGGTCTCCGATATAGTTATCGTGTGCATTGTCTATGTAGTCCTGACATCGAAACTCTGCAACGACTGGCAGACTGTTGCGTGCTGCGAATTGTGCAATGCCAATTCGAAGTCTCTCACTCCAGCCGCTGCCACCTACGATGATTAATGGCTGTTTAGCGCCTTTAAAGAAGTCGATCACACTGGCAGTTGTGTGTGGTGGAGCGACCACATTGGGTACATCAACCGGTGGCAGGTCTTGAACATCAGCTTCATCAAAAAGTACATCTTCTGGAAACACCAACACCACAGGTCCCGGACGTCCTGATATTGCTGTGAGCCAGCCCCGATTGACATACTCGGGTATTCTTCGCACATCCTCGACTTGTGCCACCCACTTTGCCAATGGTCGATACATCGTTCGAAAATCAACCTCTTGAAAGGCTTCGCGATCCAGAAATTCACGCTGCACCTGTCCAATCATCAATATCATGGGTGTCGAATCCTGTAAGGCGATATGAGCACCCAACGACGCGTTCGTTGCACCTGGTCCGCGAGTCACGAAACAGACACTGGGTCTGCCTGTCATTTTCCCGTAGGCTTCAGCCATAATCGCCGCACCACCCTCGTGGCGGCAGGTCACCGTTTTAATTGAAGGATGATCATACAGACCGTCCAATGCAGGTAAAAATGATTCGCCCGCGACGCAAAAAACGGCTTCACATTCTCGCAAAGCCAGTTGGTCCGCTAAAATTTTTCCACCGTGTCTCAATCGAGTATTAACAGGCATGCTTTTCAAGTATGGTTTAGTGACTTCGAATGGCTTATTCGATTAACAGTCAAGCGAATAATTTTAGCCTTGTTGACTGGTTTAGATTCGGTTCAATGGCGACTGAACGACATGCACCACAATTGCAAGCACTACACGACGAAAGATAAATGACAAAGAAAACTCCTGTAACGATTTATCACAATCAACGTTGTTCCAAGTCCCGGCAAACACTGGCCATTTTGAATAGCAGGCTGGACTGCGATGTCGAAGTGATTGAATACTTAAATTCACCACCTTCAGTAGATCAGCTTAAATCGATTCTTTCGATGCTCGATATGAAGCCACTTGAACTGATGCGCCGCAACGAATCTGTCTTCAGGTCGGAAAAACTGGATCAAGCAGATCTTGACAGTGATGACCTGATTGCTAAGATGATTGAACACCCAATTCTCATTGAAAGACCGATTGTTGTGGTCGGCAATCAAGCAAGAATTGGACGACCACCGGAACAAGTCCTGGAATTGCTATGAATACATGGTGTATTCACCAATTACACCAAAACAAATACATAGAAAACAAATTTTCTTCTATTAATTTAGTCTGTCTGGAGGAAACCTAGAGTATGGAGACGATCAAATATCAGTTAAACGAAAACGATGTGCCCAAGTATTGGTACAACATTGTTTCTGATTTACCGATACCACCACCGCCAGTCATTCATCCTGGCACCGGTCAGCCAGTGGGTCCGGATGACCTGGCTCCTCTTTTTCCGATGCAAATTATTATGCAGGAGGTCAGTGCTGAACGGTACATTCCAATACCCGAACCCGTACGAGACATTCTGTTGCAGTGGCGACCCAGTCCCCTTTACAGAGCGCGACGTTTAGAAAAAGCACTCGATACACCTGCCAGAATTTACTACAAGTACGAAGGTGTGAGTCCAGCCGGTTCACACAAACCGAATACTGCAATCGCACAAGCCTTCTATTCGAATGACGAAGGGGTGAAGCGAATTTCCACGGAAACAGGTGCAGGTCAATGGGGCTCTGCTCTTGCACTAGCGGGTTCATTTTTCGGACTGGAAATTGAAGTTTTTATGGTAAGAGTCAGTTTTGACCAGAAACCTTACCGAAAAGCGTTTATGGAGAGCTTCGGTGCAAATTGCACAGCGAGTCCCAGCGATACTACAAACTCGGGACGTGCAATTTTGGCTGAAAGTCCTGACAGCAGTGGTAGCTTGGGCATCGCAATCAGTGAAGCCGTTGAATACGCTGCGACCCGTGATGACACAAAATATGCTTTGGGCAGTGTGCTCAATCATGTACTGCTACACCAGACTATCGTCGGTCAGGAGGCAATGAAACAGTTTGATATGGCAGACGACTATCCTGATATTGTGATCGGGTGCACAGGTGGTGGCAGTAATTTTGCAGGACTGTCATTTCCCTTTATTGGTGCTCAATTTAGAGAAGGAAAAAATGTTGAAGTCATTGCTGTTGAACCGGCAAACTGCCCTACCTTGACGAAGGGAAAATACGCTTACGATTTTGGTGATACCGCCAATCTGACGCCTTTGGTGAAGATGCACACACTTGGATCCAAGTTTGTGCCGCCAAAATCCCATTCCGGTGGGCTTCGTTATCATGGGATGGCCCCTTTAGTTAGCCTGATCACAGACTTCGGTAGTATTCGGCCTCGCTCCTATACGCAAATTGAGTGCTTTGATGCTGGTATTCAGTTTGCTCGCAGCGAAGGAATATTACCCGCACCTGAGGCGAATCATGCTGTTGCAGGAATGATGGAGGAAGCCTATCGATGCAAGGAAGAAGGCGTGGCAAAGACCATTCTGTTTAATCTCTGTGGCCACGGATACTTTGACATGCAGGCATACACGGATTACTTTGCAGGGCAAATGCACGAGCAGGAATATTCGGAAGAAGAAGTTGCCATGGCACTGGCTGGTTTGCCATCGGTAGCAGCCTAACCTTCTATTCGTCGATGCATACGGGAGCAATCGGAACTTTACATCCCGCTAATCAATGAATTGCATTTGAATACTAATCAATAAATAGAACAACTCCACCGGTTTCAATGCTATTGAATCGGTAGAGATTTCTAGTCATCAAATCGAGTGCAGAGGAATGTTAACTCAACCGGGTGAAAAAGCGAATTGCCGAAGAAGAGTTTGGTATCTCGTTAAGCAGACAGCAGGGTAAATGTCCGCATTACGATTGCAAGGTCGATAGCAAGCTGGAAGCACAGCTCATTACGCTGAACTGTAAAAAAACATCACCCGTGATATTCGCATTGAATGCTGCAGCTGTTGGCGACCAAGGTCGCTGCTAAACTGATCAATTCCGGCACAGATTTCTATTGCTGAGTAGTTTTTGGTGGCTTTCACCAAATTCTTTGTTTATTCTAGTTGAGTAGACCTTTCCGCGTGGATTATTGATCAAACGGGGATTTCCAAAATCATATTGAAGGTTTGTATCATTGGAATACAGCAATCTTGCTTTACTAAGTTGGGCCAGTGCGATAATATGTTCGTCATCAGACCGACAAGATTTAGCCTTCTTAAGAGCTTCAGTTCTTTCGTTGACCGCAGAATCGTCAATAGTTGTAATCCAGCCAGCGTTGATCGCCTGTCGATACCATTGTGAGAATGCTCCGGATTTAGCCAGTTCCTCTCTTAGTTTTCCCCCAACGACTAGTTTTCTTTGTTGTCCCAACCAATTTAAAAATTTTATTGCTGCTTCGGGACTACTACCACGCCCGAAGACTTCATCTCGACGATTAGCATCAATAATCGCACACATCAGAGCCCTATCGACCTTCTTGTTTCTTCCATAAAGAAATCCCGATAGCGATCTGGTGCATCTAAGATGTTTCCCTGGTCGTCGATTCTCAATGAGTGGATTTGAGCGCCTAGATTCTTACGTTCAAAGAACAAAATGGAAACATCTTCAGGTTTCAAATTAGAATCGCCATCTCGAACTTCCATGCGTACACGGTCAAGAATGTAGTCACTGTGTGTTTCCACTACCAATGCCTGTTGTGGACAAGCAATTCGACAAAAAAGACTTCCCAGAGCTGCTTGCGCACTTGGATGGAGATGTACCTCAGGTTGTTGTATTAAATACATAGAAGATGGACGGCTATGCATCAATTCAGTTATGATTGGTAAGACTTGGCTGACCCCGTACCCGACATCAATTAGGTTTCGTGATGGGCCTTTGGCGTCGGTCCCAAACTTTCTAATTTGTAACTGAAATGGCTCACTCCCTTTTTTTCCTAACGGCTTAATAGATATTTCATCAAATAAACCTGATTGCTGTCCGAACTTCTCTATTGATTTCTGAAGATTGTTCCAGTTTTTCTTGTTTTCAAAAAACACATTTGCCATATACATGGGAATGTAATCACCTTCTGAATCTGGGGTAAGGCGAGCTGGGTCATAAGTTCGGTGCGGTTTTGAGCGGACAGGTGCACTGGCAAAGAATGTTCGCAATTGCCGGAAGTAGTGAGGATGAAAAGACTGACTTAAACCAATAATTTTCTGCCAATCTTCGGAATTAGGTTCTGCCGTACCCTTTTGTGCATTAAGCCATCTCTCTATTGAATCTTCATCACTAGAGACAAAAAGAGAAGGAAATACAAAGTTTAATTTCTGCAACAGGTTATGAACTCCACCATAAAACGGAAAAAGACCTTCTTGGACATCTGAATTTAGTTGCCAAGAACCTGTAGAAGTGCCGAAATAAAATCGAGGAAACGAAGACTTATTTGTTTCTTTAAAATGTGCTTCGATGTATGCATCCTGATTGGAAAGTCGCCAATAAACCGGAACGGGCACGGAACTTGACCCACGTCCAAACTCCACATCAAATCGGCTAGTGTGGTACTGAGAGTAGTGTTGATCCTCTAAGAAATCAATATCATTTGTTCTGAAACCTGCTTTAAACGTGTCTGCCCGACCACCACGACCGCCACGATAGTGGGCGATTTCGTCGAAACTTCCAAGGTCATATGGGCTTCTTTTGAAATTTGGAGTGTTGCCGTTATAGGTCATGTCCAACAATAATTGGATCATCGCCATAAAAGAAGTCTTGCCTGCGCTATTTTCGCCGACTAGAAGAGTAAGAGGCGCCAGTCGAGCTGTTTGCCGTTCTCTGAAGCAACGATAATTCTCTAATGTGATTTCGTACATAACTGTTAATATATGACTTCCTGAACTCCCAGCAACTTCGCAGTGTACTTCAATTCATTTTATTCTGCTCGAATTTGATGTTTAGACGCTTTTTTGATTTCTGAAACGCTGCCGCGGGTACTTAATCAGTGCGTCGACAAGAATTAGCAGAACCCATTTTCAAATGGACATGGAATTCCGTTAAAGATGGAACAGTTCCTTGTACCATCCTACAACTCGATCCACTGGTGTGAATCGACGCGTTCAACAAGAATTTGCGAACCTAATTCAGTCATCATCTGCTGTGTCAGGAGCAATAGCGTCTTAGCTTCAACCCACGATTAGCCGAATTGCTGTAATTCGCGATAACTGACAATTATTGACCATGCAATAAATGTTGACATGCTGCCGCGTCATCATAACTCGCTACCGACCGTATGCTACTAACCGGGTAGATTGTTCATCACGAGCAACAATGAATGCTGAAACTGAACTCAGCTCGAAAAGCGGAGTTTAACCTGACGGTCTGGTCAATTCGCAACTGAGTGCTCGTATAGCAGATCCGCAATTAGTACCAGTTCATCCAATCACGCTATTGCGAGTGCCAGAAAAGACAGCGTAAGTATTAAACAAGGCGCTGTTTCGGTCTCATTCACATTCGAGTCAATTCCACAAAATAAGTGCCTGATAGTGTTCTATGACGCTAATCTGAATCTGCACATGAAGTATTCTGATACGACAGAGAGGTAACTGACTGAAATCGCATCAATATTGTTTCTCCCAAGCAGAAATTTTTTCTTCAGGAAGCTCATTAAAGAAAGTTTCGTCAAACTCAATCAAACCCTTATATGCCCCAGGCATTCTGGGTGTTTTCGACTGCTCAAAAGGAATGATTCTCGCTATTGGTTTCCCATAGCGGGTGACTACGACTTCGTCGTCTGATTCCAATGACTTTAGAATCCTCGAGAGGTGAGTTTTCGCTTGGTGTACACTAAAGACAGGCATGATAAATCCCTAGAAAATTTATTTTATTCAACATGATTAGTCAACAATCCGAAATTGTCAACACCTAATTCAATAACAGAATACCTCAACCTCAAACGGTATTCACCCAAACGCAGAAAGAGCCGTATAGCGGTGTTTGGAAAAGCAAGTGGTCCAACCTACGCCGTCCTATGGACCATCCGTAGAAAGCTTTTCAATAAGGTACGATACGACAGCCAGTTGGCTGACTGAAATCGTGCGTCAAATCGATTTTTGGCACCTTAAATTCCCATTGCGGAAACTGTCATAACAGTGTTAACTTTTGTTATGGTGTAGGTTGATTGTTTGCCGCTGGTTTTACCTGTGTGTATCTGAAAATCCTTTGAGAGTAGCGTCTTGTAGTGAAGCGGATCAATATCAAGCCTGATCTGTACAGTGTTCCAACAACCATTCTATTGCTGGCAATTGTTGGCGTCGGAATTGGGATAGTCGTATCACTGCTAGCGATCGCTTTTTATGAGGCATTTGATTGGCTGAACAAAGAATTCTTGATTGACCCACATGAAAGAATTCAACTCGCTAATAAGCCTCTTCTTCTCTCTTTAGCGACAGTTGGGGTTCCGACAGTTGGCGGTCTGCTCGTTGGCTTCATCATCTACTATTTCGTAAGCGCTCGTAGGCCGCTTGGTCCTTCAGATACTATTCTGCTTGTGCAGACCAGGGGGTCACCCCAACCATTCGGAAGTAGCATTGCATCAACCTTTGCAGCTGTTCTTTCTCTAGGCTGTGGAGCTTCAGTCGGACAGTATGGACCTTTGGTCTACCTTGGCACCCTGATCGGATCTATTGTCAATTCACTAAAACTCAAGATTCCGAATTTACAGGCGATTTGTATTGCAAGCGGAGTCGCAGCAGCAATTTCGGTAGCGTTTAATGCACCAATTGCGGGGATGGTGTTTGCCCACGAAGTTATTCTGCGACACTTTTCGGTGAAAGCTTTCGCTCCGACAACTGTAGCTGCTGCAATCGGCTTCATATTTGCCAACGTGATTTTTGATCGACCTCCACTTTTCCTGGTTGTCTTTGAGGGTGTACAGTACAGTTACGAGTTTATTTTGTTCGCAGTCATCGGAATACTGGGAGCATTATTGGCCGTCGGCTATGCCAAAGGTATTCTTTTGTGTCAGTCTTACGCTTCGCGCAGCGGTATTCCTGTAGCATTTCGGCCAATGGTTGCCGGCTTAATTCTGGGTATGGTCGCACTACAGTTCCCTGAAGTATTAGGCGTCGGCCAGGAAAGCCTGCGATTTGCCACCATTGGCGGCGCTTTTGAACTCGGCGAGCTCACAATTTTGATTATTGCCAAGATCTTTGTTACGATTCTCTGCCTGGGATTTGGCTTTGCAGGCGGAGTTTTCGGACCAATTCTATTGATCGGGATACTATGCGGAGCGCTCTTCGGGGGAATTTTAGACCAGCTGCAATTAATTGGACACTCAGGTGTAGTGCCATATGCAATCTGTGGCATGATGGCCGCTGCAACACCTGTTATCGGCGCACCGCTAGCGATGATTTTAATCGTGTTCGAGTTGACAAGAAATTATGATTTGACAACTGCTGCGATGGTCGCAGTGGTGTTTTCTAATCTGCTTGCTTCAAGAATGTTTGGACGGTCTCTATTTGATGTTCAACTGGCTTCCAGGGGCTTTGATCTGTCACTCGGAAGAGTCAATGCATTGATCTCTTACGGCAGTGTTACCGAAATCATGCGCACCGAATATCCCATATTCAGAACTCATGACAAAATTGGGAAAGTGGCCTATCAGCTCGCGCATATCGGTCGCACCGCTGGAATCATCGTTGGTACCAACGAAAGACCGGTTGGTGTGGTGCACGTCCGCGATTGTACTGGACGCCCACCAACAACTTCGCTCAAGGATGTAATGAATCCCGAAACCATGCGCTTTAGCGAAAGCACGAATGTCGGTCAGGCTCTAGAAGCCTTCAGACAGTCAGACTATGAAGTTGCGCCGATTGTATCTTCCAAGACTCAGAAACTTCTTGGTATAGTCTATGAGAGCGATGTGATCAGTAAATATCGTGAAATTGCCGATCGCATCAGGCAAGAGGAACATGAACCGATTTAGTTCACTACTATGGCTTAGCTTGATTCTGGGGAGTTCAACTACCTGGGCAGATAATGGTGAATTGATCATTTCTGGATGGGGCGGAGCGTACGAGCATGCGCAGACAGTCTCGTATTTTCAATCGTTTGAAGAGGAGCATGATGTTCGTATTAAGATCAGGCCATATAACGGTGGAATTGGGCCGCTGGATTTTCTGGAGCATCCAGGAGACCCTGGATGGGATGTTCTTGACATGACAGAATCAGATGCTCTGGCGGCTTGTAATGAAAGACTGCTAAAGGAATTTGATAAATCAGTACTAATTTCTGCACCTGATGGAACGGCTGCTACAAAAGATTTTTTTGATGGTGCAATATTCAAGTGCGGTGTCGCACATGTGAGTTATGCTGATGTGATTGCCTATGATGACCGAGCATTTCCAAATGTAAAACCAAACTCTGTCGCGGATTTTTTTGACATTGAACGCTTTCCAGGTAAACGTGCGCTTCCGCGCAGGCCAATAGCGTTTCTCGAATGGGCCATGCTGTCGTATAACGTCCCGGTTTCACAAATTTATGATCTATTAAGTACAGAGCGTGGATTCAAATTAGTTAGCAAACGCCTTAACCAATTGAAAGGCAACATTGTCTGGTGGGAGCAGGGTCATGAACCGGTGGATCTGCTTAGCAATGGTGAGGTCGTCATGGCGAGCGGATTCAACGGACGGTTTGACGATGCCAGAGTCAACCACGACATTCCTATTTCGATCATACCGGATGGACAATTTGTGCAGTTAAGTGTCTGGGGAATCCATAGACAGGCACAACGGCCTGATCTTGCAGCACAATTTATTGCGTTTGCAACCAGTACCGACAGAATGGCAGCACTCTCCAACCTTCTGTCCTACGGTCCAACGAGAAAATCAGCATTGGATCGAATTTATCATTACGCAGGTACCATGCCATTGATTACCGATAACTACTCAAACACTGAGTTGGGCTTTAATCGAAGAATTCGTGCAGATAGTCAATGGTATTCAGTTACAGAGTCAATTCGCCATCAATGGTTCGAAGAATGGCTGAACTCGAACGGTGAGTAATTCAAGGTACTGTAAATTTCGAGTTTCTTAATCGGATTGATTGTCGGCGGTCAATTAGCGATGCCGCGCAGTTACCTCCCATCTGGTAGATACTTTACCCCTCTGAATGACCCACGCGTGAGTATGAAGCGCTGACGTCGGACAAATATGAGTCGGGATCGCCAACTCGGAATCCCCAGGTCGATAGCTGGCGGCTTTCGCCGTTTCAATCACAAGGTGCTCCTCATTCTGCAACACCTCACGAGCGTCTGGGATGAACGGAAACTGCAATCGGTGACCAGCAGGCGGGTCTGCTGCGCAGGCTTTGTGACCGAGATCAAAGGTTACACAATTTGGAGAAGGACGGCTGATTACCCGGGTAAGAATCAAAGCTGCCGGCGTAAACGGCAAATCGGGGAATATTTGTGAATATCCCGCATCATGGAAAACACAGGTGCCGGGGCTCAATTCAATAGATGGGTCATCCAGTTGTGCATAAAGTGGGAATGTTCCTGTCCCACCAGCAATAATCTTGGGTACGTAAAACGAAGCTTTTGTCAATTCGTCTCGAAATGCCTGCACCGTCGACCAAATACCATCGACTGCCGCCTTTCGCTCATCTAGCGGTGTTTGATGGTTGTGCCCATCATAAACATGAAATCCTACAGGTCGCAAATTCGGCAGGTGGTTGATCAGAGCGTAAATTTCCGCAGCCCTGTCGCCAGGTTTCAG
>JAJDXD010000139.1 GCA_022823405.1 Gammaproteobacteria bacterium
AGCGTTCAATCGTCCATAATTGATCAGGATTCGTTACTCCTATCGTGGAGTATCACGGCATAACGAAATGCTTACGAACACCCGATTCCCTTCAGATAAAGGGTAACGCGTAAGCGGCTATTGTATCAACAGTATACTCAGGCAGTAACAGTGCAAATTGAGCACTTTAGTTCCAGACATCGGTGCTGAGATATCTTTCGCCGGTATCCGGAAGAATGGCCAGCAGTGTTTTGCCCTTTGACTCCGGCCGACTTGCGACGGTCAGCATTCCGCTGGTAGCAGCACCAGAAGATATGCCCGCAAATATTCCTTCCTCACGGGCAAGATAACGGGTTGTTTCATATGCTTCTTCAGTCGTAATCGGCAAAACTTCGTCATAGGAACTGGTGTCCAGAATCTCAGGGATAAATCCTGGTGCGGTACCCATGATTTTGTGCTTGCAGGCAATACCTTTAGACAAAATTGGCGAGTCAGCAGGTTCTGTTGCAATGATGGTTAGATCAGGATGCCGGTCCTTCAGGTAATGACGAAGTCCAGTAATGGTTCCGCCGGTACCCGTCGTACACACAAGGATGTCCAATTCTGTTCCAAAGTCCTCCCAGATTTCATTAGCGGTCGCTTCATGTGATTCTGGATTGGCAGGATTGAAGTGTTGACCGACAAAAAAGTATCCTTTTTCTTTTTCTAGCTCGCGTGCCCGTTCGATTGCGCCTTTGGTGCCAAGATGTGCCGGAGTCAATACAATTTCGGCGCCGAAAGAACGAAGGATTCGTTTTCGTTCTTCACTCATGTCTTCCGCCATGGTGAAAACAGCCCGGTAATCTTTGTACGCTGCCACCATTGCAAGCCCGATACCGGTATTTCCGGAGGTCGGTTCTACAATCGTATCACCTGGCTTCAGAACTCCCCGCTTTTCCGCATCAATGATCATGTTCAACGCTGGCCGGTCTTTGACCGAACCCGCGGGGTTGAAAGCCTCAAGCTTCACCCAGACTTTGACATCATCAGGCGCACTCGACTTGTTCAACCGAACAACAGGCGTTGCACCAATTGTGTCAAGAATATTGTCGTATTTCATTGAGTTAAAAAGACTAATCAGTTAAATCTTGCTTCGAATCGGTCGCTGTATCGGAAACGATGTTCGATAAGTGCACGTTCGCAGGATTGCACTAAGATATGTGGTGGCTATTGACGTTAAATCAAGAACGGTTCGGTGTCTAAATTTTACCCGCTATACTAGTTTCGCTGTTGTCAGACTCATGGTTCACCAACCGAAACCGGCAGCTTTACTTTTTTACAGCGTACGGAAATAATCTCAAATGGTCTGATGTCAATCCTCGCAGCACTGAGTCGTCGACCCCAGCAGCAGCCGGAGTCAATTGAGAGTACACCAGGTTTTTGAAAAACACCTAGTGCTGACCAGTGCCCAAACACGACCGTTGCATCGATTGGCTTACGGTTGGGATACTCAAACCACGGTATCAGTTTGGGTAACTGCTCTCCTGGCGGTCGAACCTCTTCAAAATCCATCTTCCCGCTGGTCGTCAGATAACGCATTCGGGTGAGTGCATTGATAATAAATCGAGTCCGTTTCCATCCCGAGTGCGAGTCACGCCATCGACGGGGTTTGTTTCCGAACATACTTTCGAACATGGCGGTACGCTCTGGACCTTGCAGCACATCTTCAACCTCTTTGGCAAGTTCCAGGCACTCTTGCAGTGTCCATTCAGGATGGATGCCCGCATGAGTGACCACGACATTCAGTGTCTGCCTATAAATCGCCATAGGTCTTTTGATTAGCCAGTCTCTAATCTCTTCACGGTCCGGTGCACTAACCACATCGTGAAATGTATCAGTTGGCCGCGGCATCTTGACACCATCCAATACTGCCAGCAAATGCAGTTCATGATTACCGAGGATCATATCTATGGAAGCTTCGTTCTGTATTGCATATCGAATGACTTCCAGCGATTGAGGTCCGCGATTGACTAGGTCACCCAATAGAATCAGTCGGTCGTTGTGCGGATTGAATTCGAGCTTCTTGAGAAGCTTCAGTAGTTGGCGATAACAGCCCTGAATGTCGCCAATCGCATACGTAGCCACGATAATTGAGTCGGGTTGATTTGTGTGAATCGCGGTTATGGCGAGCAGACTTTGTTCAAACGAGTCTGCAAGTAGCTTTCACGCGCAAAAATGTATGGGTCGGGCTGTTCTTTAAGCAGGTCTGTGGCTGGAATTAAACGGGCTCGAAGATCCAGCCAATTCATATACTGCACAAAAAGTTGCCCCTCAGAATCATCAATCCGAGAAATTAAATAAGTGTGTCTGTTGTGGACCAGGGAGCCGGTCATCGATCGGGGTGTCGAAGGTCCAACAATTGGCAGCACGATGTAGGGTCCACTGCCTAATCCCCAATAGCCGAACGCTTGGCCGAAGTCATAGTCGGTATACTGCAGTCCTACCGCCTGGCCAACATCGATAAAACCGGCCATTCCGAAAGTTGAATTCATAACGAATCGCGATGAAGTGCTTGTCATACCTTCTACGTTGCCCATCAAAGTTGCTGCGAAGAAATTTCGCGGCTCCTTGAGGTTGTCGAAAAAATTGGAAACCCCGCGCTGAACGTGTTTGTTCGTCTTGTCCCGCCAAAATCTCGCAGTCGGTTCGGTTATCGCAGCATCAAACTCAAGATTGAAATCAAACATCGCGCGGTTGTAGCTCTCAAAGGGATCTTCAGTTTCAACAAAAAATTCAGGGTCAAGTGCCTCACAGGCTGAAGGTGCGTAATTTTTCGCGCATCCAGCTGGTAGAGCCAGCACCAGCAGCCAAATTAGAAAGTGCCAAAACTTCGAATTCAACTTTTCTTAGTCAGCAGATTAGTAAAAACCAAAAGGAAAGAAATCCAGCTTTTAGTGAATGAGTTTTTCAGCATCGTGCTCAGATTCAGGAAAAACCGGGTGAGCGTTCCTGCAATACAATATTGTTCGAAACCATCCATGAAATCAACCACCCGAGATAAGGGTGTCAACAGAACCGCATTATAAAGTGTACGCATTCTCCGTTCTTCGCATACAGCCCTTCCGAAAATTATTTCTGGGGTTGGTCTTTTTGTTGTCTTGTAGTCTTGCTATGGCTGAAACTGTAGACATTGAGCAGACAGCGAATACGCTATTCAAGTCGTTTACGCGAACAGATTCTGTAGAGACTGATCTCAATGTCACTCCTGATTTGGCAATTGCTGTTCAGGAATACTACATTGCATTGCTGCGGCCAACCTGGGGGATGGATGTTGGTTACATCGCGCAGGCAACCGACGAAATGAGCGTGGCGAAAGGTGCACCAACCGGAATTCTGCTCGAAAACATGTTTACGGGTACGCGAGCGGTGATCGACCGGACATTGGGCATCGATATGCATGCCGCGGCAGAGTTGTACTTCCGTGTGAAGTCAGAAAACCTTAATACAGCAACGACCCGTGAAGAAGCTCTGGCGGCGCTTGATGCAGTGATACCGGGGGTACGACTGTCGGATGCTCTGCTTCCGATACCTGTTGACCAAGATCAGTCCCTACAATCGGCTGCTAATTTGGAAGTTCGCATGTGTGTGTTGGGCGGTCCGCTACAAATTAGCGGTGAACAGAATTGGAATGAACGACTGGCGAACTTTTCCGTTGTGATGTCAGATCAGGATAAACAGCAGATAGCAACGCTCAATCCTTCATTGTCCGTGCATCCGCTGGACGCAGTGCTGGCAACACGGGATTCTCTGTTGCAACGCGGCATTCAAGTTGTCGCGGGAGACATTCTGGCGGTTGGCACTTTGACCGATGAACATCGCATTGAAAATCTGACTCGATTGCGCGCTGAATTTAACGGCCTATCTGATGAGCAGCAGGTTTACGTCTACATGGGGTTTCGGTAATAGCCAATCTATTGATCGTGTGAGTGCAAGAGCTTCACATGACTTGTAAAGGGTTAATTTTTGCTGTTGGCCACGCATCCAACCCTCATCTCCCACTGGAAGGCATCTCCGGGCTTGGTGCCGATTTACTTAACACCCCAAGAATCCGATTTCCGCTGGCTGTAATGGAAAAGGCGGGTATTCGCCAGGCCATCATTGCAGCGAAACCAGAAGACATTGCTGAGATGCTTGTGATTCTAGGTGATGGTCGGCACGTTGGAGTCAATGTTTCTTACCTGATGCTCGAGTGTGGCAGTAGCATTGAACTTGCCTTGAGTAGTGCCAATCAGTTCATTGCGAAGAGCTCAGTGCTGTTAGTTTCATCGGACGTTTGCTGCACCAATTTTCAGTTGCCAGATTCTGGCAGCATGTCGTCCCAAGCCGTTTTGAGTATCAGGATGCTGAATGGCGCAGTGGACACCCAGGGAGAACGCCCCGAAATGCTCATTATCGGAAGTAGTGTACTGAATCGTTTGCGACGTCAGACCGCCGATCTGAGTCGCGGCGCAAAGGACGTGGATCAACTACGACGAGCCTGTATGACCCGGTTCAAATATCAGGATGTTGATTTAACTCAGGTGTGTACCTTCGTCAACCTAAAGAAAGGAATGACGATTGACAACTCGTTGATGAGCGAATCAGCACTGCGAACGCTGTTAGCCATAGAGCCATCAGTTGTAGCCTGAGCGGTAATTGACCGCTGTAAATCAACTGTGAATCAGAAATCAGGAAGCTTTGTCCAATTCAACTGGTTCCGCGTCAGCACCATCCATCCATTCGGACATGGGTGGACAGCTACAGACCACATGCCGGTCTCCGTAGACATTATCGATCCTCCCAACCGGCGGCCAGTATTTGTCCTGCCAGACCCAGTCCAGTGGGAAGAAAGCCTGCTCTCTTGAGTACGGTAGGTCCCACTCGTCAGAAATTAATTTGTCAAAGGTATGTGGCGCATTCTTGAGCGGATTATTTTCCGGATCTAATTTTCCAGATTCGATATCCGTAATTTCCTGTCGAATGGCCACTAGTGCGTCGCAAAAGCGATCAATTTCGCGTTTTGCTTCACTTTCTGTGGGTTCGATCATCATAGTGTCCGCAACTGGAAACGAGATGGTTGGTGCATGAAATCCGTAGTCCATCAAACGTTTCGCAACATCTTCGACAGTTACACCACTGGTTCTGCGAATATCTCTCAAATCTACGATGCACTCGTGTGCGACACGGCCATTTCGACCTTTATAGAGAATCGGATAGTAAGGCTCCAGTTTCTTGGCCATATAGTTGGCATTCAAAATGGCCATTTCCGTTGCGTAGCGCAACCCGTCAGCACCCATCAGCGAAATATAGGCCCACGATATTGGTAAGATTCCGGCTGAACCCCAAGGAGCAGATGCAATGGTACCGATCGTCGGTTCTTTACCAGCGTAAGGATTGACACCTTCAACAACTTCGTGGTCAGGGAGAAACGGTGCAAGATGAGCTTTGACACCAATGGGTCCCATCCCCGGGCCACCCCCGCCATGCGGGATGCAAAATGTCTTGTGCAGATTCAGGTGACAGACATCAGCACCGAACTCGGCTGGCTTACAGATTCCTACCATCGCGTTCATGTTTGCCCCATCAAGGTAGACTTGTGCACCAAATTGGTGGACCAGATCACAGATGTCGACAATTGCTTCTTCAAACACACCATGTGTTGATGGGTAGGTGATCATCAGTGCGGCGACTTCATCTGCATGCTTTTCCAGCTTGGCTTTGAGGTCATTCACATCAACGTTACCGGTGTCATCACACTTAACCACAACCACACGCAAACCTGCCAATGCTGCACTCGCCGGGTTGGTACCGTGCGCGGACTGTGGAATAAGGCAGATACTACGATGTCCCTCACCGGAATCCTGCAGGTAGCGTTTGATGCATAGAAGTCCGGCGTATTCACCCTGAGAACCGGCATTGGGCTGAAACGAAATCGCATCAAAACCAGTGATTTCACAAAGCATGGTTTCAAGCTCTTCGACTAACTGGTGATAGCCCTGAGTCTGATCCAGTGGTGCAAACGGGTGAATTGCACTGAATTTGTGAAACGTAACCGGCGTCATTTCAGTGGTTGAATTGAGTTTCATGGTGCACGAGCCTAGCGGAATCATAGACCGATTGAGCGCGATGTCCTTTTGTCCTAGCTGTCGAATGTAGCGTAGCATCAGTGTTTCGGACTGATACAGGCTGAAGGTCGGGTGGGTGAGATAGGCGGAGGTGCGGCTTAAATCATTCGGGATGCAGCCACTGACTTCAGCGTCAATTTCATCAATTGAAATTTTCGAATTGGCGTTGGTATCGAAAATGGACCAGAGTCTTTCCAAGTGCACGCGCTTAGTTGTCTCATCCAGTGCAATGCCAAGATGGTCAGCATCCACAACGCGAAGATTAATTCGAATTTCCCGCGCCCGCGCAGCAATCCGACGCGCCTGACCATGTGCGTTAACCGTCAGGGTGTCGAAATAGGCATCGTGAACAATACCGTAGCCAAGGCGGCGCAAGCCCTCAGCAGTAATTTGAGCGTAGCGATTAACCCTTGCCGCGATGTCCCGTAATCCTTGCGGACCATGGTACATCACATAAAACGCGGCAACAATGGCCAGCAGCACCTGCGCCGTGCAAATGTTGCTGGTTGCTTTGTCTCTTCTGATATGCTGCTCACGGGTTTGTAGTGCCATACGCAGTGCAGGCTTGCCGCGCGAGTCAATGGAAACGCCGATTAAACGCCCCGGAATGGTGCGTCTGTACTGGTGCCTGGTGGCGAGAAATGCTGCATGTGGACCACCATATGCCATCGGCACACCGAACCGCTGCGTGTTACCAACCACGATGTCAGCACCGAACTCGCCCGGTGGTTTAATCAGACATAGAGACAAAGGATCAGTTGCCACGCTGACAATTGCTTTTCTGGCGTGTGCGGATTCGACCATGGGACCGATGTCGGAAAGTCGCCCGCTGGAACCGGGATACTGAATCAGAATGCCGAAATATTCATCTTCCTCGTCAGCCAACTTCTCCAGATCGCCTACAACGACATCAAAACCAAGCGTACCCGCCCGTGTCCGTACGACTGCTATGGTTTGCGGGTGACAGTCATCAGATACCAGAAATTTGTTGGATTTCGCCTTTGAAACCCGTTTAGCCATCGCCATTGCTTCCGCGGCGGCTGTTCCCTCATCCAGCAAAGATGCATTGGCCAATTCCATGCCGGTCAGGTCAATCAGCATTTCCTGAAAAACCAGCAGAGCCTCCAGACGCCCCTGGCTGATTTCAGCTTGATAGGGTGTATACGCGGTGTACCAACCTGGGTCTTCAAATATGTTTCGTCGAATGACCCCAGGCAGAATCGTCGCATGGTAACCCATGCCGATCATCGAAGTAAAGACTTGATTTCGTTCCCGCATTCGGCGGATGTAGCTGATTGTTTCGTTTTCACCGACTGGAACTGCCAGGTTCAGCGGTTCAGTGGTGAGCAGATTTTTAGGAACAGTCTGTTCAATGAGGGTTTTCAGGGAGTCGATACCAAGTTCATCAAGCATCTGCTGCACTTGAACTGAACCTGGTCCGATATGCCGCCTGACAAAATCGTTAACGGACTCTAATTCACTGAGACTCTGCGGGATATTATTTTCGGGCATGGTATCGGTAGCAAAATTTAGATGTTACTCAAGATTTGAGGTGAATTCTTCATACTCCTCTTCACTCATCAAATCATCCAGTTCTGAGGGATCAGAAAGTTCAAGTCTACAGAACCAACCATCCTCTGTCGGACTTTCATTGACGGTTTCAGGACTATCTTCAAGGTCGCTATTGATCTCAATGACGGTGCCGGCTACTGGTGTTTTAAGTTCGGCTGCGGCCTTGACTGATTCAATCACAGCGACTTCATCGCCGGCATCAAATGAATCGCCCTCTTCAGGCAATTCGACAAACACGATATCACCCAATTGTTCCTGGGCGTAATCAGTAATTCCGATCGTTGCGCTTTTCCCGTCTTCAGAACGGGCCCACTCGTGATCGCTGCTGTAACGGGTATCAGACATTCGATTTTCCTCCATTGGAATTCGATTGAATTTTGACGGTATTTTGATAACGATGTTTGACAAAAGGCAGTCGAATGACTTCTGCCGGTACATGCTTGCCGCGAAGCAACAGGCTGATTTGGGTACCTGGGCTGGCATAGTCTCGATCAATGTAGCCCATTGCGATCGGCGAACCAACCGAAGGTGCAACCAAACCACTGGTCACACGTCCAATGGTTTCGCCGTCTTCAAGACAGATATCGGTTCCGGTTCGCACGGGAGCCCGGCCTTGCGGGAGCATTCCGACAAAGCGTCGGCTCGCACCGTTTGTCAATTGTTCCAATATCACATCAGCACCGGGGAATCCACCTGGTCGCGCACCACCGTTGCGTCTGGATTTGGATATTGTCCATTGAATGCCGGCCTCAACGGGCGTGGTCGTTGTATCCATATCCTGACCATAAAGCCGAAGCCCGGCTTCAAGTCTTAGAGAGTCCCTGGCACCAAGTCCGGCTGGCATGACCTCAGGTTCGTTTAGCAGATCTTTCGCGAGTTTCATCGCGGTTTCTGCCGCCATTGAGATTTCAAATCCATCCTCGCCGGTATATCCTGACCGGCTAACGATACAAGGCACGCCTCGAATGGCAAAGTCGCCCATGGTCATGAATTGAAGATCACAAATTTCTGGTGTCAGCCGTCTCAGCACTTCGGTCGCTTTGGGTCCCTGCAACGCGATGAGTGCGTTTTCTGTGTGTTCCAGAACCGCGGACTTCTTGATGTTTGTTCGCAGGTGATTTAAATCGTGCTCTTTGCGAGCTGCATTCATGACGACAAAATAGTCTTGCCCTAGGCAGGCGATGACAAGATCGTCCAGGATACCGCCATTCTCCGCGGTAAAACAGCAGTAGTGCATTCTGTGCAACGACAGGGACTTGAGGTCAGTCGGAATCAGGCTTTCCAGTTCTGTGGCAGAGTCTTCACCCACAATGCTGGCTTGTCCCATATGAGATATGTCAAACAGGCTGGCCTGGGAGCGGGTGTGTTTGTGTTCGGCAACGATTTTTGATGGGTACCAAAGCGGCATATCGAATCCCGCAAATGGTCCCATTTTCGCACCTAGTTCGATATGCAAATCGTGAAGGGGACTTCGAAGCATGAATTCTGGTGCGCGCTATGTCTATTCTTCTTGAAACGGATTACTGATTGACATTCCGGCCGTTCTTAGCAAGTTTTTGAATCCTGCATAATTCTAACACCAAATGTCAGCACTAAAACATCCGAGCAGTTCATTGAGCTATGGAAAAATCGCAATAGTTCCGTATCGCGAATTGGCAAAAATTTTACAGCAGGGAAGCGGTTTATTGGTTGAAATGTTGCGCGAACAGACTGAAAAAACGGTTTCGGACGAATGATTGTTCCAATTGCAATTCTGCCTGTTCTGTAAGGCTGTATTCAATCTTGAAGCATGTACCTGAATTGAGTTGCAACCCATTGTCATTGCATAGAAATGGACACAACTGTTGGGCAGCGCTTCGATACCCTGAACTGTGGTTTGCAGTGGCAGACAGACTGTAGAGTGCCGAAACAACAAGTGGTGCAGAGTTACTGGTTATCGCTTAACCTAAACCACTCCCAGTTTTTTCTTCCAGTTCACCTGCGATTAAAGTTCCAAACCTTGAGTCGGACAAAGTCAGTCCCGCAAGGCCCATCGCGTGCCACATTGTTACTCCATTAGCGGTAAAAACGGGTATACCAGCGCAGTTTTCAAATTCCTTGATTGCAAAAGTCGATGGCATTGCTGTATCTGGAATCAGCAGAACATCGGCATCAGGATGGATGGCCCTCGGAATGTGCTCAATGATGAATTCCGGTTGAAACAGTGCAGCATCCCAACCGGAAGGCGCATTCAGCCAGATCATGTTCAATACCTCAATATCGAATTCATTCAGAAATGACTCAAATGCTCTGGAGGCAGGTTCCGGATACGTTGACAGGACGCTGATCCGGCGAAAACCGCTGTAGCGCAACGCTTCGATAAATGCCATTGAGGTACTGCCAGACGGTGCACTGACTGTGTCAGTCAGAACGCGTAGTTGTTCTTCTGCATGCACCCGTCCACGAATGAAGCTGCCGCTGGTACAAGGCCAGTAAACACAATCCACCTTCAGGGGGATCAGCCGAAGCGCCGCTTCTACTAGCCAGTCAAGGCGAGAGGTCTGCTCCAGGGCTTCAATATCGTGGTCGTTGTCACCGTCTCCACCGACTCGTGTACAGGTGATAAAGAGCCGCGCACGATCTCCCGTTTCTTCCAAGAACTGATAGAAATCATGTTCCGCTCCGCCACCCGGCCAAACAAAACCGATGCGAGCCTGTTGATGCTTATTCACAACCCAGTTCCCTCCAGGCCAAGTCCGCGTGCTGCAGAGACTTTTCTATATCTTCGGCAGTGTGTGCTGTCGACAAAAACCAGGTGCCGCGCGCAGTGACCCGGGTTCCAGCACTCTGCAGTTTCGCATAGAAGTTATTTTTCAGCACATTATCCATTTTCAGATAATCCCGATAATTGGTCACCGGTCCAATATCGCCAAAAATCGGGTGGAACACTGACCCGGTGCCTTGAATCGACATATGCTGACGATATTTACGGGCGAGAGAGAGCAAACCCTCAATCAGTGTCTTGCCCAGTTCATCCATCTGGCGAATTGCGGCGCCGCTGTTGGACTGAAGCGCGTCGATGGTTGCTAGTCCTGCCGCAACAGACATGACGTTAGCGTTGTAGGTTCCGCCGTGCATGACTGAACGGGTGTGCAAAAGTTCCATGATTTCTTTCTTGCCGACAATCGCCGCAAGCGGAAAACCTGCTGCCAGTGCCTTCGCGAAGATTGCGAGATCAGGAGT
>JAJDXD010000064.1 GCA_022823405.1 Gammaproteobacteria bacterium
GGAACTGCTAGGCGTTGATCCGCAAAAATATGTACCCAGTGCACGCACCGGTTGAAATCAACAGTATCGGCAGGATTTTTCAAAAAAATGAATGCTTTACCTGTGGTCCATAGCATAAATCGCCAGTGAAGTTCCGTTTAATACTAGCGGGAGCGAATGACGTGAAATGGCAACGGCCCAAGGTGATTCCGGGAGCCGGTCTCAATTCAGTTCGGCAAGACTATCAGCACATTGAAGTCAAACCTTATGCTGGTGCGTGTGGTGCTGAAATTTTTGGTGTAGACATCTCACATCCGGTTTCAGAAGAAGTCATCGAGGAAATCAAGCAGTCATTTCTCGACCACTTGGTCATCTTTTTTCGCAACCAAAACATCGAGCCTGACTCCCTTAAAGAATTTGGTAAGAATTTTGGGTCGTTCCACATTCATCCATACGTTGGTTCATTGGAAGGACATCCCGAAATCATGATGGTGATCAAGAATCCAGAAGACAAGTACAACTTTTCGGGAACATGGCACAGCGATGTCACTTTCCAGGCAGAACCACCACTAGGTTCGATTTTGTGCGGGATGGAAGTTCCAAAATTCGGTGGTAATACGTTGTTTGCTAACCAATACCTGGCTTACGACATGCTTACTGATGTCTACAAAAATATGCTGGAGGGTCTGAACGCGATTCATAGCGCCGAAAACGTTTACAGTCATGAGGGCGAGTATGCGAGCACAGATTACCAGGACAAACATGCAGGCACGCCAATTCGCGCGGACAGTAGTGCAAATATTCGCGTCGCTCACCCAATTGTTCGTAAGCATCCTGAAACCGGTCGAAAGGCACTCTATGTAAATGAGCCGTTTACTGTTGGAATCGAAGGTATGAGCGACGAAGAGTCAGAACCAATTCTTCGCTATCTCGTGAAGCATGCAGTACAGCCGGATATTTGCTGTAGTTTTCGCTGGGAACCAGGCTCAATTGCCTTCTGGGACAATCGTTGTCTGCAGCATTACGCCCTGAACGACTACCCCGGTGAGCGCCGAGTTATGTGGCGTCTCACGATTAATGGTGACCGGCCAGTCTAGCTAAGTTCTGACGCCGCGCAATCGCTCAGTTCGCCGTCTCAGCAGCTCGATTGAAGTCAGCAACAGTACTGATACCAACACCAGCAATGTTGCGACTGCGAGAATGGTTGGACTGATGTGTTCGCGAATTCCTGAAAACATCTGCCACGGTATAGTCCGCTGCTCAAAGCTACCGACAAATAGAATCACAACGACTTCATCAAATGAGGTGATAAAGGCGAATAGTGCACCTGATATTACTCCCGGTAAGATCAGTGGAACGACGATTTTGAAAAATGTTGTTACACCATCGGCTCCCAAGCTGTTTGCAGCTCGAATCAGACTGCGGTCAAATCCGACCAGCGTCGCGGTAACTGTAATGACAACAAATGGAGTGCCTAAAGCCGCGTGGGCGAGGATAACACCGAGGTGGGTTCCCTGCAGATTGATTCGGGAGTAGAAGAAGAACATTCCACAAGCTGAAATGATCAGTGGGACAATCATCGGGGAAATCAGAATTGCCATTAACATTGTTCGATAAGGTACTTCTCGACGGCTTAATCCCAATGCAGCAACGGTGCCGAGTGATGTTGCAATCAAAGTAGAAAAGATTGCAATAATAAAGCTGTTGTTAACTGCTCCCCGCCAGTTGAGATTGGTAAAGAAGTCCTCATACCATCTGAGCGAATATCCTTCTGGATTGAATGACAGCATTTCGGGGGTAAATGTGAAAAACGGTACCGCGTTGAAAGATAGCGGTACGATAACCAGAATGGGAAAAATCAAAAACAGGAAGATCAGCCCGCAGATAATGCGGAACAGATAATGCCAAATGCGTTCAAGTGGTGTCGTGTAGGGTGGTAATTTACTTTTCATTTGGCTTAGCTTACCCGAGTTTCATGTTATCGACACCGACAATTCGATCATACAGGAGGTAAAGTACCAGCACAAGACCTAACAGTATGATTCCGAGTGCTGCAGCCAATCCCCAGTTCAGAGAGACTGAAACGTGGTAAGCGATGAAGTTACTAATAAATGTGCCGGACGTTCCACCAACAAGGGCGGGAGTTATGTAGTAACCAATCGCAAGAATGAATACAAGAATTCCACCTGCTCCGATTCCCGGAATCGTATTTGGTGCATATACCTTGAAAAATGCACTGAACGGGTGCGCACCAAGAGAAACGGCTGCCCGCATGTAACTCTTTGGGATCGTCTTCATCACGCTATACAGCGGCAGAATCATAAAAGGCAGAAGGATATGGGTCATTGCCACAACGGTTCCAGTCGCGTTATGAATCATTGCCAGCCGGTTTTCATTTTCAATGATGTTGAGAGCAACCATGATGTCATTGAGCACACCTTCTCTTTGCAGCATGGCGATCCATGAGGTCGTTCGTACCAGAAGAGATGTCCAGAATGGCAACAGCACTAGCATCAACAAAAGATTACTGGTTTTCAAGGGCAGGGTTGCCAGAAGATAGGCGACTGGATAGCCCAAAATGAGAGTCATCAGCGTGATCAAGCCACTCAAATAAAGTGTACGCCAGAACAATTTGAGATAGATCCGGCTTTTCTCATCCTGTAATTGAAGATCTCCGGCCGGAGTGACCTGTAAATCAATTGCGGCCCAGAAGTAACCAGCCGTGAGATTTGGTGAAAATGTCTTGATTACCTGCCAGGTTTCAAGCTGCCCCCATTTCTTGTCGACCTTGATGACTGCCTCTTTGTAAGGTCCTTCGTCAAATTTCGGAATTCTTCTTTGGGATTTTCTGAACAAGCTGTTCATCCCGGGTAACTCATAATTAAGGCGTTTGCCGACCCGAGTAATTAGTTTTTCTGGAGCACCGGCTTTAACATCTTCAACTAGCGCTTCATAGGTGCTTTCGTCCGGTAGTTCACCTGATGTCGCATCCCACTGTTTGAGTTGTTCAACTGTTTTTGGAAGGTAGGTAGAAACGATTGGGTCTTCAACACCTCTCCACAACATGTCTCCTATTGGCACCAGAAAGGTTAAACCAAGAAAGATGAACAACGGAGCGACAAGGGCGAGAGACTTCATCTTGTCTCGACGAAGCGCACGAGACAAAGCCGTTTTCAGTGGGACGCCGTCCGCTGTTGTTAGAGGTTGGTCAGGATGGACAGCGGAATTAGCCATAGTTTATGTTGTCGCAGATTAGTTGAATTGTTGATTAATTGTTGCGAATTTCAATGAGAGGCACCAGCGATACTGCCAGTGCCTCTCATTGACCATGTCTATTTGGCTTAGACCAAAGTTGACTTACTGAGCAAGCCAGGAATTGAATTGTTCGTTCAGATCATCCTGGTTGTCCGCCCACCACTCAATGTTGAACAGCAAGGTTGTTTTTGAGTTGGCGGGGTCAGTTGGCATATGAGGTGCCATCTCGATACCCAGCGTTGCATGTGTGCTGACCAAAGCAGCAGATGATTTGCGTACCGGACCATAAGAAATGTATTTCGCCTGGTCGGCCAGTCTTTGGGTGTCTGAAGCATAACGCAGCAGCGCCAAAGCCTGTTCGCGATGAGGTGCACCTTTTGGAATCACCCAGCCATCAATATCGAACACCTGCCAGTCCCACAACATGCCAATTGGCTGTCCTTCTTCTTCAATCGCGGAAAACAATCGTCCGTTGTATGCAGAGGACATCACAACTTCACCATCGGCGAGCATTTGCGGAGGCTGTGCACCGCGTGTCCACCAAACTGTCTCGGCTTTGATGGTGTCGAGTTTCGCGAAAGCCTGTGCTACACCTTCAGGTGTGTCCAGAACATCGTAAACGTCATCCGGTGATACGCCATCTGAAATCAAAGCCCACTCAAGATTGTTAATTGGTTTCTTCTCCATTCCCCGCTTCCCAGGAAAGCTGTCCATATCAAAGACATCAGATATCTGAGTTGGAGGTGTTGGTACCATATCGGTGCGATAACCCCAAGTAGTCGAATAGACAATATTTGGAATGTGGCAATCCGAGGTCAGAAATTCACCCATATCTACGCTTGCTGGCGTTCCATCGGGCGCTGGGTTAAGAATCTCATCAATATCAACTTCTTCAACTAGTCCCTCGTCGCACATTGTAATAGTATCAGCTGCGATGGCATCTAGGAGAGACCACGTGACGTTTCCGACTTCTGCCTGGGCTCTTAACTTGGCGACTCCTTCAGATGCAGAGTCATCGTTAATGATTGTGATACCAGGATTCTCAGCCATAAATGGTTCATGGTAGGCAAGTTGCTGGCTCTTCGAATAAGCCCCGCCCCATGATACTACCACCAACTCCTGGGCTTGAGCAGTTACAAAACTACCTGCAAGCACTAGGGCAGAGACCGATAGGATGCCGTGTTTAAGAATTGACTTTTTCATTCATAATTCTCCGTTTTTTAAAGCCTGATTGGCGCATAAATTAGTCAATTAAAGTTCTACGAATTTAGACGTCAACCGTCGTTTCAACAACAATTTTGCCGTCATAAATATTGAGTATAGGTAATTTTATATGCGAGTGTTAGTAAATCTTTTTCGGATGCATCCTTAGACAGGTAAAAAATATCGCTGGATCGAATTGTGTGATTGAATAAGCCATCAAGCTGTTCTTCTGAATTCAGTTCCCTGACTATTGAAATAAGCTCAACCTTTGAGGCGATCTGTTCAAGATTTAAGTGCCTATTACAACGCAAGTAATCTGGAGTTCTTGACCGCAATTTCACAAAAATTGAAATGCAGATACACGAACAAAAATCATAAAATCATACGGTCTGTAAATTAGACGAAAATCACGAATCTTTGGCAAAAGAAACAGGAGCATTGAATATGGCGGAAGTACGCAACCGGCAACATGGGGCGATGGAGTATTCGCAGCCTCCAGTTGAGTTGGACACCGTGCGAAGATATCGATTAGAGCGGGTTAGGCAGCAGCTTTGCAGCCGGGATTTGGCTGGGGTTTTGCTGTTTGATCAATTGAACACTCGTTATGTAACTGATGCAACCAATATGCAGATTTGGTGTTCGCACTACGAAGCACGCTGTGCATTCGTGGCAACCGAAGGCCCCGTCATTTTGTGGGACTTTGGTAACATGCCTCATCTTGCCGAAGATCTGCCAACAATTGATGAATACCGGGTCATTACACCATTTTATTTTTTTGCTGCCGGATCGCGTTGTGAGTCAAACGCTAAAAAATTTGCTCAGGAAATCAATGATCTGATTAACAAATATGGTGGCGGCAACCGCAGACTAGCTGTCGATCGTTGCAGCTTGCTGGGTATCCATGAGCTTGAACAATGCGGAATCGAATTGATAGAGGGGCAGGATGTCATGGAAATTGCCAGGGTTATCAAATCGCCCGAGGAACTGGAATTGATGAAATATTCGGTGCAGGTGTGTGAAACTGCTGTCTCGAACATGCGCGATGCGATGGCTCCAGGAGTTACGGAAAATGCATTGTGGGCGAAGTTGCATGAAACCAATATTGCATTGGGTGGAGAATGGATTGAAACGCGCCTTCTTGCATCAGGCCCACGAACTAATCCATGGATGAGAGAGTCCTCTATGAGGGTTATGGAGAAGGGCGACATGATGAGTTTCGACACTGATCTGATCGGCCCTTATGGTTACTGCTGTGATATGTCTCGTTCCTGGATTTGTGGCGAAGTCAAACCTACACCGGAGCAGGCGCGGATATATCAACTGGCAGCGGAACAAATTCGTTTTAACACTGAATTGATAAAACCAGGGGTGGAATTCCGGGAATTGTCCAAAAATGCGTGGCCAGTGCCGGAGGAGTTTCAACCCAATCGATATGGTGTGATTATTCACGGTGTGGGGCTGGCCGACGAATATCCCAGCATCAAACACTACATGGACTTCGACAAAAAGGGCTATGACGGTGTTTTCGAACCAGGGATGACGCTATGTGTTGAATCTTACATGGGTTCAATTCACGGCGGAGAAGGAGTCAAGCTGGAAGAGCAGGTATTGGTTACTGAAACAGGATGCGAAATGCTTACCAGTTATCCGCTCGAAGACTGGTAGTTCAAAATCAGAGACTAGAATCTCACCCGTCGCATTAGAAATATCGCTGAAGAACAATATCGTGTGTGAACTCGAACAGTGAATCGAGTGCCGGTCCCAATTCGGCAATTCTGGGATCGGTGGTTGTACCCCGGCAGAATCTAGCATAAATCTGCATGAAAATGATGCAGTGTTTGAATGCTGTCAGCACCCGATAGTAATGAAGGTTGGAGAGGTCACGTCCGCTGATTCTGGCGTAATAGTCTGCAACTGTCTCTCGATTCATCCAGCCTGGGCTTGTAGAGGTCGGCATTTGTCCAACTTTATTCAGGGCTGGCGGGTCTGTCGGTTCAGTCCAGTAGCTGAGCAGTGTGGCAAAATCAAATAGGGGGTCTCCCTGTGTACACATATCCCAGTCCAGAAGTGCGATAGGCTGGGTAAGGTTGTCTCGGTCCAGAACTATATTGTTGAGTTTAAAATCGTTGTGAAGCAAGGTGTGCCCGGCACTAGGAGCCGGTTGCTTTTCCAGCCAGTTGATGATCGTCGTGGCTGAGGCAGGGCTGGCACTGTTCCGATATACATCTTCCGCAGCGACGTAATAGCGTTTCACCCACCCGCGTACCGCACGTTCAAGAAACCCTTCCGGTCGTCCAAGGTCTTGTAATTCCACAGTGGCGGATTCAACAGATTGAAATTCGACCAGCACTTCGACAATCATTTCTGACAGCCGCCAGGTCTGACTGTGAAGACTCCCAGGTACATCCATTTGAATAACCGCCCCTGGACGATATTGCATAATCAGAAAAGGTGCTCCCAAAATTTCGGGGTCGTCGCAAAGCAACAAGCCTTTGGGTGCTAATGGAAACTCCCTCCAAAGCCGTGAAGTCACTCTGTACTCTCGTACCATATCGTTTGCACCAGGTGGTAACGGCCCATGTGGTGGGCGGCGCAGTACACAGGGTTCACCATCCAGCTGGATCAGGAAATTAAGATTTCCAAAGCCGCCAACAAACTGCTTTGGCTCAGGTTCGGCGATAAATTCGTGACCTAGGCTTTGGAGATACTGCTCTAAATTTAGCCAGTTTTCAGGTTGCTGGTGCTCTGGTGAGAAGAACCGGTCGGTCGTGAGTTCAATATCCATCTGTATTAAAAAGTTTTTAATTTTGCATCCCGTTTCGTGTCTAGCGCGACTCAGAAATATATTCAATGGCTGTGTGAGGTGAGTTCGAAGCTGACCAATATTTTACCTTTGTGATATTTCTGACCATTCGAAATCCAAAACACCGCTGGTAATTGGGCAGCTATTTCAGAAACATCGCCTGAGTATAATTCGGTGTGATTTTAAGTATTGTCAATCACTAATCAGGAGGCAGCGTCATGGATCCCACTAAACCTCGTAATCCCGGAAAAGTTGAATGGTCGGGTGAAAACCCCGGCATATACTTCAAGGAAGATCCGGATGGGGACTGGACTGCACTCGGAATTTTTTTCCGTGTTGTTTTATCTCCTCATGGCGCTGGCACAACAATGATTGTGCTGGAAAAGCCGGATGAGGAGGCTGGATTGCCGGATGCCAATAACATATGTCTCACTGACAACGAAGAATTGACGGAATATCTGATTTCTGACTACATGTCGAAATTTCCGTCATTTAGGGGACGAAAAGGCCTACAGCACATGAGCTATCGAAAGATAGACGAAGTGACTTCACGAGGAGATCTCAGGGAGTATCGGACTGAATCGGTGATTGCTGGTGATCTTGAAGTTGTAATGTCATGGCGGGATTTGCAAGAACCCTTCGCAGCTGAGGTAGCAGCGGAAATCGGAGCCACTGGCGAGCATGACATGTACAGTGTTTTCATTGAAGCAAAGGCAGCTGAAATTTCTGTTAATGGGCACTTTTTCTCAGGTCAATTAACCACCCGGAATTTCCTTGGGCGAGAAACAAGTACCGCTTTCATGGCCATTTCAGAAACCTGGTTGACTCCAGCTGGTTGATCGGGTACTATTGCTTTTCAATGCAATTCGTGGACTGAGTCTTTCGAATTTTGCCCTTTCGTCGAGCTTCAAGTGAGAATTGATGAGTGTTTGTTAGTGTGAAATTGTCATCCAATTACCAATAAAAACAAAGTATTAAATCATTTATAATGTCCACTTGGAAATTCGCATCGCTGGAATCAGCGGCTGATTTTGGCGAATGCTTGAATCACTAGCGACTCGACGCTAGCCACTGTGTGGAAGCAAAATGGACCAATTACTCGACTGGGGTACTCAGCTTGCGCAACTAGCGCTTGATTCTGTTTCGAAATTCATCGATTTTCTGCCACAGATTCTGGGTGTTCTGGTAACACTTCTGATTGGCTGGATTCTCGCCCGAGTCAGCAAAGTACTGGTCCTTCGACTCATAGGCGTACTCAACCGAATTCGCCTGCGTATCAAATTCGCAGGTACACCGGTCCTGCCAAATATCACCGAACCGGTTGCGGTAGTTGTATCTAGGATAGTCTACTGGGCCATCATTCTGGTATTTATCGCACTGTCAACTCAGTTGCTCGGACTTGGGATGTTCGCCGACTGGCTTGGTCGGCTGGTGAGCCACCTGCCGAACATACTATCGGGCGTTCTCATCATCTGGGCGGGTGTTGTCTTTAGTGGACTGATCGCTCAGGCCATCAGTTCTGCAGCAGTCAATTTACCTGAGTCACAGCGCGCTGCCTTGTCTCGGGTAGCACAATTATTCGTGCTTATTTTGCTCATCTTGATTGGTGTCGACCAGATTGGCGTAAACGTTCGGGTAGTGCTTACGATAATGGCAGTTACCATTGGCGCAGCACTCGGTGGGCTTGCCATTGCTTTCAGTCTTGGTGCTCGGCAGCTGGTAAGCAATTTGATTGGAGTTCGATATCTGAACTCCGACTATCGTATCGGGCAGAGCATCCGAATTGGTCAGCATGAAGGTACCATTCTTCAAATTACATCAGTTTCCGTCATATTGGAAACAGAAGAAGGTCGTGTGACAATACCAGCACAAATGTTTTCCGATCAGCCCAGCGTATTGATCTCGAGGGAGCCGGGAAATGTCTGAGGGGTTGAAGCTTGCTGAATATTTTGTCCGACAGTACAACACAGCGGCAGTCAGCGCCATGCAGGAGATGCAGGCAGATGCAGCTGGCGAGTTAATTGATGCAATCGATGATTCATTGAGCGTTTTGGCATTACGCTCCATGCTACCTCGTACGGCCGCTAAGTGTATTGAAACCATCTCAAAAGCTTCTGCGACGAGGTACATCAGTAGCCTGAAACCCAAAGAGACAGCAGCAATTCTGCGATATACGACCGACGAGGTGCGAGATGCGCTGCTGGCAAAGTTGCCCCGTCGTCAGGCGATTCGAGTCTCAATGCTGCTCCGCTACCAAAGTTCTCTGGTTGGTGCTTGGATGGAAACTGCTTCTGTCACTTTTCGCGGCGATACTCGAATTGCCGATGCAAAAGGGCAGGTGATTGATGAAGCTTATGTGAATAGTCAGATCTATGTTGTAGATGATCTAAATGAAGTGATTGGTGCGGTTTCAATGGTCGAATTGCTGCAACAAAAAAGTGAAGAGCAGTCCGTTTCATCAATTATGACTACATCAGTTGAGCCAATTTTTGCTTCGTCGACTCTGAGACAGGCCGTGGAATCACCGGTATGGAAAAAAAGTGATGTTGTACCAGTTATTGATCGTGACCGAAAGCTGATTGGAATCGTTCGTTTCATCGACTTGTGGGGTGCGCTGGAGGAACCGTCATCAGCTACAGAACGTGCTGTTCAATCACATTTTGAGGTGTTGGGTGTGGCAGAAATTTACTGTCTTCGACTTGCGGATGTAATGGTGGCAGCGCTCTCTGCGAATCGTAGAGTAACTTAACGTTTGGGAAAAATCGGGAGGTTCGGCGATGACCGAGCAAATTGAACTTCAGAGGGCAGAATCGATCCTTATCACCCGATTTTGCCAGGAGGCACCGCAAAGTGCCGCAAGCCGCCTTGAAACGCTTTCGGTCGACGATGCCATCGATATCCTAAAACAAGTACCCCAAGAGATTGCGCTTGAAGTTTGGTCTTCATTGAGTCCAAATATGTCGGCAGATATGGTTGAACTGCTGGACGATTCTGATGCTCTAGCGATATTGAAGGGTATTGATCCAGGCAGGTCTGCATCGATTCTCACCATTATTGAGCCTGAGCGGAGTGAGGTTTTGTTGGCTGGCATGGAGCCATCTACCTCTCGGGAAATCCGCGAGTTGATGGTTTATCCAATTGACACAGCAGGTGCATTAATGGACACTCGCATATTGCTGTTTAAAGGCAATATGACAGCGGATGAAGCACTGCAGATATTGCGTGCCCGCAGGTTGAAGCGTAAAGTAGCTGAATTGCGAATTGTGGATGATGAGCAGCGATTTCGGTCGATTGTAAAGCTTGATGCCCTTGCGCTAGCCGACCCTAATCAGACTCTTGAAGAACTCTCTGATCGAATTGTCGTTGTTGTAGACCCGAACGCATCACGGGAAGAAATAATCGAAAAACTGGAAAGCTATGGTTTGGATGAATTAACCGTAGTTAACCATGATGGACGGGTGTTAGGTGCGATTCGACACTCCACATTAATCGATGTCCTAAAAGAAGATGTGTCAATTGACATTCAGACTATGGTTGGAGTGAGTAAAGATGAGCGTGCATCATCTGGAAGTAAGTTCGCCGTCCGCAAACGATTACCCTGGATGCAGGTCAATTTGCTGACTGCATTCGCGGCGGCTGCAGTGGTCGGAATTTTTGAAAGCACGATCGCGAAATTTACCGCGCTGGCTGTACTGTTGCCAGTTGTGGCAGGTCAATCCGGAAATGCTGGCGCACAGGCGTTGGCAGTCGCAATGCGTGGTTTGGCGCTGAGAGAAGTTCAGGTTCGAGACTGGCCAAAGATGGTTCGCAAGGAATCGATTGTCGGGCTGGCAAATGGTGTTGCCGTCGCGATCGTATGCGGAATCGCAGTATATATTTGGAGCGGTCAGCCAGGTTTGGTACTAGTCATCAGTTCGTCAATGATCCTAGCGATGGTAATTGCTGGAATTGCTGGTGTGCTTGTGCCGGTCGGGTTGAAGAAAATTGGCCAGGATCCCGCAGTTGCTTCATCGATTGTGCTCACTACGATCACAGACATTACTGGCTTTTTTGCATTTTTGGGAATTGCGACGCTGTTTGCCGGATTCTTGGCCTGATTTCTGAACCAGTGCTGATTCAGAGTTCCTCTGGCTGCCGGTTCGGTATAAATTCAAATTCAGTCAGAATCTCCTGTATGTAATGCGCAGCCTGGATCAGCGCATCGTCCTGATTGAAGGCGCCTATCAATTGAACACCAAGCGGCAGACCGTTAGGTCCCAACGCCACTGGCAGATGAATGCAGGGTAATTTCAGCAAAGTCCAGACACGGTTAAAAATTGGGTCTCCCGTGCTGTCTAATCCCTTTGGTGCTTCGCCACGTGCACTCGGTGTGATGAGTACGTCATAATCCTTAAACACTGACCGCATTTTCCTCTGCCAGATATCCGCCAATTCGGTTGCTTCAAGGTAGGCTGCATGAGTGGTTTTCTGTCCTTGTTCAATGAGAGCCTTGATCTGATCGCTCATTAAGTGTGGAAAATTCTCAAATTCAGCACTGAGTGACCGGCAGCCTTCATAGCTCATGATTGCAATTTGTGCCTGTGTTAATGCTCCGTCTGAAGGTCCAACATCAATTTGAGAAACATCTATTTGATGGCCTTCCAAATAGCCGCAAACATCTTCAACAAGCTGCCGCTGGCTGGCATCTGCCATTTCCCAGTGTGGGGTTTTGGCTAGTGCCACGCTTATCCTGCCAGGTAAAGGTGGAATTTCTGCACAAGCACCAGACAGTGTGTGTCGGTAAATGTTCAGTATGGCTTGATTTGCAGACATGGTCTGCAAAAACTACGGTTCAGAATTTGGGTATGATGGCTTGAACGGTTTCAGGCGTTGAGGATTTTCTGTCAGTCTCGCTGCAACGAATATGCACTGCCGAAAAAAGATATCTGGCTCAAGCCCGTGCACCGAAACTGGAAAATGCTGCTGAACACACATCCTGATGTTTCAAGAGGGTGACACTCCCACCTTCCGACAGTCGCTGCACTCCCGTCTGAATTCTCAGTGAAGCATGGTCGCATGCCGGAGCATTGAGTCATTTCAATCAACGCATCGCGGCTTGAGGAAAGGCTTGCCAAAAATGTCAATAATTTCACACCTGTTGTCCAAGCGTGGCGAAGTCTCGGCAAGGGTGAACAAAAACTTCTGAAATTTCATGCGAGAGTTACGTTTCATCAACTGTCAATAGACTGCCGGCATAATTGCATTGCATCAGACGGGCCTGTATGTTTTTACTGCGGTGTCACGGTAATCCGCGCAGGCACATGCTGAAGTCCTGTTCCATCAGCCGTACAGATGCCGCCTGACTCGCACGGCATGTCGGGGAGCATGTCGATGACTGCCGGTTGGCCCTGTTCAGGAACAACCGTCAGCATCCAGGCATAAGGACTTCGGCCGAAAGCAAACTGAGGGGCAATGTCAGTGAGGGTGCCGCCACTCACCCGAATCGAAGGTGTATCAAGGTCAAAAGGCGCCACTGCCCGGGAAAAAACTACAGCCAGCGTCAGCGGTGTTTCCGGTCCCTGATGGCTTTGCGGCGGCGGGTCTGCCCAGAGCGCATGGAGCGGTTCAGGCGGTTCAGTGAATGTCAGCGGATCCAGCGGCAGGGCGCGGAACGCTCCGGTGGTGTTCATGCGTTCCACCCAGAAACGCTCTTCGCCGGTGTCGGGGTCGACAACCGTCGCTGCAGAGCGAAGTTCAAGCGGGGCGCTGGCGTGTTCATTTTTATCGGTATTTTTGCTATACCCCCAGCTGATCAGCCAGTCCCCGTTTTCCATTGGTTCTACGTGACCGCCGATGCGTCCAAGCCGGCTTTGCTTGCCGCCTTGAGAATGTGCCCGCAGAAAGACGGCTTCTCCGGCATCGTAATCAATGGCATATTCCACCGCACGGCTGTAGTCACCGCCTCTGCGGGCAAGCGGTTCGCCGGTTTCAGGGCTGACCGTACAGGCGACGCCGTTATCGAACATCAGCAGCCGGCCGTCATCGACAAGCTGCGCTGCGTGCTGGCCGCAGAAGGTGTTTTCAGGATCACCGATGACGGGCATCGGCGGCGGGCCGAGTTTTCGTTCGCGATACTGTTCATCAGAAAGATTGGTTTCGCCAATGCGCCAGACGATTTCATCACCGTCTGGTCTTGCCGGATCAATCATCATGACCGAAGAGCAGCCGCGGAACGAAGCGAGGATGCCGTCTTCGGTCCGCTGCGTTGAGTTGATGTGGGCGTAATCATCCGGAAAGCGGTGCTGCGCGCAGTCTTCAAGCGGCATCCGTCCCCAGGAGTTCCATGTATAACGCACTTGACCTGTCGGTCCAACGATCTGTATGGCCGAGTCCCGGGTGGGAGTTTCAGTCAGCGCCGCCTGACGTTTTTCAAGTCCCTCATGGGAATGTGGAAAACCTGAAAAGTCGCGCTTTGCCTTCTCGTAAGCCATCAGCATGAAGGCGCCGTCATCAATAATGCGAAAGTCATGGCGGCCGGTGGACTGAAGCGGGGGCAGCGTGGTGACCCTGTTTACCGGATTGAAATCGGCATCGAGCACCTGCCAGGCAAAGCCATGCGTTTCGTCGCTTAGCGCATGGGCGTAGTGTCCGCTGTCAAAGCGGCGCAGGAAAAACCCGGCCGCTGACCTGCCGCCCTGATGCCAGCGCACCACGCCATTGGCGTCAAAGATGAAAGCGCGGCGCGATGCGACGACAGAGAACAGCTCTTTGGGCGGCTGTTCACCGGCTGCGGTGAACGTCCTCAATCCGGCAAGCTCTTCGGGCGTGCAGTGTATGGTGTAGGCCGTTTCGGCCCCGGCGGCGTCAATGAGGCTGATTGTGACATCACCTGATTGATTGACAGCGACTGCGGCTGCGGTTTCAGGCCCGGGCTGCGGCTGAATGCCGTTGATGCCGAGACGGACGTTTTCAGGAATGGATGCGGACACTGTCATCACGTCTTCATCTTCACAGGCAATTCCGTAGTGCAGGATGCCTGGATCAAACTGCGGATGAAGGGATGCCTGCTGATTCGATTGAACGGCCGCTGAAAGAAACTGAAGCTTTGGCCCGATGACAGGATTCGGCGCATGCTGCGCTGCGCTCTGGCCTCTGCCGAATCCGTCCTGATACAGGGCCGTGGCCCGCAGCAGGCGTCCGGCATCTGCCGCTGCGGGCTGATACGTCTGACTGACCGCTTCGCTGATGTCCATCCACTGACCGCCGTCAGTGCGGCGCTGCCACTGCCAGTGAACGTCGAAGCGGATGCCGTCGGGGTCCATGACCGATGCGGAGATGACCTCACCGACGGCCGGCGAGTGGGTTGACAGCGAAACTTTTCCGGGTTCGTTCCGGTTGACGATGTGAATGTCGAAATCGATGATCTTTGCGGCCTGCGCTGAAAGTGCGGTGACGCGGTAGATGCCATCCCGATCGGCATCTTCCGGGCGTTCATAGTCGGGCTTTGCGATGGTGTTCCGGGCGGCATCATAAAACCGCAGGACGCCGTCATCGATGATGAAGGCCCGTGCATCTTCTCCAGCCAGTACCCACTGGACTGTATGAGGTTCCAGCGCAGTGATTCTGAAGACCTGGTTTTCCGTGTATTCGATGGTGCGCTGTTCCACAGCAGACGCTGTTGGCAGCGCTGCAAGCTGTGCAGCACCCGTCAACAAAGCGAAAGCGAGTGCTGGGATCCTTGCCGTCACCAGCGGGTCCTGAATTCAAGGCCAATGCCGCTCTGCGGCGCGCGGTCATCGGTTTCCCGCCGGCGGGCCTGCAGGCGGATCTCATAATCGAACAGCCTGGATCGTTCAGGCGCCAGCCGCCAGCCCAGGGTGTAGTCGCGCCGGTCGGACTGAACGCCAATGCGCATCTCGGGGATCGAGACCCCATAGCGCGTGCCGAATCCGTAGCCAAAGCGCAGCTGCCAGTGACGCTGAAGCGACTGCTGCGGCTGCGAGGCGCCGTCAGCCGCGCCGCCACCCATCAGTTCATCGAATTCGGCTGCGCCATCCAGCCCTGTTTCCAAAGCCATCGACGCGCCGCGTTCGGTGCCGGGCTTCGGGTCCCAGGACAGGGAGCCTGACAGGCCGAACTGACGCAGATCATGATTCTCATGCATGATCAGGCCCGATGCGCGCATCCCGCCCTCCAGATGACGGTCGGGGTGGCGCCAGACAAATCCGGCTTCAATGCC
>JAJDXD010000131.1 GCA_022823405.1 Gammaproteobacteria bacterium
GCGAGAGAAGACTCTCGCCGCGCCTGTGTTATTGGTTCTGGTCAGCAGTCGAGGCTGCAACTGGAAGCCTTGTGTCTGGTACGACCGATTCAATCGGCGGTAATTTGGGCCAGAGACTCATCAAAGGCAAGTCAAGCCGCAGCAGAGTTAAGCAGCAAACTTAAAATTCCAGTGGAAAGCAGCGATGATCCAGAATCCGCCGTCAATTCAGCTGACGTTATATTAACAACTACACCTTCCACAACACCCTTAGTCAAATGCGACTGGCTAAAGCCGGGTCAACACATCACTGCAATGGGCTCTGATCAACATCATAAAAATGAACTGGAACCCGCATGCCTGTCATTTGCCTCACTTTACGTAGCAGACCGACGGTCTCAAACCGAAATTCTAGGCGAACTCCATCATGCAATTGCGGCAGGTGAAATGTCTAAGGACGCTGATATCGTTGAGCTGGGTGATATTGTTGCTGGAAAATATTCCGGCCGACAATCCACAGAGGAGGTAACGATTTGCGACCTTACGGGAACCGGTGTTCAGGATACTGCGATCGCGACATTGGCGCGGCAGCGTGCGGACACTACATCAACAGGACTGACTGTCGAGGCATAAAGTATGAGTGACTCCAACCCTTTGTTTGAAAAACTATTTTCAGTTGAAGAGTATGCAGCGCGCGTTAACGATGTGAAGCATCGTATGAGCCGCGCAGGATTTGATCTGATAATCTGCCAGGACCCCAGCAATATGTGCTGGCTCACAGGTTATGATGGGTGGTCCTTCTATGTACCACAATGCGTGGTTGTTCATTTGGATGAGGAGTGGCCGATCTGGTTTGGCCGCGCTCAGGATGCCAAAGCAGCTCATGTAACGACAGACCTCCCAGCAGACAATATCCTGGCATATGCCGAGAAAAGAGTGATGCATCCAATTGACCATCCTTATGATGAGCTCGTAGACCTGATTCATCAGAAAGGTTGGGCCAGCTCTCGAATTGGTGTCGAAATGGATGCGCATTACTATACTGCGCGTTGTCACGCGACATTGGTAAACGGACTGCCAGATGCTGAATTTTTCAATAACGGTGATCTTGTCAATTGGGCGCGTCTTGTAAAGTCTGAGAAAGAAGTCAGTGTCATGCGCCAGGCTGGCAAAATTTGCACCGCAACAATGAATGCGGCCATCTCCAAAATTCGGGCTGGCGTACCGCAAAATGAAGTGATTGCGGAGGTCTATCGCGCTCAGATTGCAGGAACCGAAGGGTACGGTGGCGACTACACTTCCATTTGTCCTTTAATTCAAGCCGGCGAGAGTACCAGTACGCCTCATCTGACATGGTCAGATCTACCCATCCCATCAGATGTACTCGTAATGCTGGAACTTGGAGGGGTCAGGCGCCGTTATCATACGCCGCTGACCCGTACACTCTATATTGGAAAAGCACCAGAGAAGATCCGTAATCTCGCCAAGGTAATTGTTGAAGGCGTTGATGTCGGATTGGATTTATCCAGACCTGGAAACACCTGCGAAATGGTTGAGGCCGGTTGGCAAGCAGTCCTCAATCGAAACGGTATCGTAAAAGAGAGTCGCGTGGCTTATCCCGTTGGCGTGGGATATCCGCCCGATTGGGGTGAGCGAACCTGCAGTATGAGACCGGGCGATCAGACAGTCCTTGAAGTTGGTATGTGCTTTCACTTCCAATCTGGGGTATGGCTGGATGACTTGGGTTGTGCAGTATCCGAATCTTTCGTTGTGACAGAATCGGGCGGAGAAAGGCTGTGCGACGTTGAGCGCGATTTGATTGTTGTTGAGTGAGGAAAATACCATGACCAAGAATCCGATTTCCCCGACGATCCCTTTGGATGAGGACGGCTCTCATCACGGCTTTCTGAGCCTACCGTACAGTCGAAATGATTCTGCCTGGGGCTCAATAATGATTCCCATCAGCGTCATTCAGAATGGATCAGGGCCAACAGCACTTCTGACAGGAGCCAATCATGGCGACGAATACGAAGGCCCAGTGGCACTTCAGGATTTGGCCTTGCGTCTGAATGTAGCAGATATTCGGGGCAGAGTCATCATCGTACCGGCATTCAATTATCCAGCTTTTCGGGCTGGCACTCGAAACTCACCGATCGACGACGGTAACATGAACCGGGTATTCCCGGGTAACCCGAGAGGGACAAATACCGAAAAGATAGCGGATTACTTCATGCGAACGCTGGTTCCTCAAGCTGACATCATTGTCGACATCCATTCAGGCGGGAAAACGCTTGAGTTTGTACCGTTAGCAGCTGCTCATGTTCTGGAAGACAAAAAACAGCAGGCAGCCTGTGTGGCTGCTATGGAAGCGTTTAATGCTCCACACTCAACCATTCTTTTGGAAATCGACAATACTGGAATGTACGACACCGTCGTTGAAGAGCAAGGTAAAGTGTTTGTTTCAACAGAATTGGGCGGTGGGGGGACAACACGCGAATCTACCGTCAGGCTTGCGAAGAAAGGTGTGAGAAATGTTCTGATCCACGCTGGAATTCTAAATGCTGAAATGGAGATTGAACCCACGATTAATCTAGATATGCCGGATGGAGACTGTTTTGTCATTAGCGAACATGACGGACTAATAGAACCAGTTGTCGATCTAGGTGGTGAGATCAAACGAAATGATGTTGTAGCCCAGGTCTGGCCACTAGACCGTACCGGAGTTGAACCGATTGCTTATCGCGCCCGGCGCGATGGCATTTTGGCCGGACGACACTTTCCAGGGCTGGTTAAACCAGGCGACTGCATGGCAGTGATCGCAATTGTTGTCTAACGGAGCTCTTTGAGAAGTTCGCAGAGTAAACTTTCCAGCATTTGACCGGCCCGAAAATCGAAAATTAAGTTAGCCAGTTTCTTCTACTATGTCTGGGCTACAGTAGCCGCCGCCAGTTTGGTTGGAATGAACAGAACTGCAACGAATATCGCTACAGCTGCCACAGACAGCATTGGAAACAGGGTCTCAAAGCCCCAAAGACCATGTACCCAGCCAATTAATGGAACCGTTGAAGCCATGACTGAAAACGTCACAATGTAGCGCAGTGCATACGCCCTCGCTCGCCATTCGCTCCTAGCGATTCGGCCGACCAGAACATCGTTGATCGGTATTTGACCAAAAACTGCCAGCATGAACGCCAGCGAAACCAGTAGTGCCGCTATTCCAGTCAACTGACTCATGGCCAGTAAAAACACGGCCTGAATTAAGGCAACGATGGCAAACACGCGCTTAACCGGATAGCGGTCCACCAACCAGCCTACCAGTAGTTGAGCGAAGGCTGCGACGGTGAATACCACAAACGCATAACTACCTACCGTGGTGGCACTCTGCGCAATATCGCCCAAACGTTCATCAAACACCTTCGGCAACGCGAATGTAGTGCTTTGGAACACGATACCCCCAATGCCGGTGGTTATGAGCACAATTGCAAAGGCCCTGATCAATAGATTACGCGCCTGGTTGGGAACTGGAGATGCCTGCTGTTTCTTTGCGCCGTGAGTATGGTGGTTCCTTAGGTAGAAACGGAGAAATCCAAAGTATCCGATACCGATGAGAATAGAGAATATTCCTGGTACAAAAAAGGCTTGACGCCAACCTGAAACGTCAATTAAAAACCCAGTGATCAAGGCTGCTGATGCCACCCCCATATTACCAAATATTCCATTGATGGCCAAGGGAACTCCAGTTTGTCGTCTGCCATGAACAACTAATGCGAGACCGACGGGATGATAAATCGCAGCAAAAACTCCAACCAGTGTGAGATACATTGCCATTTCAAGGGGGGTTTCGGCGAATCCGGCAAGGATGGAGGCTGCTCCAATTCCAAGAAAGAAAATAACGATCATGCCTTCCCGACTCCATTTATCCGCCAGCCAACCGGCGGGAATGGCGCAGATACCAAAAGCAACAAATCCTGGTGTAGCGTAGGGAATCAACTCCCCGTAGGAAAGGCCCCATTCCTTAACCAGTGTCAACGCTGCAGCAGTCGCAAAAATCAAGACGAACAAATGGTCCAGAAAATGTCCGATATTGAGAAAGAGAAAGTGGATGCGCCGGCCTTTCATGTCACCCGAATAAGTACTGATGTTGATCGATTTAAGGTGTCAATTGTATGACCTTTGGCTAACGTACCTCTTCTTACAGAGATAAAGTTTGAGTTCGACCGAAGTCGCTAGATTCCATCAAATGGATTGGTTGCTATTCCGTAGAGACAGAAAGGCTTCTAGTTCAGGAACCAAGTATGGTGAAATCGCTGAATACAGACTTTCGTTTAGTGTATTAGAACCACTCAAATACGTAAACAGTCGCTGCACTTTAGGGCCATGTCCCCGTCGAGTCAAACCAAGGATCACAGCGTGTACGTGCTTCTGACAACTAGGGAAATTGCTGTAGGCAAACGAAATTTGAAGACAAACTCAAGGGCGATGTGAACTACAAGGGCATAATGTACAGAAAATATATTCATTAGTAACAATATTGATGTAACTGTGAAAACGATAGCTGCAACAGAATTCAAAGCCAAATACCTCCAATTGATCAGGCAAATGGGCAAGAATCGCGAACCAATTACAATCACAAAGCACGGTCAGCCAGTGGCAATTTTGGCACCTTTGCCGATGAAGAATGAATCACCTTCGATTGTTGGTTCAATGCGAGGTTCAGTACTGGCATTCTATGAACCGTTTCAGCCAGTTACTAACCCATCTGATTGGATCGCATCCGAATGATCGTTCTTGCTACGCATGTGTTATTTTGAGCTGTTTCCGATGACGAGCGTCTTGGTGCAAATATAAGAACAAGGATAGAAGAAACGGCACAATCGAACCTTGTCGTGATTTCGGCGATTACACCTTGGGAAATCACTATGTTGGTCGAAAAGGGTCGACTCCATCTAGGGCAGGATGTGCGCGTTTGGATCGAGAATTCGTTAGTTTTACCAGGAATCTATCTTGCGCCGATTGAGCCAGTAATTGCAATTGATAGCGTGCGCCTCCCGGGAGAGTTTCATGCCGATCCTGCGGATCGCTTCATTATCGCAACTGCACGATATTACAACACTTCACTGATTACCGCAGATAGTGCCATTCTGTCTTACTCAACACTTGGCAATGTTCAAGCGGTGGATGCTGCGTTCTAACCAAGATGCCTCAAACTGACACCTCAAAATTCTTCATCTAACGCTGTCACAACTGATTTATGTCTCAAGTCTTGGTGTAAACGTATCAATGATTCAGTACACTTGATATTCTCTGCCATGAAGATACTTTCAGGCAAGGCATGCGATTCTAAACGGAATTGTTCGATTTACATTGCGAATGTCGGAAGCAACTAACCAGATGATCATTCACCAAACCCGCCGCCTGCATAAACGCATAGCAGATAGTGCTGCCAACAAAGCTGAAGCCTCGCTTTTTCAAATCCTTGCTCATAGAATCCGACAATGCAGTATTCGCCGGCACCTGCAGCGGTGTTGACCAGTTGTTTTGAATAGGAGAACCATCAACGAAATCCCAGAAATAATGATCAAAATTCAATCCGGATTCTTGCATGTCCAGACAAGCTTGTGCATTCCTGATAAATGCCCTGACCTTTAGCCGATTTCGAACGATTCCAGGATCATTAAGTAACGTCTGAACCTTATCGTCGCCATAGCGGGCGATTCGCTCAGGATCAAAGTTGTCGAACACTTTTGCATAGTGCGCTCTTTTGTGCAAAATAGTGATCCAGTTCAACCCGGCCTGAGCCCCTTCTAGACATAGCATTTCGAACAATTTCCTGCTGTCATGCTCTGGATTGCCCCATTCCAGATCGTGATATTCGCAGTTCAGTGGATCATCTTCACACCACGAGCAACGTACTAAATCAGGCATGGCAACAGCTCGGGAAAATCTCGATTTCAAGTTTGATCGTGTATGTCGCGCTGTTCATCAAATACAGCGAATTGCAGGAATTCAGACAGTATCACGTGCATTGTGCCCATTGACCTGATCAACTTAACGATCAAGCCCTTCTGACAGCTCTGTGTAAATATCGCAGATCTGCCGCCAAGTGTGCTCTGGAATGGCAACAACACCATTACAGAGCCTTTTGTGATTTCGCGAACGCTGACCTGGAACTTCAACCCGTTCAAATCCTGGTGCTGGCGGACATTCACGAACTTCAGCCAATATTGCATCGACAGCTTTTGAGTATGCTGAACTCGACTGCATCGCCTCGGTATCTAACGTGATGATTAACCAGTTTCCTTCAGTTTTTGGCTCTCCTAACAAAGCGTCTGCAACGATCTCAGCAAGCAAACCGAGCCCATAACCTTTGTGTTCGCCCGCAGGAAGAATAGCGCCACCATTGAAGTAATCCTCTGGATCCGTGGTTGGATTTCCGTTACTATCAATTAGGTATCCTTCGGGCAGTTGAGCTCCAGCTAGACGCGCGGCGTATACCCAGCCACCTGCAACTCTTGAGGTTGCAAAATCAACCACCACCGGATCATCATTTCCACCCGGCATCCCAATGGCCCAAGGATTGCTTGGAAACAGGGCTTTGGCACCTCCATACGGTGCAACCTGTCGCCAGATCTTTCGATTACCACCACCAATACAGATTGTCATAAATCCCTTTTCTGCAGCATCATCTGCATAAGCACCTAGTCGTCCAGTGTGTCCCACATTGCGAACAGCAACGACTGATACACCTTGTTTTCTAGCCTGCAGCATACCTCGTTCGTAGGCTAACTCCATGGCCGGTATTCCGATTCCTCCACCTCCGTCAACAGCTTCCCAGCCATTGTCACAGGTCACTATCTGCGGTGTTACGTCAGGATTAAAGAATCCCGATTGAAACTGCTTCACATACTGCAAAGCTCGCATTACACCGTGGCTTTCCACTCCACTGAGACTAGAATCAATTAAATGATTGGAGACTGAATTCGCAATCTCTTCCTGACAACCAAGAAGTCTAAATATTGCAGAAATTTTGGCAAATGCATCATCACTAGAAACTTCAACCCGATCGGAGTCAAGTTGAAACGTGGCAGAAGGGTTCTTCATTGACCTGTCACCCTCATAATACGTTTGGATTTGTGGTGTGAATTTTCCGCAATCATTTTTCCTTACAACCTGTGGTTGGTGCCTGCGGGATAATTCGGTGACTAGCTGCTTATCCTGCCAAGGGTTCAGGGTGAAGTGGATTCGTCGACAACCAAACCGACTTGGTCTGCATGAAACAGCCATCCTTTCCTAGCCGACTTTCCGTGCATAACCGGATTTTTTTAAACCGTCAACTGACGACTGTATTACTGGATTGAAGTAGTAGTTAATATATACCGTCTCAGCCTCAATCTTGTCTGCAAAAAACATTGCTCAAGTAACGTCACGCGACCATATCCCAGCTACGAGGCGGTAGTTTGAGTCCTTGGCGATCCGCATAACCTCCTCTTCAGGCTACTAGGATTTGGTAGACGCGACTGGCCCGAACACTTCATTCTGCGCTAGACCTGGATTGTTCAGCACATCCTAAAAAATTATCGGGCCAATGTAGTAATGTTAGTTCTAATACAAATGTTCTGGCTACAATAAGCATAAAAATTCAGTTCAAGGGTGGGGACAATTGATTCCAATATCAGGTTATGCGGACCGATGGTGCGTCGGTCAAAATCAGACAATC
>JAJDXD010000042.1 GCA_022823405.1 Gammaproteobacteria bacterium
GATCATTGCCGCACGGCGCATATACTCGATTTCCTGTGGAGATTTTACGTTGCGTACCTTCAGAATTATTTCTGCTGCGTCGACAAATTCAGCACCCGGAAGATTATTTGCAACTTCCTGAAACCCAAGGTAGCTGATGCCAAGATACTGCTCGCGACCCAATTCAGCACCTATTCTTGCCTTAGATAGTCCCAGATCATTTAAAACGCCAGCGATGAAATCAGGGTGCCCTGTCAACCCGCCCGTAGTTCGAATATCTTTAATAAATGAAGTCTGCTCAACTTGGGCGACTTCAAATGGCATCGTGATCAAGGTGGGGTCATTGTCTTTGGGGAGAATGAACATATACGAGCGGATTTTGTCGACTGCGCACTGTTCGGAGCGATGTCCGGTGTAATACTGGTAGTTCAGCCGTTCGGTAATAAGCATCGCATCGAGATTCTGTTCCGCCATCAGGGTTCGAGTTTTGGCATACCGCTCCTCAAATTCCTGTTCAGTAAAATCCGCATATGGTGCTGTCATTTTCTCCCTCTAAAATTGATGATCGTGATAACAGAATACAACAATATATAATATATTATTTCTGTGGTAGCAATTTTTTCGAAGAAATTGATGTTTGATTTTTGCAAATTTATGGCGAAACTTTCACAAGTGATCACAAACTCACGCTACAGTGTACCATTCAGTGGTGATTGACCATTAGCAGGCGTAAAGGCATACCGAGACATGGAAAATTTTAGATTTGCTCGCCAAGCTGCAATACTGGGTAGTTCCGTATTTGATCATGCTCCTGGCACAATTTCTCTGAGTTCAGGCGCCGCCTATCCCCCCTGTCTTCCAAATGTTGTAAACGAGGCGATTGAGGCTGTCGGCCCGCTGCGTGAAGAAGCCATGCAGTATTCTCCCCTAATGGGGCTGGATGAACTGAGGCAGGAAATCTGCAATTATGTATCACAGGATGGGGTGTTCTGCAAGCCTTCAAATGTCTTGGTAACTTACGGTGCTAAAAGCGCATTCGATCTCGCGCTACGTACGTTCATTGAACCCGGTGACAAGGTCATTGTCAGTCGTCCAACCTACATGACTGCAATTCACATCATGCGAACGCACAATGTTCAGTTCATTGATATTGGGCGGGATGAAGATGGAATTCTGACCGATGAACTGGAAGCTACACTGCATCGCATGGAAAAGAATGCAGAATCGATGCCAAAGGTCTTTTTCGATGTTCCTGACTTTCATAATCCTACCGGTATCACAACCACGCTCATTCGTCGCCAGCAACTGCTCCAACTGGCGCAGCGCTATAACTTTGTCATATGTGAAGACGACCCCTATCGCAGGATACGTTTTGAAGGCGAACCGGTGCCACCCATCAAATCACTCGACGACTCAGGGCACGTTATTGGTTTGGGAACCGTATCCAAAATACTGGCTCCTGGCCTTCGCGTTGGCTGGGCAATCGGAGACTACCAGATTGTGCGACGCATGGCGATGCAAAAGTCTGATGGTGGAAGCAACGCATTCGCCCAACGAATTGTCATCCAAATGCTGCAATCCGGCCGAGTGAATGAACACATTACGGAGTTAATTCAGCAAATGCGCATTCACCGCGATGTCATGGTGAATGAATTCTCGGAACACATTCCAGAAGCTAGGATTCGTGCACCTCAGGGTGGATATTTCCTGTGGATCGAATTGCCAGAAGGAACCGATGGCGAACGGCTGGTTGAACTCGGCATCCGGGAAGGTGTCGAAGTCTCCGCTGGTCGATTGAGCTTTCCCAATGACGGTTCAGCGAACTTTATCCGAGCCGCTTTCAGCTTTACATCAGAGCGTGAAATTGAAGAAGCCATAGCCAGGTTGGGCCGCGCCTGGAAAATTTTGAAATCTGAACAACCAAAACTAAATTGAGGAAGATGTTTTATGTCCTGTCCTAAAGTCAGTCTTGCCCCTTCGTGCGAAATAGATCTGGATGAACCTGGAAAACAACACGGATACATCCGCATTCAGTTCAGCGCAGACCGATCCGCTTATGGATGGCTGCCAGTTCCGATCATGTCTATCAAGAATGGGGATGGTCCGGTTGCAGTCATTATCGGAGCGAATCATGGTGATGAATACGAGGGGGTTTCCATCACCAGCGGTCTTTATCAGGAGTTGGAAATTGGAGATGTGAAGGGTCAAATCATATTCTTACCAGCGGCGAATGCACCCGCGTTTTATGCCGGGCGACGAACATCTCCCTTGGATTGGACTGGAGAGGGTAATCTCAACCGTATGTTTCCCGGCAATCAGTATGGACCACCGACAGAGATGATTGCCTGGTATATCACGACTGAGATCGTACCGCGCGGTGATGTATTTTTTGACTTGCATTCTGCAGGCAAATCGATTGATCATCATCCTTCAGTGAAAATCCGACTGATGGGTGACGAGGACAAAGACGCCTTACAAATGAAATTTCTTGAACTGTTTGGTGCGCCGATTGGCATTGTTGGAAATCGAGTACACGAAACCACCCTTTCTGGAGAAATTCTGCCACTCGACAAAATTTACCTATCCACCGAACTGGGCGGTGCGGGAAAAATCCGACCCTGGATTCGAGATTTTGGCTACAACGGAATGAAACGCTGTTTGCGAGAAATGGGTGTCTTCGTAGGTGACGAAAAACTACCCGAACCTGAACACAAAGTTTCACTCAAGGCCATGCAAACTGGAGAAAACTACATATTTGCGCGCACAAGCGGTATGTTTGAACCCCGTGTCAACTTGGGTGATGAAGTTCAGGATGGTCAGTTTGCAGGATACATTTGGAACACAAAAGAGTTGTGGCAAAAGCCAACGGAGTTATTTTTTGACCGTGGTGGAATTGTTTTCTGTAAACGAAATCCAGCACTCTGCGAGGTTGGCGACACGCTGTTCTTCACATTGAATGACTATCATTCATAGGTGATAATGCGAGTTAAATTGTATTCTCACATTCACTGACCAATGACCATTCGAATCGAAAAGTCCAAACACGTGTGGACAGTAATCAATTCACGTCCTGAAGCCCGAAATGCGGTAAACCCTCAAAACGCGCAGGCTCTTTATGATGCTTTCCGCGAATTTGACCAGAGCGAAGACGCACTTGTTGCTGTCTTTTGGGGTGAAGGAGGTGCCTTTTGTGCAGGCTGGGATTTGAAGCACGCCGCTTCACTGACAGGACCGGAAGGTATTAATCAGTACAATTTTCCGGACGACGGTGAAGCACCGATGGGACCAATGGGTCCAAGTCGTTTGGATCTTTCAAAACCGGTCATTGCAGCAGTCGCCGGTCCTGCTGTTGCGGGTGGGATGGAACTAGCAATGTGGGCGGATGTTCGAGTCATGGAAGAATCCGCATATATGGGTGTTTACTGTCGGCGTTGGGGAGTGCCGCTAGTCGACGGCGGGACAGTGCGTCTACCCCGGCTTGTCGGTGAAGGCCGGGCATTGGACCTGATTCTGACAGGCAGGAGAGTTGACGCAGAAGAAGCTTTGCGGATCGGGCTTTGCGAATATGTCGTACCAGAAGGACAGTCACGTGCCAAGGCTGAAGAAATTGCCCATTCCCTTACTCGTTTTCCACAAAGCTGTATGAATGCAGACCGAAGATCAGCAATTGATCAGAACGGTCTCAGTGAATGGCATGCTCTGCGTCAGGAATGGACTATCAGCAAAGACGAAGTCATCAAATGTGGTGTAAGCGGTGCACAACGATTTGCCGGTGGAAAGGGACGCGGTGGGGACTATGATAATATCTGATTCATATTCGTTGGATCGTCATTTCCCAGAGTGAACAAGGCGCAGGAGGAATTGATGAAACCATGCCTAAACAAACACGAGAGGTGTGTGAGGGACGAGACGCAGTAATGCTTTCAACTACGCATCCAGCAATATGCCCAAGTATCTCGCGCAGGATTGCTGATTTATGTCGGAGACGACATAAAATGGCTGACTGATGATGTTCTTGCAGTGCCTTGGTAGAAGATGACTGAAGTACTGTGAAGAAGCCTTGATGCCAAGTTAAGGACATTCGTAATCCAGAAGTTTTGGATCGTCTGCCCAGTAAATTAAAGAAGGAAGAATTGGATGGCAAATACTGTATTGAGAGAGATTTCACAAGGAGTCTGCACTTTGACTCTCAATCGTCCAGAAAAACTCAATGCACTCAATTTTGAGATGCTCAATGAGTTGCGACAGAACTTGGCTTCAGCGTTGGACGACTCTGACGTTGGTGCGATCGTGTTGCAAGGCGCCGGCAACGCCTTTTGTTCTGGAGATGATCTGGACGAATTTGACGAGCAGACTTCCAGCGAATCCAAGGCATTGGAACTGATCGAGTGTATTCAGGACATTGCGCGTCAACTTGTGCTCGGTGAAAAAGTAACAATTTGTACAGTGCACGGCTGGGCAGTCGGCAGTGGATTAAGACTCGCAGTAAATTGCGATTTGGCGGTCTTTGGAGAATACACACGGTGCGTTTTCCCTGAATTTTCACTGGGCTTTTTTCCAACCGGTGGTGTCACTGCGCTACTGCCAAGAACGATTGGACATGTCCAGACCAAAGAAGCGATGCTATTGGGTGAGACTTTTGGCGCAAACGATGCGTTGAAAATGGGCATTGCCTGGAAAGTTGTGTCCAGGAGCATCGTCCACGAAACCGCACAGGAGGCCGCAAGACAGATTGCCGCGTTGCCTCAGCAGGCTGTTGCCGATTTTAAACGGGTTTCGAACCAGATCAATCTGGCTGATTTCGAGCAAATGCTGTCGCTCGAAAAAGCGTCGGCTTTGCGTGCAATGTTAGATCCTAATACCCGTAGGCGAGTCAGCGAGTCACAGTCTCGATAGGCAGTGAAAACCGACATGTCCCTTGGATGAAGTAGAGCGTGAACTCGGGCTGGACTGTTGAAAGTACCCACAAAGCATGTCTCTGCATACACCGTAAAACTTCATATCCAGGCTGCGCTAAAATCAATTGTTCAGTCGACTAGTTGCGAAAGCAAAACACTTCGATGGGCAAGGTTCTTGAAGACGTAACTAGCAAACCAATTGATGCTGAGCACATACAGTGCCGCGTCAACGATTGGAAAAAGCGCGTAAACGAGCTCTTTACCTTGATCACTGACTGGCGGACGGACGGGTGGGAGGTTGAGCAAGGTCTCCCGGTCGTCGTCATGCACGAGGAGTTGATGCGGAAATACGACGTTGGTGCAACACAAATGCTGCCGCTCGAACTTGAGGACCGTGTAGGTCATGTCGCCAAGATCATTCCGCGAAGACTGTGGATTATCGGTACTAATAGCCGTATCGATCTAAAGGGGAAAAGGCACTACTACCTGCTTTCGATATGACCGAAAGATTCAATGTACCCGATTGGCGGGCCGTTCGCGCTGCATAGCGAGATATCCACAAGGCCGTCAGCGAAGATTGGTTGAATCGCATCCTGCAGAGACCAATATTGGGGTGATTCTCGTCCTGTTTCAGTAAATTGACAATTCTCTGGAATACTAACGCGAGCGACACGACGCTACCAGCAAAGTTGATGAGCGCGACGGTGTGGCGCGCAACAGATACTGAATCGATGAGGTATATGGTAGACTGAGCTTCAGGGATCGTCTAGCAATATTTCTCGGCGGTACCAGGCGCTCAATAAGCGCACACCCACGGAAATCTATAATCAGCATCTCAATCAATCTGCACTGGCTGTCTGATCCATCTCATATGTATTGAACTAGGACATATGGTTGATTTTTGCACATTCTGGTGTTATATTAATGATTAATATAGCCGTCACGCCTCTTAACAATGCGCAACCTTGGCGGCTTTTTTATTTTTTGCACTACAAGGCCTCTCGGTGCTTGAAATCTACACAAAACCTCCTACTACATTAAATCAACAACTACAACTACTAAAAGACCGTGGTCTGTTGATCGACGACGATGAATTAGCTCATTTTCACCTCAGAACCACCAATTACTACCGACTAAGCGCTTATTGGTACCCGTTCCGTAAGATAGAGCAGGATAGTGTCATTTCCGATGACTTTGAGGAAGGAACACATTTCAGGGATGTTATAGGTCTGTACGAATTTGATCGACGTCTACGTTTACAAGTGATGGACGCAATAGAGCGTCTTGAAGTGTATGTACGTGCTATTTTTGCTGAAATGATTAGCCACAAGTACGATGTTTTTGGGCACACAAAGGCGGCAAACTTTCATCCAAGTTTCAATCACGGCCCGTGGTTGGCGGAACTTAATCAAGCGATTCGCCGAGCAAACGATGCGTTTGTTATTCACTACAAAAACAAATACTACGGATTTCCTACTTTGCCAATCTGGATGGTGACGGAAGTGATGTCTTTTGGAAATTTGTCCCGTGGCTACAGAGGATTGAAACATGTAGACAAAAGAATCATATCAGACAAATTTGAACTTCACCATAAACAATTGGCTAGTTGGTTACACACACTCACCTATATTCGTAATGTCTGTTCACATCACGGTCGTTTATGGAACAGAAATCTCGCCATACGCTCCCAGCGGCCTATGAGAGAAAGTAATTGGAACTTTCCTGCTCCTCTTAACAATGAAAGAATTTTTTGCGTTCTCTTGATTCTGCGACATTTGTTGCGAAATGTACATGTTAGTGACAATTGGAAAGTTCAAATGGATGACCTTCTTCAACCAATCGCACAAACTGAAAAATGGCGGATAGCGATGGGGATGCCTGAAGACTGGATGAATCATCCAATATGGAAATAAGCAATAGTACGGGGAACATCGTCCTAGCTTCCCAAGTATAGGAAGTACAATGACCGACGAATTCAGTAGCTAGTCTTTCCGTAGCCATTTATTTAACCGCTCGGACTCGCCACAAGGCCTTCGGCGGGGTAATTTTTTTTATTGATCATGAGTATTTACACTGCAGTAAGGCTACCCGAAGAGTTGAGTAACCGTTTAGTAGCGCTGGCCGAGCGAACAGATCGTTCGCGTTCCTTCTACATTCGCAAAGCACTGGAAATTCACCTTGATGAGTTGGAGGACATTTACCTAGCCGAAAATACCCTTGAACGTGTCAGGCGCGGCGAGGAACCGATGTATTCCTTAGATGAAGTAGAGCGTGAACTCGGGCTGGACCGATAAAATTTCCCACAAAACTACGAAACAACTCGGGAAACTGAATACCCAAACCGCAAGTTGTATTTTGGATTACCTGCGACGACTGGAGACAGAATTTGACCTGCCGCGCGTAGCAAAGCCATTGAAGGGCAGTCTATCAATTTTGCCGCGGTTTCGAGTTGGGGATTACCGGATGATTTGTAAACTATATAAGGAGTCGTTTACGATTGTGGATTTGCGCGTAGTTTATCGAAAGAAGGCGTATCGTGAGTAGTTTCTGCTCCAGCCGGCCAATTGAATTGACACCGGTTGCGAGACAGAATCGCCAGTAGAGACCAATTCAATCCATGAAGATGGATTGGTGCCGGTGAGAGGACTTGAACCTCCGACCTGCTGATTACGAATCAGCTGCTCTGCCAGACTGAGCTACACCGGCACTTCAGAAGTTGAAGTGCGAATTTTATCAGTTGAGTAGCGCCTTCGCGCGACGGTGAGCGCTTTCCGCTTCTTCCTGAAGCCGCAAACCTTCCAGCACGCGTGCTGTGTTTTGCCAGGTCAATGCAGCGGTATCTTTTCGTCGTGCTCGTTCAGACAACAATGCCCGCGCAAAGTTTAACTGGTTTGCTCGAATGGCTGATTCGATCAATGTTTGAGAGATCAGATCTCGTTGTGCGTGGCTACCACCAAACCGGTTGGCCGTATAGCGAATATCAGCAAGCAGACCTGCCGTTTCAGCATATTCACCCCGTCCATAGGCAGTCAAGGCCTTGGCAAGAGGCAGTCCAACTTCCCGCACCATCCATGCTGACATGTTGTCACCCTCGGCATATCGATTCAGACGGTCCATCATTTCTTTGGCCGCTGCATCACGGCCTGCGCCAATGAACGACATGATTGCGTGGCAGTCGTTGAAAGGATAAAACCCGGTATTCGGAATCGTCTCTTCCCACTTGTCAGCGAGTTGCACCCACCGATCTCCAACATCGACCTCCATCAGGTTTAATCGCCACAGCAGTGCACTGGCATCCAGCATTTCCAGCGCAACTGTGCCATCGGCAATGGACGCGTCATAAATTTCAAGTACACGATCAAAGTTCTGTAAATCGAGATAAAACAGCGCCAGGTGCCACCAGTTGTGTACTGCAAAACCATTGTCTGGCGCCCAGTCGGTTTCTCTCGATTCATAAAGATGAATGCCTTCCTGTTGTCGGCCTTGCATCTCCAGCACGTGAGCGACTGCGTGTAAAGCCCAAACATCACCCGCACTGATATCGAGTGCCTGATGACCAACCTCCTCAGCCCTGGCGTATTCGTTACATTCCTCCAGTCCAAAAGCATACATTCCCAAAAGATAACCATAACCCGCAGTTGCTTCATCGTAGGTAGTCAGGACTCTCGCAACCCGATCACGAAGATTGTGGGCATCACCAAGATAAAAATCACTCAGATGTGCAATCTGCAACGCAAGAATATCCCGGGGACAGTCAATCAGAATTGACTCAAGTATGTCGACTGATTTATTGAAGTTGCCATCAAGCCAGGCGCGGATGGTTGCAACATGCTTTCTCTCGCGCTCATCACCACGGTCCGCTACAGCTTCTGCACCGGCCAGCGATTCACGCAAGTGTTCTGAAAATTCACCATCTGCCATGGCGCTTCCACAGTGCGCCCGTAAGCAGTGTGCCATAACAAATCCTGGGTCTTCTGCTATGGCCTCGTCAACCGTCTCAACCGGGTCTCCTTTGTACGAATTCAACTGAACCAGTGCTTTTTCATAAAGATCCAGCGCTTTCTGATTGGATACAGTGGTGGGAATGCCACGAATATCGTTTAACTGAGTCATGTCTTACCTCCTGTCAAGATCTATCTACCAGACGGTGATTCTGTATCGACTAGTTTCGATCGAGTATTGATTTTGAACCGGTCAGCGGTACCGAATTCCCTAAGACCGACACCCGCTGCAAATTCCCCGAATACCGGTCCATGCTTGAACAGATGCCCTGAACAACCGCCGGCAATGAGCACATTGTCATATTGCGGGTGAAAGTCAATGATGAAGTGAGTATCAGGTGTCATGGCAATCTGACAGGCTTTCTGATCGACTGCTTTCTGTCCGATAAGCCCGGGCAGGCGGTTGCGAATATAGTTCCGGGTCCGGTTGAATGTGGCCTCGTCCACAACCCGTTCATCATTGTCCAAATCAATAATCGCCTCAGTCCAGGCTATTGCTGCTTTGACCCCACTTCCTTCATAGGATGGAGTACCGTAAGCTTCATAGCCGTGATCAATCCAGCAAGGCATGTTCTGATGCTCATAAGTGCCATCCGCATCTGGGCATGAAGTGTAGATGATGTTTTGTCGAACAACTTTGGATATCGGTCCGATGGAACGTCGGTACATCTCTCCGATCCAAGGTCCGGCAGCCACGATTGTGAGATCTGCTTCCAACGGTTTTCCATTCAGGTACAGACGTTCAGATTCATCCGTTTGAGCCCGGCCGCGAATCACCCGTCCCCCTTCACGTTCGAAAAGACGCGCACATTCCACCACAGCACGATGTGCCATCAGCATACCGGACTCCGGCTCAAATATACCGTAGCTGACATTTCTGAAATCGAACTGCGGAAATCGCGAGGCAAGCTCCTGAGAACCAAACCGAAAATAAGGCACAGCAAGTTCATCGAAGATGGAAAAAGTTGAATCTTCCCAACCTGAATCGCCTTCGGTTGCAATGACCAGAGCGCCGCATTCGACAAGCAGGGTCTGCTTGACTTCTTCCTGTAGTTCCATCCAACGAAGACGCGCTTCGCGTACCCACTCGGTATAGAGTCGGTCGGCACCGTGAATGGAACGAATCAAGCGGCTGTAATCAGACGATGATGCGCGCGGATGACCGGGTTCCCAGCGATCAATCAAGGTAACCGAGTGCCCTTTGCGACGCACACTAAGAGCGGTCATGACACCGGCAATACCTGCACCAACTACAACAACTTCGCTCTTGTTCGCAACCTTACGCATTGAGCTATTGATCAGATGATGTCAGTCCATTTCGATTTATAGGTGAAATCCTACAGCATCCACCAAAAATCTGGTCGAAAATTTAATTTATGACAATCAAAATTTCGTGCTATAAACTATAAAGTCTAATACTGTATACTGGATTCAGTGTACATTTTACACTTGACCTGTAAAGTCATCGGAAAATCTTGATGCATCAAGCGAGACGGGGGTAAAACGGCGAATGAATAGCGGATCGACTACTGACTTTTCTGTACTGCCTGAAGATACGCACACCATTGCGATGGGTGCTGGCGACCTGAACGGTATTATGCGCGGCAAACGCGTGCCCGTGCACAACTGGCCAAGAGTTAGCAAGGAAGGCAATGCGCTGTCTATCGCCTTGCTGGTCATGGACATGACCTCAGACATCTGGGACTCACCCTGTGCGAATATGGAGAACGGCTTCCCAGATTTGCACATGTTTCCAATGACGCAACCGGTTGCTTCGCCTTGGGAGCCCGGTGTCGCGATCTGCATGGGTCGTATGGAAGGAATGGACCATAAACCGCTTTCTGTTGACCCAAGAATAGCACTTGTCCGACAGGTCGAACGTGCCGCTGAAATGGGCTTCACTGTCAACATTGGTGCAGAGCTGGAGTTTTATCTGCTGGACCCGGAAACTCTACAGCCCAAAGACAGAGGCATTCAGGTCTACAACCTGGCTCGCGCAGCAGAACTTGAACATGTCGTTGGACCAATGCGTCGACACCTCATTGATCTTGGTATTCCGATCGAACAGTCCAATCCCGAATACGCCCCCGGACAGGTAGAAATCAATATCCGCTACGGCGAAGCACTGGAAACTGCTGATCGGGTCATTCTTTTCCGCTCCATGATTAAAGAAATCGCCGCACACTTTGGCTACGTTGCAACTTTCATGGCAAAACCTTTCGCTGCCGAGTCCGGTAACGGATTTCATACCCATCATTCGATCTGGAAGGATGGCGTCAACGAGTTTGCCGATCAGGGAGAACTTTCCGCAATGGGAAGATCATACCTGGCTGGTATGGAAAAACGCATGGCAGAATGTTCCCTGGCTGTCGCTACAACGCCGAACGCTTACAAACGAAGGGCACCCTATACGTTCTGTCCGATCAACATTACCTGGGGAATTGATAACCGAACAACTGCACTGCGTGTAATCAAAGGTGCTGATAGTGCAGTGCGTGTCGAAAAGCGAGACGGCACTGCCGACTGCAACCCCTATTATCTATTTGCAACCGAAATTGCAGCTGGTCTAGATGGTATCGAACAGGACATGGAACCCAGCCCGATGACTGAAACCGATGCCTACGCACTTGAAGACGCACCTGGCTTGCCGTTGAATATCTCAGATGCGATCAAATTGGCCCAAGAATCGGACTTCTTGAAAGATGTGTTGGGTGAAGACCGCCACACCGTTCTGCTGCAGCAGGCGGAGCGTGAGGTCGCATTCATCAACGAATCCGTAACTCAAGTTGAGATTGACCGCTACTTAAGGAATATGTAATGCAAATCGCACGCGTGATAGGAACCGTTACCGCGACGGTTAAAGAAAGCCGTCTGGCAGCCTATCCCCTTCTGCTTGTGCAGTTCGAAGATGGTTCAGGAAAGCCGACCGGTACACCCATTGTCGCTGCAGACATGCTAGGAGCCGGAGTAGGACAGAAGGTGCTGGTGACAACGGGTTCTGCATCCAGAGTCCCGCCCGCATTACAGGGAATCCCTGCTGACGCTGCGATCGTAGGAATTATCGATACTGTGACAGTTAATGACCCAGACTGAATAACCCTTCCTTTGCAATAGTACTTACAGAATTTACATTATTTGAAACAGGAGGCATAAATGGCCGCTAAAGGTGAAAATGTTCAAACAGCACTTGGAATGATTGAGACGCGCGGACTGGTCGCTTCGATTGAAGCGGCAGATGCGATGGTCAAAGCTGCCAATGTATCCATTTTGCGCCAGGTCCGCGTCGGTGGCGGACTGGTGTCCACACTCATTCGCGGTGAGGTCGGAGCGGTCAAAGCATCTGTCGATGCCGGTGCCAGTGCCGCCAACAAAGTGGGCGAGGTGATTTCAGTTCACATCATTCCACGTCCACACGATGAAGTAGAAAATCTGCTCGAATCCGAGTAATCACGCAAGTCATCCGACTTGTGTCTACTTTTCATTGTCAGACAGATTCCGACGAACCCGATACAGTTGGGATTGTCGATTCAGGTATAGAAGTAAATGAGTGCAGAATTTGAGGCTTTTGCGAAAGCGCTCGAACGAAGCTCCGAGCGGGATAAACAGCTTGAGTCACCGACGTTCAATCAGGTGACCGTGCTTGGTGGAGGCCCGGAAGGACGACTGCTGGCGGCACTTTGTCTTTCACAGAATCGTTCGGTCACTCTCTTCAGCGCTTATGGTGCAGAACTCAACGCACTTCGTGCTGCCGGTGGCATCACTTTGCGTGGAGATGGGCCAGTCGGTACGTTTCAGGTTGACATCGACTCATCACCATCCATTAAAACGACCGCAGAACTCGATTCGGCTGTGTCATCAGCCGATTTGATTTTTTTGACCGGCCCAGTGCACAAACATCGCACTTACGCGATGGTGTTGGCCGAACACTTGAACGATGGACAAACCCTGGTAATTGCGCCAGCTCGTACCTTTGCCGCACTGGAAGTCAGCGCACTTCTGCAAATTGGTGGCTGCCGTGCAGACATTACAGTCGTTGAGGTTCAACATTTGCCGTACTGGACTGAGGTTCAGGGCAACGGATTGAACCTGGCAGTCTCTGCAACTGCCGCGGCTGCAACAATGTCTGGTAATCAAGTCAACACCATTCACACTTTGGCTGAACTTTTGCACAACGTTCACCCAGCACCTAACGCACTGCATAGCAGTCTTGCCGATGGTAGTGGTGTAATCGAAGCAGTGGGCCTGATGTTTGGTGAAAGTGCAGTTGCCGGTGCATCTGAAACACTTTTGCCTGGTGCGGAGTCCCTGCCCTCTCACGACAATTTTCACTCGCTGTTGGCTACACCGAACTGTCGCTCACTTGTTTCAGCAGCCCTGAACGAACGTCGCCAGGTTGCCAATCGATTTGGCGTACGAAACCTGCCTGATGATGAACGTTGGATCGAAATTTGTGCCGGCAGCGACAGCCAGATTCGGTTTAGACCTGAAGTTGGCGATGTCCCGGCTGTGCTTAGAAGTGCTGTCGCTGGATCGCTGATTCCACTACAGTCAGCGGGTCACCTGGCTGGCGTATCAACACCGGTAACAGATTCACTGATTACAGTAGCTGGGGCTTTATTGGGAAGCGATGTCAGTGCTTCCGGCCGACGGCTGGAAACGATGGGCATTCGTGCAGACAACGCTGACGACGCGCGAAAAGTTCTGGAAGCGCTGGTGCGAGGATGAGATAAATGGATCACGACCTTCAATCGATTGCAGCGGCTCGTCGGTCAACCGAACTCGCTTGGCAAGCATATCAGAAGTTTCGTCTGTTCGAACGCGAACAGATTGACGCGATTGTTGATGCCATGGCGGCTGCGATAGAACCGGAATCGAGAAGACTGGGCGAACTGGCTGTGGAAGAAACCGGTTGTGGCAATGTAGAAGATAAACGACTGAAAAATCTTTTCAATTCAATCTCGGTTGCTGCCTGGCTCCGAAATATCCGAACCCGCGGCATTTTGTGGAAAGATGAAGTCACCAAAATAGCAGCTATTGGTGAACCAATGGGTGTCGTTGCGGCATTGATTCCGGTGACCAACCCCACTTCAACGGTTATCTTCAAAATCATTTCAGCCATCAAGGCCGGCAATGCAATCGTATGCGCACCTCACCCTCGAGGGGTTAAGTGTGCCGTGGAAACGACCGCTGTGATGGCCAAGGCAGCCGAACAGCTTGGTGCACCACCCGGGTTGATTCAGTGCCTTGACAAAGTGACTATTGCCGGTACGACTGAATTGATGACTCATCGACGGACATCAGTCGTACTGGCGACAGGTGGTCCGGTAATGGTCAAAGCTGCATATTCGTCGGGGAAACCAACGCTGGCAGTTGGGCCAGGTAATGTACCCTGCTATGTTCACGCCTCAAAGGCACACGAACTTGATGAAATCGCCGAACAGATCATCACATCGAAAAACTTTGACTATGGCACCGCTTGTGTTGCGGAACAGGCTGTCATTGTGGAACAGTCAATTAGCCGCGAACTGCAAGCAGAAATGAAACTACGCGGTGCATATTTCTGTACAGATCAGGATGCGGCGCGGCTTTCCAAAGTGTTGTTTCCGTCGAATGCCATTAACCCGGACTGCGTTGGTCAATCACCTGAACAACTCGGTAAATTGGCCAATATTGAACTGCCACCGCGCACCCGAGTGCTCATGGCATCGCTATCGGAGGTCGGCTGGCAGGCACCGTTGTCGCATGAAAAGCTGAATCCTGTATTGGCCTGGTATGAAGTGAAGTCCGAAGCTGCTGCAATTGATATTGCCCGACAGATTGTTGGGTTTGGAGGCTGGGGACACACTGCCGTCATTCATGCCGATGATGGCGAAGCAGTCGCTCGCTATAGTGAACTACCAGTCGGTCGAGTTCTGGTCAACTCTCCTGCAATCATAGGTGGCATGGGTTATTCCACTGATCTAGAGCCCAGTTTCATGCTGGGAACTGGAACCTGGTCCGGTTCCATTACATCAGACAATGTGACGGCTCTGCACCTGATCAACATTAAGCGCGTCGCTTATGAATCGCGGCCATGGCGCGATGTCTATGATGAGTTTGGTGAATAAGATGGGTGAACGTTTAACGATTCGAGCTTTGATGCAGATTGACCGGTTGCAACCCAAATTCGCAGCCTACAACGGTGCAACTGTACAGGGCTCTATTCCGCTGGCTGGGGATACCGTGCTGATCGGAGAATTTGCGCCGGGCAACGAAGTATTCCGACTGATCGATATCGCACTCAAGGCTAGTCGCGCTGAAGCGACCTCCCAAATTGTTGAACGCGAGTTTGGATTTTTCATTTTACGCTCACCTTACAACGCTCAGATCAATGCGGCTCGAGAAGCAATTCTGAACGAGTTGGGTATGAAATTGGAGGATCGGATCAAGCCTGCTGTTGAATCCACCCAAATTATCACATCTGTCGAACCTTACCAGGCACAGCTACTGAACAAATGGTCATCCGGATCACTGGTGGTACCGGGCCAAACGCTTGGAATCGTTGAGTGTTCGCCCGCTGCCTACATTTCGATCGCGGGTAACGAAGCTGAAAAATCGGCACTGATTGATATTGTCCAGGTACGAGCAGTGGGCCGGTTCGGACGGCTGTTCATAACCGGTACCGAAGACTCCGTCAAAACTGCCATTCAGGCGGCCTGTGATGC
>JAJDXD010000027.1 GCA_022823405.1 Gammaproteobacteria bacterium
ATCGTGCCACCCTTTGACTCTGAATTGAGGTTTGTCGAATCGTTGGGAGAGCACACATTCGATACCTACTATGAGTGGCTGGCAATTACTTTTGCTTTAACATTGACAGGTTGTCCGGTGCTAGCCGTGCCAGCCGGATTCACTGGCAACGGCTTGCCAGTAGGACTGCAGATTATTGGACCGCCGAGAGATGAAGGCCCCATACTTTCAGCCGGGTTTCTACTTGAGCAGTTGACTGGTATTTCAAAGCGTCTACCAATTGAACCCAATGTAACTCATCTTTGATTAATGTACCTGTCAACGCGTGAGACGTGAGCGCAAATCAAGTGTAATTCGTTATTTTCATAATTAGAATGCGGCTTATTCCAATTAAATAGATAACGATGCAGTTGTTAAAATTGAGCAAACGGAGCCAGTCCAACCTTTGGCTAAATTAAGTCAATTCTGATTTATTCATGATTAAATTAATGGTGTACATTCGCGAACTTCATCAACTGATCAACTGCCAATGAAGTTCTTGATCCTGCCCTTTTGTTTTCTTGCTGTATTCTGGTTAGCCCTTTCCGGACACTACACAACTCTACTGCTAGTGCTTGGTGCTGTTTCATGTATCTGGGTACAGAGAATTTCGCGCCGTATGGAGATTGTCGACCATGAAGACTATCCCATTCATTTAATTCCCTGGAGGATTATTTCTTATTGGTTTTGGCTGATCAAAGAAATCATGCTATCCACCTGGGCTGTTAGCAAAATCATTCTTACCCCAAAATCCAGAATCAAACCCAAAGTGGTTTGGCTACCGGTAGACGAAATGAGTGATCTGCAAAAAGTGATATACGCGAATTCAATTACTCTCACTCCTGGCACTCTGACCATTGAAGCTGAAAATTCCAGACTGGAAATTCATACCTTGCGAGGTGATATGCTGGAACCGCTTGAACGGGGTGACATGGCTAACCGCGTCCGAAAACTCGAGTACTGAACTTAATCCTGTCCGTATGATTGCAGGCGCGCTAATTGCAGTTCTAGTGGGAATGGCCCTCTTGCTCATCAGAGCATTCGCTGGGCCAGACATCTACAATCGAATATTGGCAGTCAATAATTTTGGCACCAAGACAGTGCTTGTCATCGCACTCTACGGTTTTCTGTCAGACCGGCCTGACTTTCTTGACATTGCAATCGTCTATGCACTGTGTAATTTCATTGCCACCATCGCAATTCTGAAATATTTCGAGTACGGCGACCTTGGTCACATTGCTGAACAACCAGAGGACGAAAGAAAGTGATGGATCTGATTCTGTCGATCATCAGAGACATTTTTCTAGTCACTGGCTCTATTGCAGTGCTGATTGGAGCAATTGGCGTACTTCGATTACCGGAACTGTTTTGTAGAATTCACGCGGCTGGGATTACTGACACCGCCGGTGCAGGATTGATTATTACCGGTCTGTTGATCGAATCCGGTTTCTCTCTAGTTTCTCTCAAACTTCTGGTAATTTTTATTTTTCTGTTCTTCACGAGTCCCACGTCTTCACATGCCCTTGCCAAGTCGGCCATTCACAGTAATGTACTACCTGTTACAGATCTGACTAAAAGGTGAACGCTATCGAACTTGTCGTTAACTTTACATTGCTCGGTTTTCTGCTTGTTACGGCACTTCACATTTCGCAGACAAATCGGCTGTTTCGCGCGGTTATGTTGTTTGGTATCTACAGCCTGTTGACGGCGAGCCTTTTTGTTTCACTTGATGCAGTCGATGTCGCATTCACCGAAGCCGCAGTCGGCACATGTATAGCCACCATCCTGATGCTGAGTGCACTATCTCTGACCGGCTCGCGAAAAGAGGTTCGCTATCGTCGTAAAAATGCCGCATTCGCTGTTTGTGTTTCAATCGCCCTGGGTGTGGCACTTGCCATTGGTATTATGGACATGCCGCAATTTGCAGACCCGAACGCCCCAGCCAATCTACACGTAGCACCCTACTACCTCCAAGATTCATACTCGGAGATCGGCATTCCAAATGTTGTCACTTCGGTTCTGGCCAGTTATCGGGGTTATGACACGCTTGGTGAAGTCGTGGTGATATTTACGGCTGGCATTGGCGTGATTGCCCTGCTGACTGGCAGGTCTTCCAAACCCAAGGACTGATCCAATGAAACAACATTTGATTCTGCATGTCATTGCCAAAATCATGATCCCGTTCATTATGGTGTTCGCCCTGTATGTTCAGTTTCACGGTGACTATGGACCTGGAGGAGGATTTCAGGCTGGTGTTATATTTGGTGCCGGATTTATTCTGTACGGCATCGTTTTTGGTAAGGAAGCAACGATGAAAATAGTACCACCGCCGCTTGTCTACACAACAGCCGCACTGGGTGTGCTTCTCTACACAGGTGTTGGCGTTGCTGGTATGTTTTTAGGTGGTGAATTTCTTAACTACAGTGTACTTTCTGCCGACCCTGTAGCCGGACAACACCTCGGAATCCTACTCATCGAATTTGGCGTTGGCATGACAGTGGCGTCAGTGATGGTCATTCTGTTTCTGAGCTTTGCAGATTATCGACAGCCAGACTCTCAAGACACGGATTGAATTTAAATGGAAAGCCTAGGGATCGTCAACTATTGGATCGTCATCGCACTGATGATGATTGGGTTGTATATCGTGATATCGGCTAACAATCTCATCAAAAAAATCATTGGACTGAATATTTTTCAAAGCTCGGTTTTCATTCTCTACATCAGCATCGGTAAGGTAGGTGGAGGAACCGCGCCGATTTTGCTGAAAGAGCCAACTGTCTACTCCAATCCCCTACCCCATGTGCTCATCCTCACTGCGATTGTTGTGGGTGTTGCAACCACAGCCCTGGGTCTAGCCCTGATCGTCAGAATTCGCTCTGCTTTTGGAACTATCGATGATCAGGATGTACAACAGGACATAGAGCGAAATTAAGGTGCTGAGCTTACACTTAAGCGCCTTGCAGGTCGTCATTCCTCTACTGGCTGCACCACTGTGTGCGATTATCAGAAGACCTGGTATTACCTGGCTGATCGCCCTTGCAGTTGGTATCGCCAGCTGCATCAACTCGATTGCGATACTCCTTCATATCAACAGGTTCGGAGAAATCGTCTATTCGCTCGGGGGCTGGGCAGCTCCATTTGGAATTGAATACAGAATCGACAGTGCGAATGCCCTAATTCTGCTGATTATCAGCTTCATTTATCTGTTGGGGATCATCTACGCCCCTGTCAGCATCAAATCTGAAGTTCCAGAAAAGAGTCAGGGATGGCTGTACACTGCCTGGATTCTTTGCTTTACTGGCTTGTCCGGCATTACGATTTCCGGTGATGTGTTCAACGTATTTGTCTTTCTGGAAGTATCATCCCTCTCCACATACATTCTGATCAGTTTCGGTCAAGACAAACGTTGTCTGTCAGCAGCGTTTCGTTATCTGGTAATGGGAACCATCGCTGCAACTTTTTACCTGATTGGTGTCGGCTTTCTTTATTCGCTGACCGGCACCTTGAATATGGCTGATCTGGCACAGCGACTTCCGGACCTGATCAGTCAAAACACCGTTGCTGTTGCATTCGGATTTGTTATTGTTGGACTGGCAATCAAAATGGCGTTGTTTCCTTTTCACGCCTGGCTGCCGAACGCCTACGCTTATGCACCCAATGCAGTAACTGCTTTTCTAGCTGGCACTGCCACCAAAGCCGCTGTCTATGTGTTCATCCGACTCATATTTGAAGTTTTCCCGGAAGACTATTTCTCAGGGTTCACCTCGTCACACCACATCATTCTTGCTGTTGGCATCATTAGTGCGGTGATCACCTCAGCTGTCGCAATTTTTCAGAATGAACTTAAACGCCTGTTTGCCTGGTCTAGTATCGGACAGATTGGTTACATCGCCGTTGGTGTGGGTCTGGCATCAACTGCCGGAGTTGCAGCCTCATTTCTGCATCTTTTCAATCATGCAATCATGAAGACTGCAATATTTATGGCAATAGGAGGCCTGTTTATCGTAACCGGGTCGACAACAACTGCAGCACTAAAAAACGCGGGTCGACGTATGCCATGGACAATGGCAGCAATTCTCATCGGGGGACTTAGCCTGATTGGCGTTCCATTCACTACAGGATTTATCAGCAAGTGGTATCTGGTATCCGCATCACTTGAACAAAATTTCTGGTGGCTTGCTGGTTTGATTCTGCTGGGATCTTTAGTAACCGCAGCTTATGTCTGGAAAATTGTCGAAATTGCATATTTTCGAAAAGACCCGAATGAACAAGTCGTTCGACAGGAAGCACCCTTGTCGCTTCTGATTCCAACCTGGATACTGGTTGTCGCCAATATATATTTCGGCATTGATGCGCGATTTTCTGGTTCGATTGCAACGCAGGCCGCTAACACGATTCTCGGAATTTCTCCATGATGAGTGCATCCACGATTCAACTTTATTGTCTCGTTGCACCTCTTGTTGCAGTTGTCTTGATTGCTACAGTCGGACGCGTGTTTCCAATATTGTATGAGGCCATAAATGCCTCAGTTGCAGTGCTGACATTCCTGCTGACTCTTTCCCTGTACAGTGCATTGGGTGAAGGAACAATCGAACCTTTGGTTCTGTTCGAACCTTTTGTCGGTGTGTCCATTGCTATCCAGGCAGAACCGCTTGGAATTCTGTTTGCGCTGATGGCGAGTTTTCTTTGGATAGTCACGTCAATTTATTCATTTGGATATATGCGAGGTCACGGCGAAACTAACCTTGCCCGCTTTAATATCTTTTTTGCAATCGCAATTTCAAGTGCAATGGGTATTGCGCTTGCAGCCAATGGGTTTACGCTATTTCTGTTTTATGAAGTACTGACCCTGTCAACATTTCCCCTGGTTACCCACGCTGGGACAGATAAAGCAAGAAGAGCAGGTCGAGTTTATCTATTTTTGCTACTAGGAACATCTGTCGGTATGCTCTTGCTAGCACTAATCTGGACATGGATCCTAACCGGCACTCTTGATTTTCGGGCAGGCGGAATACTGGATGGAGATATCAGTAAAACAACACTCAACATACTCTTGGTACTCTATGTCTTCGGAATTGGTAAAGCAGCATTGATGCCGTTTCACCGATGGTTGCCGACCGCTATGGTTGCTCCAACGCCTGTCAGCGCTCTGCTTCACGCTGTCGCTGTGGTCAAAGCAGGAGTTTTTTCGATTCTGAAAGTTTCGATCTATATCTTTGGAATCGATTTGCTACAGGAACTGGAAGTGCACCGTTATCTGGCTTATGTCGCTGCATTTACGATTGTAGCGACTGCAATCATCGCACTTCGAAAAGATAATCTCAAGGCACGTTTGGCATATTCGACAGTCGGCCAACTGTCTTACATTGTTCTTGGCGCTCTCGTCGCTAATGCCGCCGGGATTGTTGGTGGCGGTCTTCATATGCTCATGCATGGATTCGGCAAAATCACTCTGTTCTTTGGTGCAGGTGCAATACTTGTGGCGGCACACAAAACCGAAATAAGTCAAATGCGCGGCATTGGACGCAGCATGCCTGTAACCATGATTACATTCCTAATTGGCTGCATCGCGATTGTCGGTGCACCTCCGACCGGCGGAATGTGGAGCAAATGGAACCTGCTGCTTGGCGCTGCCAACACAACGGACTGGCTATTACTGGCAGCGTTGATCATTGGCTCTCTGTTGAGCGCAGCATACTTACTGCCCATTGCTGTCCGGGCTTTTTATCACCCACCTGATGACGGCAACGAGACGATTAAGGAAGCGCCTGTTTCGATACTGATCGCAATGATAATCAGCGCTGCTGGCTGCATCATTTTGTTTATAGCACCTGACTTTGCATTTGAACTGATGAGTATGATCACCTCATCAAAATGAATGATATGAAAAAGAACCACGAGACGAATTCAGATCTTCCGCGAGCTGTCGGACTTCGACGGATACTCAAGTGGTTCTATGCCGCTTGTGCAATTGTCGTTGTACTGGACCTGATTATTCACCGTCACATATATCATCCCTGGGAGTCACTGCTGTTTTTCTATTGCGTGTTTGGATTTGTGGCCTGTGTTGTCCTAGTGGTCGTTGCAAAGTGGATGCGAAAACCGCTGATGCGTAGCGAGGATTATTACGATGGGCATTGACATCCCACCATTTGTCATCTTCTTCGCAGGAGCATTGCTGGCGCTCCTTGTGCGTCAGACTCTGCTGTCGCTAA
>JAJDXD010000060.1 GCA_022823405.1 Gammaproteobacteria bacterium
ATCCACCACGCGCACCTGAGCACCTCGGATTTGTCCGTCGTGAGTGCGGTACTCCACCGTAATGCCGTCGACGACCATACGGTGGAAGGTACGGTTCCGAGCCTCGATCGTCGCCCCTTCAGGCCGCGTGAGTTTTCGGTATGCGTCGACTAGCGCGTTCGCCGGCAAATTCGGGTTCAGGTGAACCAAGACGCCATGCAATCGTTGTTCTAGTACGACAGCACTATAGTCATCACGTTCTTTACCTGAAGCATCAGGTGCAATTTTGGGGCCGTGAGCGATGGACCAGCCACAACCAGCGAGCCAATCAAGAGCTGCATTCTCGACTTCAGATTCGGTTAAGTAGGTCACCGCTTGGGTTCCACCACGTGCTGAATTGGTGATGTGGGAAACTCTCTCATAGCCTATCTGTCGCCTGATACACTAGCGAGTGCTGTCTTCAGAACTTGAAAGCAAACATTAGCTGTGTGTTCGTTAAGTGTGAAGCCAGAAACCTTCTGTTCATAAGGATGGATATAGTTTCGAAAATCTCTTAGACTATGGCTAAACTTCTTCACGTCCAACTCCAGAACTCCAACGTCATGAGCTGCGTCAATAAACCAGCGTCTAATCCTGAAATTGCTTGACTTCCCCATCTCTTGTCTTAGGACTAACTGTTGAAGTGTTAAAAGACGAGGTTCGTGCTGAGCCGCTCCCAGTAGCACCGCGTCAAGAATACTTCCGCACATGATTACACCCGATAGGTGTGCTCCAGCTGCTAATGCTCTCTGTATCTCTTTCCAACCGCTCACTAATAATAGGAATTACGGCTGGCTCAATTGGAAGTCTCTCCACATTTGAAATGGCAAACTCCTTTTCAAGAAACGCTTTTTCTTTTTTCCTGCGCATCAAGAGAGCGTTTACCCAAGAGTCGATTGACAATTCCACGAAATCTGCTCAGTATTGGTGCATCTATCGCATTGCCGTTTAGATCACAGCTTGCCTTATAGAAATTTAGCATACCATCTAGTACCATACCGACTATCCTGCCAGGTTCTATTTCCCAAAATGCTCGCATTTTCTTTGCATTGGAAGTGCCGTACTTTCGATATTTTGGTCCGTGAATGCTGATCCTATGGCGGTCAAAAAATTCACCATAAGTGGCATCACTGTAGTTCAAAACGTAGCCGTCACCCATCCTCAGAATTTTCTCAAGGTAAAGTTTCTCAATGTCATTAAGGCTACTCATACTACTGCCTCGATTATCTTCCTTGCCTCGAAAAGGCGAATTTCACCAGTTATAAGTTTAGGAAGCAACGTGTCACGCAGTGTGGCGAGAGTGCGCGATTGGTGTGCATTCCTACTAGCTTTAGAGAAGATCGGTCTAATAAGAAAGCCGAAAGCGTCGGTGACATTCTTGGGAGGTATTACCAATGGGAAGTATGCAAGAGCTTTTGCTGGGACACGCTGTCTGCCGCTCGTTCCAGTCATATTATGAATTGCAAATTCGCGGAAGTCTGAGTTTCGTGCTAAGCAATATGCATACTCGTTTGGGATCGAGAACTTTGGTCTCATGACAATGTACTCGGTTGAGCCCCAACCTACGCTGCCGCTCGGTAGAAAGTTGACAAAGGCTGTCTTGCCGTTTTCGAGGCACGGTGTAATGCGTGCAAGGAGTGTGTCACCGTTGGTAAAACGCGTACCAGAACCAAATGGTCTGTTGTACCACTTTTTGGGTACGTGCCCCTTTGTCGGCATATTTGCCATTTCGAGATAGGGAGCGACTTGATTTTTGCTTAGAGTTCGCTTTGGATTAAGGTCAATTAAGTCGCTTGGTATGGCCGAATTCCAACCTTCCGGAATTTCGCCGATCTCGGAGTTAACAAGTCGGTCTGGAAAAAGATCCGCAAGAGGTTGGGGTAAGCCATGGTTGTAGCCTTCCATATTGGCATAGACGGGATAAAAGTCCACAAACCATGACTTGAACAGAGCTTGCGCCATTTCTTCTAGCGTTTCATTCATGCGTCGATTCAACTCGATCTTTTCATCCAACGTTGCGAGAATGTGGGCGATGACTCGTTGTTCAGAGAGGGAAGGGCACGGAATCTCCACTAGACCAATATCGTGCTTCCGGAGTCCGAATCGCGTAATTCCGTTCGAGTAGGAATGGAATTGTTTTTGAGCGTCTTTTGTTCTCAATGCATAGAACAGATACGTGCCATCGATTTTCGATAAGCGAGGACGAAGTATTGCTAAATGATATCCACAGACCAAGTTTCGAACATTTTCCCTAACTAGAGCAGGCACTCCAATGTCGTCATGCTTTTCCGAATCTTTCGTAATTACAACATCTCCAGATTGTAGTGTGGATTTATTTATCTCATTCTCGGTTGCTGTTGCTGACATGAAATTCATATTAGCGTGAATGAAGTTGTTGTAGTAGACATCCGTATAGTTGCAGAGGCGAACCTTGCGTTCATTTTCCTTGGACTTCTTGTCCACGTTACTTAGTGTTAATTTAACTACCTCATTCAAAGATACTCGATGCCATCTTTTGTACTCCATTCCTCCAGAATCACCAATACTACGATATGCGAAACTGCTATCCACATCATCTCCTTGCTGATCCTGAGCTGGCAAGCCTAGTAAGCTAGTCGATGAAGATTTCTGCGCCGGAACTTTCACAACCAACCCCTCGTGATGGATCTTGTCACGAAATGACTCGTCGGCCCGAGCCCAATCGACAATATCAACCTTGAAGGGTAGGTCGGATTCACTAAATCCTTCGGTCAGGGCCGATGAGACATTTATAGGCAAAGGTTCATCCCCGAGGATGGCGAGATCAAGATCCGAATACTCCTTTGCGGTCCAGGTGGCGCGCGATCCAAATACCAATATTTTTCGATTAGGCACATGTTTATGCAGAATTTTGCACACAATGTCCCAATGACTAGGACTAAGATCAAGACGTGGCATCATCTCAATCACGTAATGCGTCTCGTAGCCTATCTCGCAAATAGATTGCTTCTTCAATAAAGCGAGGTATATTCTCAATTACTTGGAGCGACATTTCCTCGTCATATGTATGACTGCTTTTCGCCCGCATATCTCGGAATTGACGCCAATCAATCCACTCGCCGAGCAACAGTCCTTGTTCGTTTGCCGTGCGAATGAGATCCTGAAAAGTCATCCGATCAATCTGCTCTGGGTTTGCTGAGGCGTATTCGAGACAGCGCTTCAGAATCTTGTGTCCAAGTTCGTAGGTAAACTCAAAGCGTTGAATCAGGCCATCGCGAACCAGTGTGTCGGTTTTGTCTGATCGATAACGCACTAGTCCTTCTTCAAGACGTTGAATTGCCCGTTCGAAAGGTGCGATCTCGGGTTTGTGATTCGACATTCTGTTATTCGCTCCAGATCCCAAGTTGCGTCAGGTTTTGCACAATGGCTAGATCCAACTTCGCTCCCTGTTCCTGCTGTTCTCGCAATTGAACGGCTAGCCTTTTCATTTTATTCTCGAATTGCTCTCCATCTTCCTCCGCTGGCGGTATACCAACGTAGCGGCCAGGAGTAAGTACGTAACCGTGCTTTCGAATTTCCTCCAAAGTTGTACTCTTGCAGAATCCTGGAATATCTGCGTAGTTATCAGAATGGTTTTCGTTTCGCCAAGCATGATAAGTATCTGTGATACGACTGATTTCTCTATCTGATAATTCTCGATGTGTTCTGCTCACCATCTTGCCGAGCGCACGGGCATCAATGAATAGAATTTGATAGCGCCGCTCGCGATACTTGCCATTGCTGCGATCGCGCGCTAAAAACCATAGACAGACAGGAATTTGAGTCGAATAAAACAACTGACCGGGTAGAGCGACCATACAGTCGACAAGGCCAGCCTCAATGAGGTTCTTTCTAATCGCACCTTCATTTGATTGATTGCTGGACATTGAACCGTTGGCAAGCACAAATCCGGCAACACCATTCGGTGCCAAATGATGAATCATATGCTGAACCCACGCAAAGTTGGCGTTGCCTTTAGGGGGAATGCCAAACTGCCAACGCTTGTCATCGGCTAACTGATCTCCTCCCCAGTCAGAAACATTAAATGGTGGATTTGCGAGGATGAAATCCGCTTTCAGGTCCGGATGGCGATCATTGTGAAAACTGTCTCCGTGTGCAATCTGTCCATCAATTCCTCGAATTGCGAGATTCATTCTTGATAGGCGCCAAGTCGTGTAATTTGATTCTTGGCCAAAGATCGAAACATCAATTCGAGGAACACTCGGAAGACTTCTTTCATTTCCATTCCCGTTTGCGATAGCGCGAATGAATTCAATAGACTGAACAAACATGCCAGATGAACCGCAGCACGGGTCGTATACTCGTCCGTAATAAGGCTGCAACATTTCGACCAACAGTCGCACAATGCAACGCGGTGTATAAAACTCACCTCCCTTTTTGCCTTCCGCATTCGCAAATTTCGAGAGAAAATACTCGTAAACCCTGCCTAGTACATCTTTCGATCTGGCTTCTTCATCTCCAACTTTAATGTTACTGATCGTATCGATTAGTTGTCCTAGACGAGACGAATCAACAACTGGTCTGGCATATTCTTTCGGAAGCACATCTTTTAGAGTTGGATTATCTCTTTCAATTGCAACCATGGCATCATCAACAACCTGACCAATTTCAGGCTGTTTCGCTTGATCAGAAATGTTTTGCCAGCGCGACTCTAACGGAACCCAAAAAATACTTTCAGCTATATATTCGTCTCTGTCGTTAGCAGCTTCGTCTCCCCATTCTGCCTTCACCTTTTGATAGCGTTCCTCAAATGCATCAGAAATGTACTTTAGGAAAATTAAGCCGAGCACAACATGTTTATATTCAGCAGCATCCATTGAACCGCGCAAAGTATCGGCCATGCGCCACAATTTGTCTTCGTAGCCGATAGTTGCGCTTTGTTCCGATTTAGAGTTATCTTTTTGACTATTGGTAGGAGTATCTTTCTTTGGCAATTCAATATCTTCTGGTTTTAAATTGAAACGAAACCATATTCTTAATGCTCAATGCATGAAATGTAGTCAGGTATTGGATCCATGATTATGTTGAGACTTAGATTTAGATTTTAACTGTACGAGCGTTAGGTATATGCATGTCAAGTTTAATCATATATCCGTAGAGCCTTATTGTACGTATTCATGCACTCGATTCCATCATCTAAGCGTGCGTTAACCTGATCTGCAAAAACAGGAACGAATATACGCAGGCTTTTTTACGTCCCCGGATTGGATAATTTATATGCTGTCTCCCCTGTAAATTTCTTACATTCATTAGATTGTGTAAACCATCCCATTTCAAGTTTTCGAATATGCTCAACCAACAACAGGGTAGGGTTGTAGATATCTCCAACTGCAGTAATTACTGCAGCACGGGATCAAAACTCAATTTGCACATTATTGGTTCGAAATACCTCTTGATGCAGATGGTCATGAATGAGTAATTGAAGTAATACGGTTGGGAAGCTTTGTGATTTTTTCTATCTCGAAAAGTGCTGAAATGGGTTCAATTTACCTGAATTTACTCGCCTGAGAAGGCTGATCGTAGTGAAATCCAACTGTTCAACAGACCGCAGAAATCCGACACCACCGCTACTCCTGAATTGAATGCCACAAAAATTTCCTTCAGCTAATCCTCAACTTTTATGGCTTGCCTCAATAATTCATTCATGTCATCATCGTGATACTGTTCGTGAATCTGTGGAAAAATCAAACTATAGCGCAAACCTTCACTCATCATTAGCGGGGAGTTTCAACAGTGGCTGACACACGAATCTATAAAGAGAGTGTCGATTCTCTGAGTCTTTCTTAATTCTTTACAACTTTTTCCCAGGGTAGCAGACTCTGAATTAACTGGTAAGGAATTGAAAGTGATGTCCTGCCAGCTGAATATTGGTATCTTGTCGAATAGTGGTTTATTGAAGGTGTCCTGTGTCCCGCTTCAAACGATCAACCAGCGTGGTAATCTGTTCGAATGCGAGTGTTGAGATGGTTTCATCTAGCTGATAATTTTGTGCTCCAGGATGGACAATCCATAGGTATTCGAGATTCAAGTCCTGAATGGCAGAGCGCATTGAACGTGTGGTGCCAATCGAATCGCTGTACTTGATTTCGAATCCATATCTTTTCCCGTTGACGATCACCAAAAGATCGAGTTCTGCCCCACCATGAGTCCCCCAAAAGTAGCAGCTGCGAGAACGCAGACGATTGATGATGTGTTCGATGACCATCCCTTCGAATGAAGCACCGGCCTTTGGATGGCTCAACACACCACGGCGGGAATTTAGTTCGAGAAGTGAATGCAAAATACCAGAATCACGGATGTATATCTTGGGTGATTTGACCTGACGTTTTTTCAGATTCTCATGCCAGGGAGCCAGCACCCTGACCATAAACGCGGAACTGAGTATGTCCAGATAGCGTCTGGCTGTAATCTCACTTTGTCCGATGGCACGGGCAAATTCTGCGCCATTCCAAACCTGCCCATGATAGTGTGCGAGCATCGTCCAGAAGCGGCGCAGCGTGTCTGGCGGTACCATAATTCCATATTGCGGAACATCGCGCTCTAAAAATGTTTCTACAAAACTCTCCCGCCAAATTGCAGACAGTTCGTCGTCGCCAGCTAGTACGCTTCTCGGGAAACCGCCTCTGTACCATAGTGTGCGCCAATCAATTTCAGGAACCTCGTCAATGGAAAATCCACTTAAGTATTCAATTCCGATACGACCAGCCAGAGATTCGGATACACCTTTTATCAATGTCGGTGATACACTGCCGAGCACCAGAAACCGCGCGTCACATTTTGGATTGTCAATGACAACGCGCATTACCTCGAAAAGCTCAGGTACGCGCTGTATCTCATCAATCACAACAGTGCCCGAGAGGTTCAATAAAATCGACTCCGCATTGTCCATTAACCGACGGTCCGTATACTTTTCCAGATCAAAAAAACTTACCTGCGGGTCATTGTGTGTAAACAGTCTTGCCAAAGTTGTCTTGCCACTCTGGCGCGGGCCTACAACCGCTACTGCAGGATGCACCTGGAACGAGCGGTTCACTCTCGCTATAGCAAATGCTCTTGGGATTTTAGATTCAATCATGTATTCATGAAATTATAAAAATAATAATAGGATTTTCAAGAATAATAATCTTAATCCTGTAGAAATTCAGGATTAAATGCGATCTATTGGTGACATTTGTCGTCTGCCGTAAAATGGCCGTTAAAAAGAACACTTTCATCCCATAAGCAATGACACACCAATACCAGTAAATGCGATACCGCATAATACGTAGTAGTCCACTTACATGTGTTCTACTACAGCGGGTCGGTAAAATTGATTTTACAGATGAAACAAATGCCAAACGCCTTGGCCCAGACTTCTCTGAATTGTCGGTGGGCTGCCTTAGTCGGCTAAGTTTGATTCAGGGAGAAAGTAGCTTCAAATATTTAATGTGTTACCATCCATTCTTTCTATACCGTGGAATTTGACTCTCTTAGGTTATCGAAATTATTTCAGGCGGAGTAAATGCGGTTACGGAAGGCAGTTCACCATCAATTCGTTCTACTTTGACAAGGCAGGACATCGCAGCTGGTCCTTGTGCCAGGCTTGACGTTCCGCGATCATGAGTTACCATGTTGGCATTTCCATGCTTGCAGACGAGCGTAGCTGCGTTTCGATCGACAGGGTCTAACCATGCACCGGTAGCAATTTGAATGACACCCACTTTCAAGTTGTCATCTACTACGGCAGTTGCGTAAAATGTGCCTCTATTGTTGTACACTCTTACTGCATCACCATCTCGAATCATTCTCTTTTCAGCATCTTTGGAACTCATGCGGAGCGGTTCACGATCATTTATTTTGTGTGAGCGGCTATACGCACCGTGATCTAACTGAGAATGTAAGCGTGGCAACGGTTGATTGGATATCAAGTGCAGACAGTCTTCATCAATACCCACCTTACCCAACCATTCCGATGGTGGCATCCAGGTCGGATGTCCTGGACAATCGTCGTAACCGAAAGAATCGATTTTTTGAGAGAATATTTCAATTTTCCCACTGGGTGTTCTCAGTGGTTTGCCATCGGGATCGTTGCGAAAAGGTTCAAGCAAGACCCCAGGTTTGGAAGGTGTGTCAACCCGCATATGACCTTCCTGCACAAAATTATTGAACTCAGGAAATGGAATCCCCTCGGAAATGTAGCGGTCTCGAGTTTGTTCGAACAGGTATCGAATCCACTCGCTTTCATCTCTACCTTCCGTAAACTCATCATCAAAATCAAGTTGCTTCGCAATGCCGGAGAAAATTTCGTAGTCGGTTCTGGCCTGTCCGAATTTAGGCAACACCTGATCCATATACACTGCATAACAATCCCTTGGGGACGAGGATACATCACTTCGTTCGAGCATTGTTGCTGCTGGCAATACGATATCTGAGTATCGGGCTGCAGCAGTCCAGAAACAATCATGAATAATTGTGCACTTTGGCTTGCGCCAGCCCTCAATCAAACGATTAAGGTCTTGGTGGTGATGAAAAGGATTTCCACCGGCCCAGTAGATTAACTCGATCTTTGGGTATTTATGCGTAGTACCGTTGTAAGTGAAATCGCTACCTGGGTTATGTAGCATATCGGAAATTCTTGCTACCGGAATAAAGCTCTTCAATGATAGAGAGTTATTGCCGACTGGATAGTTCTCCCATCTGAGGCGGCCGATATGGTTTCCGACGCCGTTGGTGGAAGAATACCCAAATCCAACGCCTCCGCCTGGCAATCCAATCTGTCCCAACATGGCGGCCAGTGTAATTGCCATCCAGTAGGTATGCTCCCCGTGCTCCTGTCGCGTCAGGGC
>JAJDXD010000011.1 GCA_022823405.1 Gammaproteobacteria bacterium
ATCTGCCGTGTGAATACCACAGGAATGCCCTGCCCCCTGATAATCAAGAATAGCGCGCACTTTGGCAACCGCATCATTGAAATTCGAAACTCGATACGCGGTCATGAAAAGTGAAAGTTTTTCGCCCGATAGCGGGTATTCGGGACCAGTTCCCGATTCCTCAACAATGATGAATCTTGTTGTCTCCACGGGTGTAGCCAATTTACAGTGCCGGATTAGCACGTCTGCGTCCTTGGCAATAAGTGATCGGTTCAATTTCCCAGGAGCGGTCCACAGTGTATTTACAATTCGGTCTTTCTCTTCCGCAGTCGCCAGATATCCACCGGAATCGGCAAAAGCGTTCATCAATTCTTCATAAACTGAATCGAGCACAATGACAGAATTTTCAGACGAACAGGAGGTGCCATTATCAAAGGTTTTTGACATGCCAATCAATCGGGCGGCACGCTGCAAGTCGGCTGACTCATCCACGATTACCGGCACGTTACCCACACCAACACCAATTGCTGGTGTACCGCTTGAATAACCACCTTTCACATTGTTTTGTGAGCCGGTAACCAGAACCAAGTCAACAGACTGCATCAGTTGCTGGGTCATTTCCCGATTAACTGGTGCCGGAAGAATTTGAATCAGGTCTCGTGGAGCGCTGACAGTTTTCAGGCCTTCACGCATTAGTTCCACTGCATGGTTCGTTGTTTTCCAACCGGCCGGTGAAGGTGCAACGATAATCGCATTTCGTCCCTTAATAGCCATCATGCACTTGTTAACCGGAGTCGCTGCCGGGTTGGTTGAAGGTGTAACAGCACCGACGATACCGACCGGCTTTGCGTACTTTACGATGCCTAGTTCCTGGTCTTCTTCGATGATGCCTACCGTACGTGCGCGTAAAAGGTCGCGTAAGGTTCCAAACGTTTTGCGTTGATTCTTGGTGATCTTGTCGTTGACGTTCCCAAGTTTGGTATCCTGCACCGCTAATTCTGCCAGCTTCCTAGCATTGTTTGGCTTGTACAACGACCAGGCAACTGCCGTAACTGCTTCGTCCACAGAATGTTGGTCGGCGCTCCGAAACTCGTTAAACGCTTGCCGCGAGCGTTGAATTAGCGAATCGACAATGCTTTCAACGCTGATATGTTCCAAGTTTCTCACCGGAGCCTCCTACTTCATACAGGGCGAGTCATTATATGCCTGTAGCATAAAGTGTAGAAAATATGGAAAATCCGATTCTACGAGTTTAGTTCGACGATCTGCTGAAATATTAATTCAACGCGTCTATATCATTACAAAATTGGAACGATGGTTCGCTGTAAAATTTTGCTTTCTTTCATAAGAAGGTTGCTTAAGTCGGAATTGACTAAGCTTCCGCGTTTATCAACCACCCAATCCCTTTAGTTCTTTTTCTCAAGGAGAATATTTCCGTGAAACAGATTAGCTGGAGCGAATTCGAACAGGTTGAACTTCGTGTCGGAACTATTTTGACAGTGCAGGAGTTCCCCGAGGCGCGCAAGCCTGCCTACAAGATTTCCGCCGATTTCGGTGAGGAAATCGGTACTCTCAAATCTAGCGCACAAATCACCGATCTTTATTCACCTGATGACCTGATCGGTAGACAAATCGTCGGTGTTGTGAACTTCCCAGACAAGCAAATCGGTCCGTTTATGTCGCAGTTTCTGTTAACCGGATTTGTTCAAAATGACGGTAGTGTCGTCATCGCAAAGCCAGAACGCCCCGTAAACAATGGTGCAAAACTGGCTTGAGAAAGAACTAGAACTGACTTTCGGATAGTTCGAGAGCAACGGCCGAAGACTGGATTACTGCATCGGCATGGGATTGGGCTCTAGGCAGAATATGGGTGGCAAAATATTTTGCGGAAATCAGCTTTTCTTGCAAGTGCTCTGTGTGACCTGAACCTGAGCGCAGTTCAGCAGCTGCGACGGAAGCCATGTCCAGCATCAGCCAACCGGCAACAGTTAAGGCAAAAACATTCATATAACCAACACTGGCTGCAGCGGTAACCTTCGGTTGAGTTTCACCCGTTTGATAAACCCACTCTGTTGCTCTGTTGAAATGTTCAAGAGCAGTCTGTACCGCAGTTGAAATCAACGCGACAGCCTCATCTTTCTGATCGTTTTGGGAAATCGACTGACGAATATTTTCGACCAAGCGTTCCAGAACTTCGCGATCACCTCGCAGAATTTTTCTTCCAATCAAGTCATTTGCCTGGATGCCGGTGGTGCCCTCATAGATCGGGGTGATTCTCACATCGCGCAAATACTGTGCGGCACCGGTTTCCTCTATAAATCCCATTCCACCGTGAATCTGTACTCCTATGTATGCAACTTCATTCCCAGATTCCGCACACCAGCCTTTGACTAGCGGGATCAGCAAGGCTTGTAATTCACCATAGTTCTGTCGGGCGATTTCATCCGGATGTTTGATTGATAAATCAAATACTCCGGCTGTGAAGTAAGCAAGGCAACGCATCCCATCAATCAGCGACTTCATCGTCATTAGCATTCGTCTGACATCTGGATGCTCTACAATCGCAACCCGCTCCCGAGTACCGATTGCCGTACCCTGCACACGCTGCCTGGCATATTCGATCGCATGCTGATAAGCGCGTTCAGCTACTGCTAGTCCTTCAACGCCAACTGCATGTCGAGCCAGATTCATCATCGTAAACATGTACTCAAGCCCGCGGTTCTTTTCGCCAACTAAATAACCGATTGCACCCCCGTTATCGCCATACGACATCACAGCAGTAGGACTTGCATGAATACCGAGTTTATGCTCCAGCGAAACACATCGCAAGTCGTTACGCTCACCTAAACTACCATCTTCATTGACTAGGAATTTCGGCACGACAAACATCGAAATGCCTTTCACTCCAGCGGGTGAATCCGCACATCTTGCCAGTACAAAATGGATGATGTTTTCAGTTAGATCATGCTCACCGTAAGTGATGAATATTTTTTGGCCTTTGATTCGATAATAGCCATTTTCTGCAACAGCTCGGGTGCGAATGGCAGCGAGGTCGGAACCAGCTTGCGATTCAGTCAAGTTCATGGTGCCAGTCCACTCTCCAGAAATCAGTCGTTCCAGATACCGTTCCTGCTGTTCCTTGGACCCATGTAGTTCCAAAGCTCTAATTGCACCCTGTGTCAGTAATGGGCACAGTCCAAAGGACATGTTTGACGAGTGCCACATTTCCTGCACTGCTGTTGCAACAAGCCACGGCAGGCCTTGTCCACCACGCTCCACATCAAATGACAGACCATTCCAGCCACCATCAACAAACTGACGATATGCTTCTTTCCATCCAGGCGGTGTAGTCACTTCGCTGTTTTCGCATATGGATCCATGTTCATCACCAACTTTATTCAGGGGGTCCAGAACATTGGAGGAGAACTTGGAAGATTCATCTAGTATTGCCGCGATCAGTTCCCGGTCCATGCCCTGAAAATCATCGATTTCCAATATTTGATCAAGTCCGGCGACGTTATGCAAGACGAACTGCATATCTTCGATTGGTGCGTGGTACTCTGACATTGCTACTCTTAGTGCTTGAATTTAAAATTTATTGAAAAATAGCCTGAATCTGGAAATTATAAATCTGACCTAGCCAATAGCTTCTATTTCTAATTCCGAGACGACAACGTGAATGTGCTGCTACGCTGTGCCGGACCAAATCTCCGGCTGATCCTAAAGCGATTGAGGGGCAGTTGTGCTAATTTTTTGTGCAGTTAGTGAACGGATTAATCGTCTCAAATGTGCTGTATCGGGGGCAGATTACAGTTTTGCGGCAATAACTCAATGAGAGCGTAGCGAGGACAAAATGAGAGGTGTTACCTGGAATATCAGAAGCTCCGGATTCATCAATACAGCACTGATTTGACGCGTCAGTTGTCAGCTAGGCTGGTCCTGATCGCCTCCGCGGGCGTAGTGGCAAATGGGGCTGCCGCAATTGCGATAGCTATAGAGCAGATTACCGGGTCGGAGGTCAATTGAATTATGCCCAAGATTCTGACGCACACCCTAGGGCACACATTTCAGCTTTGCATTGTTGTGCCGTAGTTTATTGTGACTGAATCATGTTTTTAGGTCACTCGAAAATTTATCTGGAGAGAAATGGCATGAATATTCAAAGAAATATTGCACTAATTTTCTGTCTGACTGTATTTATTGTTGGCTTAAACACCGTCAAATCTGATGAATTGACAGTCGAATTTGCGGATTCAGCTTGGGACGGAATTACCATTCCGGAAGGCCAGCATTGCAAGAAATTCGGTGGCAAAGGATCGACTCCACCGTTGACGGTAAACAATATCCCCGCTCAAGCTAATGCAATTGTCGTTGAGTTCAATGATCTTGACTATCAGCCGCTTTCAAAAAAGGGTGGCCATGGAAAGGTTGGATTTGAAATTGAGATGGGTGCTGGAACAGCCCAGCTGCCAGCCGTACCCGGCGGTACCAAAAAAATGCCGGACGGCGTTTGGTTGGTAAAGAAAAACCGAGCGACAGGTGGCTGGCGAAGCCCGGGGTATCTGCCTCCATGTTCAGGAGGTCAAGGTAACACCTACGTTGCTGATGTTCTTGCTGTGGAGAAAACCAGCAAGAAGAAGTACAAAGTTCTCTCCAAAGCGCGTATTGTCATGGGAAGTTACTGAGCCCTTTCCAGCGTTGTCGACTTGCGGATGGCGTGACTCTTTCAGACGATTTTTCAAATTTACGCCAAACGCATTCAGACCAATACTCAAATAGGTTTTAGTTTCTCATGCATGATCTTCCTAACAGGTAACTAATTTCCGCTTTCATATTCATTAGAATACGCAACCACACCCAAACCGCTGAAATAGCCTGTGTAACGATAGCTTACTCTCAATGTCGTCTGAATCGTGGTGCAGGTTTTTGTTTACGGTCGGACGTCTAATATAGATCGAATGATCAAATCATAACTCACGGATAGTTGCACCTGAAAAATCACTTAAATGCAGCCAAAGAATCAAGGTCGCCACTCCAGCCGAGAATCCGCTTGTCCGCAGTCACCAGTCGATGTCCTGCTAGCGCGGTCGCAACGATCATTCGGTCAGCAGGATCGGAATGAAAATTCGCTAACTGTACTGCTCTTAAACCAATTTCGCCATCAATAGGAATCTCAACAATACCTTGCTCAATTTGCGTACGACGCCAGTGCTCAAGATTTTCAGAAAGTGTAATTTTCTTTTTACTTTGAAGCATTGCGATTTCCAAAATTGAAATCGCAGAGATCGCAAGTTCACCTGACTGCCATGCGAGGTCAATCTCTCTGTGTGCAATTGAACCTAATTCACGGGAACCACTTCGCAGCCACAATACGACATGTGTGTCAAGCAGAATCACTTTTATGTGTCCTAACTTATTTCACATCGACTTCCCACTTCGTATTGAGTGGTGTAATGATGTCATCAAGTATCACAATTTTGTCCCTGTCAATGCCGAACAAAGTTGGAGGTCTAGTTCTATAGGGCACAAGACGAGCAACCGGACGGTTGTTTTTTGTAATGACCAACTCCCCTCCGGTATTCGCAACCTCGTCCATCAGTTTAAGGCATTTGACCTTGAATTCTGAGGCCTTTATCGTATGTTCACGAGAAGGGTCGTATGATTTCATTGCCGTTCTCCAGATCTTGATATAGTTTGAAATACTCAACCTATTGTATCACGATTGTGACCTTAGTCATGACCATAGTCATATTAAACAGAATCTCTTATCCAATATTTCCTCGGACTGCAAGTTCATAACTCTTCGTCAATCACTAATTTGGATTGTGGTGGCATGTCCCATTGATGGAAAGTCCTCTGCGTATCTCCGCAATATTCCGAACTATAGGTCGACTTATTCGGTTTTGCCTTCAGATATTACAAAGTGGAAATTTTGGTTGATATTTTGGTAAAGTTTTTAACCGGATCAGTTTGATTAACTGAATCTAAAAAAGTCGCAAATATTTAACTAAATCTTCCATCTATATGGAGCAACTACTCATTTCTACATTAACTCCTGGATGTAGTTGCCTTAGACGCTGAAAGTCAACGAATTCTTGACCAGAATTCACATTTATAATGACTTTTCTTCATACAACTGCAAATTAGTCATTGCCATTTTGCAATGGTATATGTGTTTAGTTATGCAAAGATTTTTATTGAATCATTTTTTGATGAGCCTGTGAGTGCGGCCGTGGCCCGCCAAATGGGGTGCCATTTGATTACTCAGGCGATGTCACGATGCCACGGTCTCGACCTGTCCTCCTATGACCGCTTGTTCCCAAATCAAGACACCATGCCCCGAGGCGGTTTTGGTAATCTCGTTGCACTTCCGTTACAA
>JAJDXD010000122.1 GCA_022823405.1 Gammaproteobacteria bacterium
GAGCCTCATATATAGCTTCGAATTCTGTTGCATATAATTTGACGGACTCTAAATGCCGAGGTGGCGAAATTGGCAGACGCGCTAGCTTCAGGTGCTAGTGGGGGCAACCCCGTGGAGGTTCAAGTCCTCTCCTCGGCACCACATTGAAAAACGTCGAAAGACCACGAATCTGATCTCTCATACAGCATCTATTTGTGCTGTCAGTAGTCGCCAAGTCAAGCCTATGGGCGTCTATAAAATTGATACCAGCCAATTTGTAACCACACCCTTCGTTTAGCCAGCGAAGCACCATCAGAGAAGCACCGAAAATAAACTCGGAGTTTTGCTCAAGAAAATCTAGATACCTGCGTCTATGCTTTCGGTTTCCAAGGTCTATGATCGGCGAGAATAAGTTCCAGAGTTTTCGTTGCACAGCGAACACAGCACAATAAACTAACACTTACACAGCACAATAAACTAATTACAATACAGCACAATAAACTAATACCGGCTCTCTGCAGCATCAGACTTTAGTACTTCCTGTACGGTAGCAGGTCAGACAAGAGCAGGAAATTCAACATGGCAACACCATCAGAAAAACTGGCTGAGTCTCTCGAAGTCCTTAAATCGTTGCAAGATCAAAAGATTGTTGCTATCAAATCGCGCGACCTCAGCCGCACCCACCGCGAGCGTTTGAAAAAAAACGGATTCTTACTGGAAATCATCAAAGGTTGGTATATCTCCACTCGCCCGGAAGAGACTGCTGGCGAAAGTACATCCTGGTATGCCTCGTTTTGGGAATTTTGCGCTTCGTACTTAGAAAGCCGATTCGGCACAGACTGGTGCTTGTCTGCAGAACAATCCTTAGCGCTTCACACCGGAAATTGGACGGTACCCAAACAACTTCTAGTCAAGACAAGAAAGACGACGAACAACGTCACTAAACTGCCATTCGAAACTTCCATTCTGGAAATCTGCGTAGAAATACCCGACAAGGAAGACACCATAATCGTTCATGGCCTCCGTTTATATTCACTGCCTGCCGCCCTCATTGCGTGTGCACCGGGTAGTTATCAGCAAGTCCCAACCGATCTTCGCACAGCCCTTGCTATGGTGAACGACCCCTCCAACCTACTAGAGCGGTTGTTGGAAGGAGGCCATAGCACCATTGCCGGTCGTTTAGCTGCAGCGTTCCGCAACATTGGCAGGATACAACTTGCCGATACCATCGTCACGACCATGAAGACTGCTGGCTATAACATCCGCGAGACCGACCCTTTCGAGACAATCACCCCAATGATCTTTACAGAATGGGTGAGTTCTCCCTACATCACCCGCATTCAACTCCTGTGGCAACGTATGAGAGAGGATGTCCTAGTGGAATTTCCGCCCGCCCCTGGAATGACAAGCGACAAAAATACTTATCTCAAACAGATTGACGACCTTTACGCTACGGATGCTTATCATTCCCTTTCCATCGAGGGGTATCGTGTTAGCCGGGTTCTGATCGAACGGGTCAAATCAGGCGCATGGAATCCTGAAAACGATGAAGGTGACAACGAACACCATAATGCGATGGCAGCGCGTGGGTACTGGCAGGCATTTCAGTCCGTTAAACAAAGCATCGAGAAAATTTTAGATGGTAATGACCCCGGCTCCACAATTCGTTTGGATCATCCGACGTGGTACAGGGAGCTATTCGCACCTAGCGTAACAGCGGGAATTCTTCGCGCTGGGGATCTTGCCGGTTACAGAAATGGGCCTGTCTACATCAAGCGGTCGATGCACGTTCCGCCAAATAGAGAGGCTGTTCGTGACCTCATGCCGGCATTCTTTGACCTACTGGAAGAAGAAACTGAAGCGTCAGTGCGCGCGGTACTTGGCCATTTTGTTTTCGTCTATATCCATCCTTATATCGATGGAAATGGCAGAATTGGACGATTCTTGATGAACGCTATGATGGCGTCCTGTGGCTACCCATGGACAATCATTCCTGTTGAAACACGCAGCACATACATGACCGCTCTTGAAGCGGCCAGCGTCCAGCAGGACATCAAGATTTTTACGAGTTATTTGGCCAATCTAACAACGCTGAGATAGGCACTGTTTTCAACAATCAACTCAAACCACAGATTGGTTTTAAAGAAGAACTTCGAAACTTCTGAATAACCAATCAGGTGCGATTGAGATGTGAGACCTCTCGCATTTGACAGGGAAAAGGTTGGCACGCCCGGAGGGACTCGAACCCCCGACACCCAGGTTCGAAGCCTGGTACTCTAATCCAACTGAGCTACGGGCGCTTAGGTATCCTAATTTCTATTTTTTGCTGATTGAAGAATCTATGCTGAATTCCGAGATTCAACGGTGCTCCAATTGAGATGCAAGCAAGCATATGAAGTCCAAAATTATACTTGCCCCAGCAAGCGAGGTAATTTCTCCAACGTCGTAAGCCGGTGCTACTTCAACCAAATCCATGCCGACAAATTCAATATCCCCTAGCCCTCGGATAATGGTCTGTGCCTGCCAAGTTGATAAACCGCCAACAACCGGTGTTCCAGTTCCAGGGGCATATGACGGGTCCAAACAGTCGATATCAAATGTCAGATATGCCTTGTTCGTTCCAACGATGTTAAGGGTTTCTTTAATCACCGCATCGACTCCATTGCGGTGAACAAAATTGGCATCCATGACGTTGAAACCATGAGATTCAGGATTCCAGGTGCGCATACCAATTTGTACCGACTTTTCAGGAACAACCAGACCATTGCGAGCAGCATGAAAAAACATAGTGCCGTGGTCAATACGTTCATCCGGCTCTTCCCAAGTGTCGGAATGTGCGTCAAAATGCACAATAGAAACGGGTCCGTGCACTTCATTTACCGCTTTCAGAATTGGATACGTAATAAAGTGGTCGCCACCCATGATTATGGACTTGGCTCCACCAGAAATAACGTGTCGAGTGTGCTCCTGGATCTGATCAGGAATCTTATCCGGGTAGCCATGATCAACCCAACAGTCGCCGTAATCACATACCCTCTGATGTTTGAATGGATTACTGGCCCATGGCCAATTGCTTCCATCCCAGGCGAGTTGGGCAGAAGCAGACCGAATGCCACGCGGCCCGAAACGAGCGCCAGGACGGTTGGTTACCGCCAGATCGTATGGCACGCCACTCACGATCAGGTCATGCGCATTGACATCTTTCGAATATGGACGCCTTAGAAAACTAAGAGCCCCAGCGTATGTTGATTCATACCCCATCGAGTCCTTGTTTATTCCTGTAATCGCTGCGTCACTCATTTTGTTCACTTACTTGTTGTAAATTAACTGCATTTCAATTTTGGTCCTGAGACAAAGTCAGTCACAAGCCCATTTTATGTTTCAGTAAATCACTGACTGATTTAGGATTTGCCTGACCTTTCGATAACTTCATAACCTGACCGACCAAAAATCCAAGAACTTTGTGATTTCCATCTTGTATTTTTTGAATCTGCTCTGGGTTCTCTGCCATTACTTGTTCAACAAGTTTCTCAAGTTCTGCCGAGTCATCCATCTGTCTAAGGCCTTTCGCTTCGATAATCGCGTCAACTGTTTGTCGTGGATCATCCCACAATTCCTGTAGCAGCGTCTTTCCTCCCGCACCAGAAATCGTTCCATCGGAAACCTTGGCTACCAACTCCCCTAATGTTCCTGCACTAACTTTGGAATTTTGAATATTCAAGCCAGATTTGTTCAAGTAACTTGCAAGTTCAACATTAATCCAATTCACAACACCTTTTGCATTATCGGGAGACTGTTGTAAGGCCTCTTCGAAGTAGTCCGCAACCTCACGTGACTGCGTTAACTGAACTGCGTCCGCTTTTGTAAGACCAAAATCATTTTCAAATCTTTTTTTCCTTTCATTTGGCAGTTCTGGAAGTTCTCGCTGCACCTCTCGAATAAAGTCATCTGATACCACTAGGGGTGGTAAATCTGGGTCGGGGAAATAACGATAATCCTGAGCATCTTCCTTACCGCGCATAGACCGGGTAACGTTGCGCTTTGAATCGAAAAGACGGGTCTCTTGAACAATCTTACCACCCGATTCCAACAATTCAATCTGACGGTCGATTTCGACTTCGATACCCTTTTCTACGAATCGAAAAGAATTGATATTCTTAAGCTCGGTTCTCGTACCCAGTTCTTTTTGTCCAATAGGTCGCACCGAAACATTCGCGTCACAACGAAGTGAACCTTCCTGCATATTACCATCGCAAATACCCAAAAAAGTGACAAGACTGTGTAGCTTACGCATGTAATCAGCAGCTTGCGCCGCTGTTCGAATGTCGGGTTCAGACACGATCTCCAATAACGGTGTCCCTGCCCTATTCAGGTCTATGCCAGTCGCATCCTTAAACTGATCATGCAGTGACTTTCCAGCGTCCTCTTCAAGATGCGCACGTGTGAGGCCAACCACTCGCACCTCACCATTGACTTCGGTCTCTATCGACCCGCCTGACACGATAGGAATTTCGTACTGACTGATTTGATAACCTTTAGGCAGGTCTGGATAGAAATAGTTCTTTCTTTCGAAAATTGATCTACGATTGATTTTTGCACCGACTGCCAAGCCAAATACCACCGCCATACGAACTGCTTCAACATTGCAGACAGGTAGTACACCAGGAAGTGCAACATCAATCAAGCAGGCCTGCACATTGGGATCAGATCCAAACCGAGTTGAAGCACCTGAAAATATTTTGCTCTTCGACTGCAGTTGAATATGTACCTCAAGGCCGATGACGCTTTCCCACTGAGTCATGATT
>JAJDXD010000002.1 GCA_022823405.1 Gammaproteobacteria bacterium
CGTAGGCGTCAAGCATCTCCTCGTCTACTTCGAGGCGTGCAAGTGATGCAATCAGCTGTACGTCAGATCTGGAAAGACTCATAGCGAAATTATTGAAAATGAATGGACGGTTTATGTAATGATTTATTTGTTCTGTCGTTCAATGTGTGTATCAGTCTGATTGCAACACATTAACTAAGATTCATTCTTACCTGAAAATTTCGAAGTGTTCAAACTACTATGCGAAATGACAAGTTGCAATTCGACCAGGGGAGCAATTGAAATGCAAATTGAGCTAACAATTTGCGAATCCCGGGTCAAATTTGATCACTAGACACAAAAAGTTACCACTACACCGGCATTAGCGTGGAAACCTCAATCAAATTATGTACAGAAAGGAGATACGAATTTGCTACACAAATTCTGGTACTAAGTCACTGGAGCGACTGCTTTCCTCCGATTGAACTAGCAACTACCAGATTAAATTCTGACCAAACCGTTCGCTTTCAGGGGTTTTCCGGTCGATAAGTTTGATTAAACAGCAGAAAGATTCCAATTGATAATTTATTGAACCAATTCAATCAGGTAATCAACCGCAGCTCTCACGTCGTCGTCAGTCAACAGCAGATTACCTCCTTTCGGAGGCATGATCCCAAACTGGCCTTGATATCCAAGAATCGCGTTGCTGTACAGTAAATCGACACCTTTCTGAATTCTTGGATTCCAATTAGCGGCATCACCAGGTTTCGGTGCACCAGTCAATCCGACCGCATGGCAGATGTAACATGCTGTTTCGTAAACCTCCTGTCCACGATTTTCATCAACTGCCGCAACCTGAGTCATTTCGTCAGCCGATTCGGATGTCGTTCCAGATCCTGAAACTGGCATGGTTTGCGTGATGCCACCGACATTCATTTTGCCTACTGGCTCTGTTCGACTGGCTACCATGCGTTGCGTATATTCTTCAGTCTGTGCCCTGAGCTTATCGTCAATTGAACCCCCGATCATGGCACCTAGTGCAATCAATACAATTGTCAGAACTACCAAGAAAGCACATAACTTCCCAAAAGCTCTTACAAATTGGCTGTCAGTCATCATTTGTGTCGCTTACCTTTAACGTTCAATAGTCCATGCATCACCAATAACCTGGAGCTGCACTTTGAATTCGGAACAGACGCTGAGCGGGCATTTGGTTGCAGATTAAAACTAAAGTAGCGTCTGGACTCGGTCGATATTTTACTATCTGAACTCTGCGAATGATTGGTGGATTTGGCTTGTTTACTCCGAAATTGATCGCAAGACATTCTAAAGTTTCCTGCGCTTCAGTTTGTCATTGAACACCCGTCCAATTTTCATCGTAGGAATAGAACCGAAAGTGCTGCCTGTGCTGATCCGTAATTTTTACTGAATTTCCAAAATAGTCGACTTCTTCTATCTCTGAATAGATGTTCTCTAAACGTCGCTTAATGCGAACATCAGGACACAAGTAAATAATCTCATCCCACTGACAAAATTTTCTTGCATGAAGATGGGATTCCATAATTCTGGGGTATCGATTCTTGGACTTTACAGTCCGCTCGACTTCTATTGCAATTCTCACACCATCTGGACGCGTCGCCACAACATCTGGAAATATTCCACGTTTCTTGCTGAAACGTTCGGCGCCACTGCACTTGGTCCACTCATACCAACCGCTACGCTCCGCCGATATCCGAAGCCGCTGAATGTCCAACTGATGCGTAAACGATACGGGGTTAACAGATTTCTTGCTGAAAGCGCGTCGATTTTCTGCATCGGGAATCTTCTCTCGAACGCTGTTAATTCCGTAAGTGGTAATTCCCCAAATTTGTGCCGAAGAATTTTCAATGAATGAAATTTCCACACTTCGAATCATCTTCGATTTTGACAATTCATCCAGCACTTGACTCAGTTGTTCCTCGCTTAAATCCACTAACAACTCACTGATGATATCGATATGCGTCCACATTTCGCCAAACAGATAGTGCAAAATCGCTTCGCCAGGATCTCCGCCCCAATCTATCGCCGGCATGTTACCGGGCTGTTCAAATTCATCCTTGTTATCTGTCACCTGTGTCAGTAGATCGACGCCCTGATCAACCGCTAATTCCGCAACTGCAATCTCAGTTGTAGTCTTGTCAACTCGCATGGCTTCTGCAAATGCCAGTTTGGGTAGACCTGCTCCTATACAGACTGCGCAAGCATTTGGCAGGCTCAGTACAGTATTCACATCGATCAGATTGCGCGTTGTCTCACCTACCGACCGGGACGAAGACAGCGATTCAGACAGTTCAATGTTTCGTTCGGCTTGCATGTTTTGAGTGGATACCAGAATTTCACCTGTTTGATTGGAAATCCAAGTCGCAGTCGCGTAATCCGCTGGACGATAGAGCCACTTTATTGGCGTTGTATCAAGAACTGTCGCTCGTACTGACTGCTCCCTAAGGTCGGCCCCGCAACTGGCAAAGTCTCCCAAAGACTGATGCGCTAGCAGAATGTTGCAACCCTTGTCACGGATCGTGCCAAGAGCGTTCAATGCTGGTAGACTCAGCAGATACTTGAATTCATCAAGAAAAATTGAGCAGTGACGTTTGCGACCTCTTGATCTTTCAATTAACTGGATCAATCGAACAAAAAGCATTTTCTGTAGCGTGATGATCGGCTCATTTCTTACAGAACCGACAATGTAGGTACAACCTCCTTCCTCAATTCTCGCACTCAAATCGACACCTTCTTTCGTTTGCGTGCACTCTAATTCACTGATCTCGTCAAGTGCTGCAAAAAACGCCTTACCACCAGCCATCAGTTCGTCGCTAGCTGAACTTCGAGCTTTGCTACCAATTTCACTCAGCGTCATTGTGCCATCGACTACAAAGGAAGCAGCAATTCTGGCGGCTTTACGATCATCCAGTCTGTAGAAATCGGCAACATTTCCTCGTCGTCCCAGCTCCAAGCCTGCGTAAAGCATTTCTTCGACCTCATCCGTTGAAGCATTTAATATCGGATTAATTTGTGGCGAAGGTTGACGTAAATCGACAAATTCAAACGGAACCTTTGCCCTTTCACATGCTGCCTTGTAAACACTAGGCGCCCATTCGTCTTCCTTCGGGTCGAACACAAACACCGTGTCACCATAGTGCAGTGATTGTGTCAGCGTAACACCCGCCTGCACCCCCTTGCCTGCACCTGGTGGGCCCATAATCTGAACATGAGAGGTCTTCCACATATCTCTGTTGATCGATACTGCATCACCCGCAGTATCCTGACCGAGATAAATCCAGTCGTTGGAGATCGCCTTTTCAATTTCCTTATCGATGTCGGCATCTGGCCGATCGTAAAAGCTCTGCTCGACTGTCCTGATATCCGTCAACTGGTCCTGTAGGCCAGTGCTAAGCGTTTTTTGGTGCAAGTAATTGATGATCTTGGGTTCAAAAAATCGACCCAGAAGATAGGCAGTCGCTATACCGGCAAAGATTCCAACGAATCCGGAGATCGTGTGGCTATTTGAAACCCAGTTCCATCCAACTGTTCCCCAGGTTTTAGAAATGAGGTGAAGTGTTAAAAAGACACAAACTGCGACAGGGAGGAATCCAAAACCCATTCGAATACAGAAAGTGATCCAATTCGGGTGCTCACGGAACATCAGTGCGATACGCAAGCCGGCTATGAGAAGGAATCCAATAAACAGTATGGTCAGGTGGGAACCAAACTGAGACGACAAAAAGACAGTCGAAATGAAAGTATCGAAGATTGAGTACAAGCCCATTTGTTTGCGTCGAATGCCAGTTGCCAAGCTTCGTGCAGGCAATATTCAATCCTTGATTACCGGAAAAGATTTACCTCCTACTTTAACAATTCAGTCTAATTGTATCGATTGCCAGATTTCAAGTAATTATTAGCAACAGCGTGCGAGCCATTTTCAACTTATTGACCCCAAAGCTGCAGCACATCGACAAATAAGACACGAAAGAAAAACAAAAGTGCAATGCTGCCAAAGAGAAGTCGAACCGTGTCTCGCTCCCCTTCTTCGTTTCGATACGTAAGCGCATGATAAGCCACAGCACCAGTAACAATTAGAAAGAAGATATCCAAACCCATCTATAGATTCGCCATATCAGTAACAAGGTGGAAGCAGGCACTTCACAACTCTGAATTGAACTGCCACTTCAGCAATCAATACTAGGAGTCCCATTGTAATGAGTAGCATCACAAAATAACGCAATCCAGCTCGCACAGATTGCGGGGTTGCATCCGGTAGTCTGGAAATTCCCAGTTCCTCCTTATTCAACACCCCCTGTGATTGCAGGTCTAAAATCATTCGTGAGTATCCCCGTACCCAGTGAGGGACTATCTTGTTGAACATATACCGGGCAAAATAGCTTTCCAAAACTCGACTGTTTGGCGATTGTCCGAACCACCATGAATAGGCTAAGTTAAAGTAGTCGAATTCACGAATTTCGAGAAGTGCTGATATCTCTAGAATATCTTCGACATCATCCGGAAGATCTTCATCCATGTGATGATATCGTCGAATGCTTTGATTCAATTCATCTTCATCTAACCGCTGTCCATAAATTTTTTGGCGAAGTCGCCAAGTCAATCTCAAGAACAAGCGCCAAATCAAAGCGAGAACTTGCTGAACTATCGACATAATCGATGAATTTCCAAAATCAATATCTGTCTAATCGTTGTATGTTAATTTCAATTTTGGATTCTGTTGTCAGAAATTGCCGTACTCAATGCTGCCAGCAAGCCAAGTGGGTCGTAAATCCGACTATTGATCTGCCAACTCGGCACTAAGTGAACAATACTCAAATCCGGAACTAGGAAGTAGAAATAAATTCAATCACTGTCGCAGCATATTTTGGTTTCAGTGATGAGCAAAAAATTCCAATTCAAGCAATTCCCAATCACCATTCATTTGATATTCCAAAACCTCTGAATGATATAAATCAGGGTTTGAATTGAACTTCATCAGTTCCTTATTTGACTACCAGATGATTGGAGAGTTTCTAACTATGGCTAAAGCATATTGGATTGCTCACGTTACCGTTACCGATATGGACGAATATCAAAAATATGTCGCATCTGCACCACCAGCATTTGAAAAGTACGGTGCGAAAATTCTCGTACGAGGTGGGAGTTATGAAGTTATGGAAGGTAGTGGCCGAGCCCGCAATGTAGTCATCGAGTTTGCGTCATATGAAGACGCACTCGCATGCTACCACTCGGAGGAATACCAAAAAGCGCGGATGTATCGAAAAGATGCAGGTGTTGCCGATATTACAATTGTCGAAGGTATCTGAAATTTGGATTTTCTTAATTTCATTTGTACCTTTTTCGGGGGAGAACGGGAATGTGGGTTGTTAATTTATCCATAAGAGAATTGCAATAGTTTAAGACACAACCAGAATTAGAATAAATGACTAGAGATACTTATAAATATCACTTCAAAATGGGCAATAAAATTCTGCATTCAGGAATTACAAATGACCTCGAAAGGCGTGAGAATGAGCATAAACGAACTTTTGGGGACAGAGGCCATATCAAGAAGGTAGGCAATGCAACTACCCGTGATGCAGCACTGAAGTGGGAATCTGAACAAACCCGCAGAGGAAATCCTACTCGAAGGTCCCGCTAGTTCAAGAACCACAATTCCAGATTTACGTATGGATTTTGATATATTGAAACGCACTGTTGTAAATACAAGAAAAACAAATTGACAGCTAAAATCCCGGTTTTGTGATAAACCTTTGCGGTATAGAAGAGTGTTGCCCCTCTCTCCTGCACAGATATCACCATAAACACAGAAGAAAAGATTGGGGATTACATATCTAAGTATCCAATCCGCTGAGAACTAATTCTTGTACTATCCCCCGATAAAGGGAACCAAATCTGCACGCAGAATTGGTGGAGGAGTTGAGCCGTTCTAACTTAAAATAACCGCTTTTTCTCAGTTTCGCCAAGCGGACTCCACCTGTTCAATACCAATGTCACATTTTGATTCGTACCAGTCATGAACAATGAACAAATGAAGTTTTACCAGAACAAACTCGCTCACGAGATGGACTCATGGGATGTCTTCGAGGCTCTCGGAAATGGCGAACCTCTTATTGTCGTCGATGGCCGATCGGCTGAGGCCTTTGCGCAAGAACACATACCCAGCGCAGTCAATTTACCGCACCGGGAACTATCGACCACTACGACCGCGACGCTCGACAAGTCCAAGACCTACGTCTGTTATTGCGACGGAATCGGCTGCAACGCTTCGACGAAAACCGCACTCAAATTGCTGTCCCTTGGCTTTGAAGTACGCGAGTTGATTGGCGGAATGGACTGGTGGAAACGCGACGGCTATGCCACCGAAGGCAGGAAAGCACAGGCCGGGAAGGAACTGGTTTGCGGATGTTGATCCTGTCAGGTGGCTTCGTTGTCGCTGAACATATCCTCGATCTGAGCGAATGTGATTCCTCCTCGGTGGGCTTTTCCTGGCGCTTTCTGTGACATGGCGCCGCCCGTATCTTTACCAAATAGAATCCGAATTTTGTCCCTCTCACACTGAACTATTTGTCCCAGCTAAACTAGGAAATATCCAGCATGTCCAAAGCAACCGTTATCGGTATATTCATTACTCCGGAACCAGAATCAGATATGAATGCAGTCGAATCAGTGACAGCCGTTGCTGGCCGCGGAATCATTGGCGACCGCTACTATTCCCTTTCAGGCAGTTTTTCGAAACCCAATATCGAGCCTGACCAGGAAATCACCCTGATTGAATCAGAGGCATTTGAAGAATTGCGTGAGGAACATGGCATTCAACTCGAATACGCACAATCAAGGAGAAACGTCGTTACTCGTGGTATTGATCTCAATAGCCTCGTCGGCCGAACATTTCAGGTTGGTGAATTGACGCTAACTGGCATGCGATTTTGCGAACCATGTACCTATCTCAGTGGCCTGACCGGGCATCCAAAACTGGTTAAACTATGGCGAGGCAGGGCAGGACTGCGGGCACAAATCAATCAAGGCGGAACGCTATCTGTAGGTGACTCTTTCGTCACAGAGGATTAATCGAAGTTATCCGCTTTGAATCACCATCCAGAAATGGAAGGTCTGTAAATCAAATGTGCCCGATCCGGTCCAGTTGAAATGATATCAACCGGCACCCCTGTCAACTCTGTGATTCGGTCTAGATAGTGTTTGGCATTCACTGGCAGCTGGTCGTAATTTCGAATGCCCAGTGTATTCTCCTTCCATCCTGGTAGGTCTTCATAGATCGGCTCACATCTCTGTAAGCGCCACGCGTTACCCGAACTGTTCAACAGTTCGCTGTCAGCAGTCCTATATCCAGTACACACTCGGATTGTTTCCAATCCATCAAGAACATCCAGTTTGGTAATGCACAAGCCGTCAAAATTATTCAACTGATGAGCGCGACGTACCAGAACTGCATCAAACCAGCCGCATCGGCGCGGTCGTCCAGTTGTTGCTCCGAATTCGGCCCCTGCCTTTGCGATATGAGCCCCGACACCATCATGTAATTCTGTTGGAAACGGTCCACTCCCCACACGAGTTGTGTATGCTTTGACAATTGCCAGTACATGATCAATCTTGGATGGTGCGATACCAGCGCCTGTTCCAATCGCACCAATTCCTGTATTTGAAGATGTAACAAACGGATAGGTGCCGTGATCAATGTCCAGCATGACACCTTGCGCACCCTCAAACAGAACCTTTTTGTCTTTTACCAATAAGGAGTTAACTTCAGAACTGACATCCGTCATCATCGGTACCAGCCAATCTGAAGCTGAAATTAGATTCGAAATTATCTTTTCGCTATCAACCGCTTTCTGGTGATAGAAGTTGGTTAGAAGATAATTGTGGTAATCCAGTAGCTCGTCAGCTTTCGCCTGAACGGATTTCAGATCATGCAGATCATGCATTTTAAGTCCGCGTCTCGCTACTTTGTCCTCGTAAGCCGGTCCAATGCCACGACTCGTCGTGCCGATTGCCTGATTGCCCTTTTTCGCCTCTCGCGCCTGGTCCAAAGCAGCATGACTCGGCAACAGCAGGGCACAATCTTCACTAATCTTGATTCGATCGACAATACTGCCAAGATGCGATTCAAGGTGATCGATTTCTGCTCGCAACGCGTCGATTGAAAGTACAACACCATTTCCAATGTAGGCAGTAACCTGCTGTCTTAAAATTCCCGCTGGGATCAGGTGTACGATAACTTTGTTTCCGCCCGACACTAGAGTGTGACCGGCATTATGTCCACCTTGAAATCTGACCACCGCATCAGCACTATTACTCAAGCAGTCAACGATTTTGCCTTTACCTTCATCGCCCCACTGCCCGCCAACAATTGCCAGAGACTGAATCATCAAATTTCCCCTTTAATAGCCAAAGGAACAACTCGCCACTTACCTGCTTGACAGATAAACTCTCGATCACATGTGTGAATCAAACTAGCTCGCGTCTGGTCTGGCAACTGATGTATGACGCGGTCACCGCGCTCAATCAGAGCATCAATCTGCTCTCTAGGAACAGTCAAGTCTAGAGGCACCATTACTGCTTTTTTGCATTCGCCACGTATAGCCCGACGAAGCAAACGCAAATCTCCGCTGAATCCTGTTGCTGCACAAGGCGTGCCATAAGCTTCCATGACACCGTCATATCGACCACCTTTCGCCAGTGGCTGTCCATATCCCGACCCGTATGCAGAAAAGATGACCCCTGTATGATATTGATAACCACCGACTTGGGCAAAATCAACGTGAAGTGACACGCCATTGTTTTCCTCAGCAATTCGTCTAACCACACTCTCAAACTCAGAAAGTAACTGTGGGACATTGTTTCCAACGGAATTCAGTCGATTTTCAGCCTCGTCCAAGATTTCAATTCCACCGTTCAGTTCAATCAAATTGGAAAATATCTCAATGGCCTCTGCTCGCAGTCCCTCCCGGTCTGCGAGCGCATTGAGTTCAGGTTTTGATTTTCTCTTAAATACATCTAGCAAGGCATTTTCTATCGACGAATTTTTATACCCGAACTGATCAAATAAACTCTCAATGATGCCAACGTGACCCAATGACACTGAGAGTGAATCAATTCCGGCAATGCGAAGCGACTCGATCATGAGTCGAATGATTTCACAATCTGATTCAAGCGACGAGGATCCGAAAAGTTCAGCGCCAAACTGCAGAAGTTCCCTGCTGCCACCAATACTAGGTGCTCTGGCCAGTAAAGAAGAACCAAAGTAGCAAAGTCGAACTGGCTGTTGTTGAACAGGCAAGTGGAGCGCCGCAAGTCGGGCAACTTGAGGCGTCATGTCAGCCCGAATGCCAAACATCTTTCCACTCACATAATCCGGTGTCTTTACTGTGAGCACATCAAGATCATCGTTCGTGCCACCAAGCAGACATTCAACAAAGTCAGCTAATGGCGGAACGACTAGCTCGTAACCATTTTGATACAGGCAATCAAGAAGTTCACGACGCAGCTGTTCAAACTCCCACCCGTCATAAGGCAAAATCTGCTCGACTCCGTCGAGTTGTATCCAACCACCAGTCATGGATCAGAGTCTATAGTAATGGGGAAGTAAAAATTCTATAAAACCTGGTTTCATAATGAAACCCAGGCGACCAAGAATTACGTCTATCAGAGTTTACAAAGTAGTGGCAAGCCAGATAAGCCCTAATCCTATCGTAACTGAGATCATGCCAATCCGACGCAACACCCCAACTCTGGTTTCAAGCAGCCTTTTCAGTAACTGACGAGAAACATCCGGTAATGCAAAGTAAACCGCGCCCTCTATCACCAGAACCAGTCCCACAGCCGCCAGAATGACCTGCCAGACATTCACGTTGCAATGATTTGCGAGATTAGCCGCCCGACTCACTCATTGTTGTGGCAGCACCCTCTACATCTGAAATGGCGTTTAATTCGAGTGGCATGTCATCTTTCAATGCGGGGTCGACAGAATCTTTAAAGAACCTGAAGAACTCTGAATTCGGTTCTAATATCAGCAAATCATCTTTACTCTGAAAAGTGTTGCGATATGCAAGAAGACTGCGATACAGCCGGTAGAAATCAGCGTCGCGTCCAAACGCATTGGCATAGGTCAGAGTCGAAATTGCGTCGCCTTCACCGCGAATCTGTTGAGCTTCCCGGTAGGCGTTCGCAACCGTAATTTCCCGTTGGCGGTCAGCATCTGCACGAATACGCTCAGCCGCTTCAGCTCCTTGCGCACGCAGTTCCTTGGCAACCCTGGCACGCTCAGCTTCCATTCGACTGTACACTCTTTCGCTAACTTCGGGGTCGAGGTCAACGCGTTTTAACCGTACATCGACCACTTCCACACCGAATTCCGATGCTTCCTTATCAACAGACAATCGGACGGTTTCCATAATCTCGGCCCGATCTCCAGAAATCACATCCTGTACTTGCCGCTTACCAAACTCCTGCCGCAGACTGTCATTCACCCGCTGTGCAAGTCGGGCACGAGCATTGGACTGCAAACCACTGACCGTAACGTAGTATTTTGCAACATCCCGAATTCTCCACTTTGCAAAGGAGTCAACAACAAGGTTCTTTTTCTCACCGGTCAGGTACAGTTCCGGATCAGCATCCATCGTCTGAATACGAGCATCGTAATATTGGACGCTATTGATGAATGGTTTTTTGAAGTGCAATCCGGGTTTATCGTGTGATTCGACAATGCGCCCAAATTGAAAAATAATGGCCTTTTCGCGCTCATCGACGTAGTAAACGGTCTCATAAACTAACACGCCGAGAATAACTGCTACGACTCCCAGCACTAATGCTTTGACTGACATTTTTCTTTCCTCAGATTCTTGCTTCGACTAGCCGCCGATGCGCCGGTCGCGAGTATCGGTACGGTTTGGACGATTGGAACTGCTAATCAGATCGGACTGATCATTCATCTGACCAATTCTGCCGTCATTGTTATTCGAAGCACCGCTATTGCGCCGTTGAATGATTTGATCAAGCGGCAGATA
>JAJDXD010000157.1 GCA_022823405.1 Gammaproteobacteria bacterium
GGGAGAAAATCATGGCTGAAATAATTGGAAACGCAATACCTCCAGAACGGAAACGTACGATTGATGCACTGCATCTTCGGGAACCTGATTTAGTTCCAGTGGGTCTTTGGGGCACCATTGAAGGCTACCAGAACCTGCGTAAAGGAATAGGAATGGACTTCAAAGCTGATCCAAAGGACTATCGAACCGGTTCGACTACTTGGACTACAGACGTTAGTTTTGAGTTGGATATTGCTGAAAAACTAGGTGTTGACTTTATGCGTATCGCGATTGGCACACCCGGTGGCTCACCTGGATTTCGAGCCATTGATTTTGATGAAATTCCGTTTGATATGGGCATTCCGCCGCCGGATGTGGACATTAATGTGGATGAATGGGGTGTCATTCGAAAATGGACACCGCACGAGCAAGGTGGTTATTACGAAATGATCGGTTATCCTCTGTTTCATGCGACCAGCGCACCGCTTGAAGAAGGACTCAAAATTCTGGATGAATTTCCTTGGCCTGATCCTTGGGATGACTCCTGTTTAGAAGACTCTCCCATTCCAGGAATGACTTTACGCGAGTATTGCAAGTTTATTCACGAGGAAACACCGTTTGCATTGTTGGGACAAGGTGGACGTGGAGGCATATTCGAGCAGGCCAAGTACATGGTTGGATATGCCAAAATCTTTTCTGATTTTATTGAATCACCCGATTTTCTTGAAGCGATGCTGACGCGGCTGACCGATATTGAAATCGATTTCAATAAAGCAATTATTGATGAGTGCGGAGAATACTTGGATTGGATGCGAATGAGTCCGGAAGATCTCGCCAGTGAAAAGACTGCGTTTCTGTCATTGAAAATGTTTGACCGACAGGTAAAACCACACTATATACGAGCTTTTCGCGAGATCAAGGAATACTACCTTAAGAAGAACCCATTGGGTAAAATTCAGTTCCACAGTTGCGGAGCAATTCCAGAACCGTTTATGCGAGGTCTGATCGAATCCGGTGTCGACGGTTACGATAGCTTACCGCCCAAGGTTGCCCGCCATTCAAACCCTGCTGCCAAGAAACGACAGTTAGGTAAAGAGATGTTTTTTTATGGAGGGATTGATGTGCAGGAAACTCTACCTTGGGGTAGTGTCGAAGATGTTCGAAGCGAAGTTCGACAGCGTATTTGGGAAATGGGACACGGCGGAGGATTTCTGCTGAGTTCATCACATCGCCTTGAACATGATGTTCCGACCCAAAATGTACTCGCAATGATTGATGAAGCGAGAAGTTACGGGGTTTATCCTCTGCCGACAGAACCACCGCCAGGTGCCGATACCGGCGAAGGTTACGAACCATGGACTGGAGACCGTAAGCGTCGCAGACGACCAGACCGAAAACGAACTGCCCGAGCGGCTTGATCACTATCCACTAATAGATGCAAAGTTATGCCACTATTCATTGAAACCGAGAAAGAATGGGACCTGGAAGATCTCCAGTATGATTTTGAAGACTCTCTTGAAACGGACCGATGGCTTGATGCGCCACCGGATGTTAAGGAGTTGTTTCACGAAATTGAGTGGAACATCATAGATGGTGAACACGAAGATACAGCGGAACTGATTCATCCAGCACTGGACGCGGATGTTTCTCCTCGGACACTGGTTGCCGGGCCCATGGCAACTGGTATTGCTGAAGTCGGAAGACGCTTCAAAATGGACGAATACTTCCTGCCGGAAGTCATGATGTCAGCCAAGTGTATGCATTCCGCACTTGGCATTCTCAAGCCATTGATTATTGCCGAAAAATCCGAAGACATCGGAACAGTTGTTGTCGGCACCGTTCAGGGGGACTTACACGATATTGGCAAGAAAATAGTCGCAATGATGCTGGAAGCAGCGGGCTTCACTGTCATTGATCTCGGAGTAACCGTACCACCCGAGGACTTTATCGCCGCAATACGAGAACATGAACCACAAATTGTTGGTTTTTCCGCGTTGCTGACTACGACGATGAATATGCAGTGGGAAACAATTAAGCAAATCAAGGCAGAAGGTATGCGAGGTGATGTTAAGGTGTTTGTTGGCGGAGCACCGATCAGCCAAGGTTGGTGCGACAAAATTGGAGCTGACGCATATGGTGTTGATGCTCTGGTCGCTGTGGAAAAAGCAAAAGCCTGCGTTCAGGAATACCGCGACATAAAAGGTGGAGATCCTGCATTACACGGTGCGATGCTCGCACTCGATGCAGAACGCGTCGCGCAGCAGGCGGCTAAGCTTGAGGCAGTAGCAAGCGGCTAAGCATCGTTTTTCGATGAAATTCATCCAGTGAGATGATTTCAACAAAATTCAGATGAACGAAGCAATTACGGTTGTGCGTCGTCGCCGAAGGCGAATCATATTACCGCTAATCGTCGGTATCATTCTGTTTATATTTCAGTTGTCTGGACAGTACAGTGCCGGCCTGGCCTACGGATTGCTGTTCGTATCGGTTATTTTGCTGGTCGCTGGGATGGCTACCCTGACACTATTGGTCTTTACCCGTGTTGGTGATGCAAAGTCCCTCAGCGCAACCATGCGTTGGCTATTCACCGTTGCTGGATGGGGGTATGTGATTGGTGTTTTTGATCTTTCCGGGCACTTTATTGCACAGGCATTAAGTGGACAGGTTGAACTGAAATGGATATTCTTCGGACCCGCTGCACTTGTCAGCATTATCTTGTTTGATATAGGGATGTATCAAGTGATTTATTCGAAGAATCAACCGACCTGGGAACGATATCGGCAACACATTCGACGTGAAGATGCTGAGCCTGCAGCAATGCGAGACACCTTTATAACTGATGTGGCTTTTCACACCAACCTGATGTCAGTGAGTGGATTGCGCTGGCTTCGTCACACACTGATGTTTTGGGGATTCGCACTGCTGTTTGCAGTAGAAGTCGCTGCAGTTTTTGTGCGAGAAGGATTTCCTGCATTTGGCTGGACAGACATTTGGGAGGTCCTTGATCACCCCGTTCGACTTGCATTTGATTTTGCGTTTGAATTTTTCGGATTTATGGTGTTGGCAGGTTGTCTGCTGGCCTTCATTTGGCGCATAAAGGCCAGCAATACTGATGAGTCAAAATATGCCGATACTCCTTCAGCTGTATTCCTTTTTCTGGTTGTGTTAAGTGGATTTTTGCTGGAAGGGGGTCGATTGGCGATGGACGGGCTGCCTGCAGGATCGGGTTTTTCATTCGTTGGCTGGATCTTTGCATCCATGTCACCTAGCGAGTCTGGGTTTTTGGCATCTGCCTATACGCCACTTTGGTACCTTCATGTCTTCGGGTCGCTGGGGTTTATCGTCTATGTTCCAGCACACAGACTGGCGCATTCATGTGCGACTCCCGTCGGTCGAATGATGAATTCACAAAAGAAAATACTAGCTAGAAAACGGGAACACTCTCTGCGTGGACTGATGTCAGGCACGCGCAATCCCATGAAATAATTTGTATGAGATAGAAAATGAGTCAAATAATTGCAATTTATGGAAAGACTTGTACATTGAAATCTGATGTAGCTCGGGCGATCTCTCGTCTGACCGGTTACAAAATGGCGAGTCGGGGCGAGGCGGTAACGACACAAGCGTTGCTGGCTAAGCAGCAAAGTGGAAATGAAGTCGATCTTGAGTTTCACCAGGAGTTGGATGCCTACACAAGATCAATGACCAATGGGCCGGACCCTGTTCTAATTTTAGAAAGCCGATTCATGGATACGGTCCTCAATGACATCGACGACGTCTTTTTTGTACACCTGAACAGTGAAGATTCAGCCCGGGAAGCTCGCTGGGACCACCGTAAAGAAGAGGGTGGTGGACGCACACGGCAAATTGGTGAAAGTGTTGCTCAGCGTGATAGGGACGACGATGAACTTCGTAAGAAACTTTATCCTGATTCGGTAGAAGTGAGTCCTGATATGGAATTCGATACTACTGACGGCAAGGCCTATGACTATGCAATAAAGATCTGGTCGAAATTCACTTCAGAGGATCTGTCGCATCTAGTTGTTTCTGGCGTTAGTGAAATGGACAAGAAGCAAACCAAGGGGCTGAAACCTGGTGCCTCTGCCGGCCAAGTTGTTGTCTACAATGCTCTTCGCAATCCTTTCGGTGGTTATATCAATGATGATGAAAGTGGCCGAAATGTGTTTATTCATAAAAGTGCTGTTGAGTCAAGCGGTATGGGTGAGTTAGCGAAAGGTCAAAGAGTTCGTTTCCAGATTGTTGAGGATGGCTTTGGCGGCTTTCGGGCAATTGATATTCAAGCGGAGTGAATACTTGGCATCATGCCAGAGCTAAAGGACGTTTTACCTCTCTTGACGAATGAAGCTCGTTTTCGAAATAGCGAAGCATACACTTTTCGTAACCAGCAGGTAACGGCTATTCGGCTGGCAACCGGTTCCCCTTGCTCTTCACATAGTGAACTATTCTCACCATGGCCGGGCAAGGAAACTGGAGTTACTGAATGGTATGCGCTTGAGAACGGTTTTGCCGTTGGCAAAGTAACTGACCAAGACGGCAGTGAGTACTATCCTGTTACCTGTCTGACACAAAAATAGTATGACACTTCCTGCCTGTCCCCAGAAATCCCCTTATGTTGTCATGGTAGAGGAAGGTAAACAGTACGCCTGGTGTAGTTGCGGGTTAAGTGAAAACCAGCCTTGGTGTGATGGAATGCATCGTGGATCTGACTTCAAACCCATCAAGTTTGTTGCTCTGATTTCAGGAGAGTTTTATATGTGCGGTTGCAAACGTTCGGATAATGCTCCCTATTGTTTTGGTAATTGTATGGGTCATGCCCCGGCCCATAGTTCCGGCTAAACTGGATTCGAAAAGATTATGTACATTTGTGTCATCGTACGACACAACCTGGTGAAACAAATTCAACGTCAGAATGATCTGAATAATGATCAACCTGTGTTGAAATCCAATCTGGAGGCAGGTACGCTGCTATCAGAGAATTTCCAAGCCAATGATTGTATTGATGGGGACTATTTTTTCGATGATGGCGAACGCGCTAAAGCCTTCGCATCTGTTTGTATGGACTTCACACAAAAGTTGCTGCAAAGTAGACTTGCTAGAATTGAAAACCTCAATTCCGGGGAAGAGTTCACTGCATAGGGCAGCAACACTGCATTATGCCGAGAAGGAAATCTTATTGCCATGATTGTGTCAAGGCAGTCTAGCACTTCAAAGTCGGTAATCCTGAGTGTTTTAGCCATAGCCGGGTTATGTGTAAATTTACTCGTTGAGGCCGCTGACAATTCACCAGATTATGAAAGGGAGCAGCGATTGATTGATGAAGCAGAGGCCGGACTCTTTGATGGCGAAATCGTATTTTTTCAGGCTGACAATAGAGATGTTTTCGCTTTACTATCAGAACCTGAGGAACCGATTGTTGACGGTATCGTCATATTGTTGCACGGACGGGGGTTTCATCCTGACTGGCCACAAGTCGTTGGACCACTGCGAGAAGGTTTGACTGACAACGGAATTCCAACATTCTCCGTACAGATGCCAGTGCTCGCCAAAGATGCGAAATATTACGACTATCTTGAAATAGTACCCGAATCATTTCCGCGAATTCAGGGTGCAATCGAATATTTGAATAATCTGGGCTACGAGTGGATAGCGATAGTGGCGCACAGTTGTTCAGTTCACATGACAATGTCATGGATCCAACAGTTTGGCGACTCAGGATTTCATGCCTATGCCGGAATTGGCATGGGTGCAACTGATTACCGACAGCCGATGTTACAGCCCTTTCCCTTCGATCAAATCAGCATGCCTGTATTGGATTTATTTGGCAGCGAAGACTATCCCGCAGTAGTTAAGGGGGCTTCTGAACGAATAAACGCCATACACGCTGTCGGTAACTCTCAATCGGCACAGGTTGTCATTGATGGCGCTGATCACTTTTTTGAAGATTACGAGGACGAATTGGTCAGCGCGATTACTGAGTGGATTACTTCACTGCACAATTAGCAGAATACACTTCAGAGGTTGATGATTAATCTCCAACACCGATCTTATCGATGTCGAGGTGTCGGATGTCTTCACCTCTCACAAAATAGACGATATGTTCACAAATGTTGCAGCTTCTGTCTGCCACTCGTTCCAGTGATCGAATAGTCCACAGTATATCGATGGCTTCTGGGATAGATTCTGAATCAGCCATCATCCAGTTGATCAGCTTTTTCAGCGAATTGCGAAATTTCTTGTCAACTTTCTTTTCTTGTCGGATCAATTCTAAGGAAGAAGAGTCATCAGTCGATTCAAATGCTTCCAGAGTCTGATTAAGATGGGATAGAACGCGATTGCAGAGTTTCTCTAGGTCTTCGTAAACTGGAATATTGTCCGACACGTAAGTGGCTCGACTGCCCATGAGTGCGACACGGGTAATTTCATCGCCCATACGCTCAAGATCGTTGACAGTCTTTAGAATCATCACAACAAACCTTAAGTCTCCCGCCGCCGGCTGACGACGTGCTAGAAGTTCTGTGCTTTTTCTATCAATTTCAACTTCCAGGCGATTTACAAGCACTTCGTTGTCTGCCACCAGTTGAGCTAGCATTCTGTCACCCCTTGCCAGGGCATTGGTTGCATGTTTCAGTTGACTTTCGATGAGCCTTCCCATCTCAATTGTCTGCTCACCCAATTCTGCCAACTCGACATCGAACATGGTGGAATAATGGCCTTCAATCATTGATCATCGATACTCCAAATAACTGATTAAACAACGTAATATTTTTCAAATAGGTAATTTTATTTGGTCAATCGAACAAAATTTCCGAATTTGGCAACCGTACTAAATCAAACACTTCATTGATCATTCTGACAGAAAAATTAACTTACAACCTTATTTCTTTGATTGAAAGAATCTAAAAATCTCCTAGTAAAAAAACACAATTATTTTTTCAAATTTTGTGTTGACAAACCGAAATTATCCACTATATTTGCTATTGAAGTGATCACTTCAAACCCGACTTCGACGACCTAATTCAGGTCGATTAATTCATCAACTGGAGATGTGACATGTTTAATCAGTCGTCAAGTCTCAGGGTTTTCCTGACTGTTCTAGCAGTTATGCTAGCGTCTTTTTCAGCCTCCACTCAGGCTGCCGAAAGAGACTACATCAGCATCGTAGGTTCTTCTACTGTATATCCATTCGCAACGGTTGTTGCTGAGCGATTTGGAACTAGCACACAGTACAAAGCCCCAATAATTGAGTCAACTGGTTCTGGCGGTGGCCTGAAACTGTTTTGCGCTGGTATTGGCGTTTCCCATCCTGACGTTACGAACGCATCGCGTCGTATCAAGCAGTCGGAAATCGACAAATGCGCTGAAAACGGTATAAATGACATCGTCGAAATCAAGATCGGCTACGACGGAATTGTTCTTGCAAATTCCACTAGTGCCAAACGAATGAGCCTTTCTCGCAGGGACGTATTTCTCGCCCTTGCGAAAAACATTCCGAATCCAGATGGATCTGAATCACTCATTCAAAATCCTCACATAACTTGGAAGGATGTAAATTCTGAACTTCCAGATATTGCGATTCGAGTGCTCGGCCCACCGCCGACATCTGGTACTCGCGACGCTTTTGCCGAACTGGCGCTTGAAGCAGGCTGCAAAACCTTTGACTGGCTCAAGGCAATGCGAAAGACTGACAAAAGCCAGTACAAGGCCATTTGCCACGGCGTCCGTGAAGATGGTGCTTGGGTAGAAGCAGGTGAGAACGATAATCTGATTGTTCAGAAGTTGAATGCAGATCCTGAATCGTTAGGTGTATTTGGTTTCAGTTTTCTTGATCAGAACTCGGACTTGGTTCAGGGTTCGGTCATTGATGGTGTTGAGCCGGAATTTGAAAACATCGCCAACGGTTCATACAAAATTTCTAGACCTCTATATTTCTACGTGAAGACCGCTCACGTTGACCTGATTCCTGGAATCAAGGAATACATTACGGAATTCACGAGCGATCGAGCTTGGGGTGAAGATGGCTACTTGGTTGACAAAGGAATGATTCCAATGTCAGACGAGGAGCGAAATCAGTTCAAGACGGCCGGCATGGAGTTGACAACCGTCAGACTCGCTTCTGATTAAGCTATTTAATCAATAGTTTAAATTTCAATGTTGTCATTGTTTGTCGGTGGCAATAGAGAGTAAATCTTGGTACGTCTTGCCGATGGATTGATTGTCTTCTGTCGGTAAGACGTATAAGATTGAAAATATTTCACTCGCAATTAGATCTGTTCAATTTGACGGAAGAAAAATTAAGTGACCGGCTGGACTTTAGTTTTATTAGTTTTGGCGTTGTCGTCAGTTTTTTATTTTTTGGCGAAACGGCGTTCACTTCGAGTAGCGACGACAGTAGGTGGTATTCATAAACTTCATTCAGCACCTCGCTACTACGGTCTTGTCGCAGCTTTGCTATTCGCAGTACCAGCAATGCTGGTGCTGGGTGTATGGTTGAGCATTGACCAGAACATCGTTCTAAAAATTGTCTTAACTGAATACTTCCCTGAACTCAATTGGGAGTCGCAAGTTGATGTCAATTGGCTAACCAGTCAGATACAGATTCTTGCCCAAACTGGAAGATTGGAAAATATCGAAAATTCTGAGGTGTTGAATGCTGCAGCAGATCGATATCAATATTTAACCAGTTTGAGTGAGACACTTCGAAATGCATCAGTCTTAGCACTCGGTGCGATAGTGAGCTTTATCTTTATATTGTTCATTTCCGCGCGACTAAAAGCACGACCGATCGCAGAAACCTTAATTCAATGCCTTCTCATATTTAGTTCTCTGATTGCAATATTTACGACAATCGGGATTGTGCTCTCTGTGTTGTTCGAAGCAATCAGTTTTTTCAGAATCATTCCTTTCACTGAGTTTATGTTTGGGCTTGAATGGAGCCCGCAAATTGCCATTCGGGAGGATCAGGTAGGATCATCCGGTCTATTTGGTAGCATACCTTTATTTACCGGTACATTGTTAATCGCCGCTGTTGCCATGACTGTAGCGGTACCTGTGGGTTTATTGTCTGCAATCTATCTTGCTGAATACGCATCCCCTAACGTACGATCTTTTGCCAAACCAGCACTGGAAATACTCGCAGGTGTTCCAACCGTAGTGTATGGATTCTTTGCAGCGCTGGTGGTAGCACCTTACCTGTCTGATTTCGGTGCATACTTCGGGTTGGATATTGCCCATGAGAGTGCATTGGCGGCAGGGGTTGTGATGGGAATCATGATCATTCCTTTCGTGTCTTCGCTTTCAGATGACGTGATAACAGCATTGCCTCAGTCGATTCGAGAGGCCTCTCTCGCTTGTGGTGCTACGAAATCGGAAACGATCAAGAAAGTAGTTTTTCCTGCTGCATTGCCTGGCATAGTGGGAGCGTTGCTATTAGCCATTTCTCGTGCAATTGGTGAAACGATGATTGTGCTCATGGCAGCAGGTTTGGCAGCAAAACTAACCGCCAATCCATTGGAATCCGTAACAACCGTTACTGTACAAATCGTAACACTTTTGGTAGGTGATCAGGAATTTGACAATCCGAAAACCCTTGCAGCATTTGCATTGGGATTGACGCTGTTTGTTGCTACTCTAGTACTCAACATGACCGCTTTGTATATCGTTCGAAAATACAGTGAGCAGTATGACTAGCAGAATAGAAGTTACAAGTTCAGGCAGTCACTGGGATACCGCTGCGTTCAAGCGTCGCCTGCGACGACGGCGCGCTGCAGAAAAAAGATTTAAGTGGTACGGCATCGGGGCAGTACTTCTTGGAATTTTCTTTGTTTTGATGCTGTTTTTCAGCATTGCTATTAACGGTGTTGGTGCATTTTGGCAAACGCAAATTCAATTGGATATTTATTTTGATCCAACTGAAATCAGTGAAGCAAACTTATACAGTGCGAATTATGGAAAGCTTGTGAAACAGGCTATGTATAGCCAATTTCCAGAAGTCACCAAGCGTAAAGAAAAGCGGCAACTCAGTCGGATGGTAAGTGTAGGCTCAGATGTTATGCTGCAGAATTTGGTGACAGCTGATCCTTCAATAGTCGGGACGACACGGTCTCTTTGGTTTCCAATTGACGATTCGTTCGACATGCTCTACAAGAATGATTTTGGTCGCAATTCTAATAAAGGAGGCGCTGGACTGATTTCCAAGAATCAACTAGGATGGTTCGACACACTGGTGGAACAGGGAAAGATCGAAAGTCGATTCAATAAGCGCTACTTTACCGCAGGAGATTCAAGGGAACCGGAACTTGCCGGACTTAGAGGCGCACTGATGGGTTCATTTTTTACGATCCTTGTTACCTTGGCAATTTCATTTCCCGTCGGTGTAGCCGCAGCCTGCTATCTCGAAGAGTTTGCACCGCGCAACAAGTTTACCGATTTCATTGAAATCAACATTAATAATCTTGCCGCTGTACCATCTGTGGTTTTTGGACTACTGGGACTTGCTGTTTTTATTAATTTCTTTGGATTACCAAGGTCTGTTCCACTGGTTGGCGGATTGGTTTTGAGTCTAATGACGATTCCGACAATTATTATTGCTGGCCGGGCTGCACTCCGAGCGGTTCCACCATCAATTCGGGAAGGCGCGTTAGCTCTAGGTGCCTCAAAAACCCAAACCGTCATTCAGGAAGTAGTACCATTGGCAATGCCAGGAATGTTAACTGGTACAATCATTGGTATTGCACAAGCGTTAGGTGAAACCGCTCCACTATTAATGATTGGCATGGTTGCGTTTATTGTAGATGTACCTGGTGGGCCACTGGACCCGTCTACAGTTTTGCCTGTACAAATATTTCTTTGGGCTGACAGTCCTGAGCGAGCATTTCTGGAAAAAACATCAGGCGCAATCCTAATCTTGCTAGCGTTTTTAATTGCAATGAATATTGTTGCAGTGATTATGCGGCGTAGATTCGAGCGCCGTTGGTAACAGACGACAAATTAATAAGATTGTGAGAATTTGAGCAATGGAAAACTCAACAGAAACAACTAATAAAGAGCGAATTATTACTCGGTTAGACGATACTATTTTTCAAGGAAAGGTTTCTGAAACAGACGGTGTTGATTCGAACTTGTCTCAAAAGTACCGCATGACGGCCAAGAATGTCAATGTTTATTACTCGGAAACCCATGCAATTAAAAACGTGAGTTTATCGATTCGTGAAAATGAAGTGCTATCCATTATTGGGCCATCGGGTTGCGGCAAATCCACCTTTTTACGTTGCCTTAATCGAATCAATGACATTGTCGTAGGGTGTCGAATTACTGGCGAAATTATGCTGGACGGAGTCGATATCAATAGCGGAGAATTGGATGTAGTTGAACTGCGAGCTCGAGTTGGAATGGTTTTTCAGAAACCAAATCCGTTTCCAAAGTCGATTTACGACAACATTGCTTATGGACCACGTTTGCATTCGATGGTAAATTCCCGTGAAGAAACCGACGAGGTGGTTTATTCCTGTCTCAGACAGGTTGGTTTGTTATCGGAAGTTGAAGATCGAATCAACAAATCTGGAACCGAATTATCCGGTGGTCAGCAACAGCGACTTTGCATTGCTCGGACGTTGGCAGTCAAACCAGATGTGATTCTTATGGATGAACCTTGTTCTGCATTGGATCCAATCGCAACCGCGAAAATTGAAGATTTGATAGATGAACTAAGAACGGAGTATTCTATCGTCATCGTTACACACTCGATGCAACAAGCCGCACGCGTATCTCAGAGAACAGCTTACTTCAATCTAGGAGATCTGATTGAAGTGGGTGACACGGGTGAAGTATTCACTAATCCAAAACATAAACTTACAGAAGACTACATCACTGGAAGATTTGGTTAATCTTTCTGATTTAGGTGCAGTTACACATATATTCGTGATTAACCGCATTCAGTGAAATTGTGGATGCACCTCTCCTGTATCTCACTTGTGTAAAGGAAATCCTTTAAATTGGATAAACCGGGAATGTAGCAAAGTAATTTCATCGGATTCCAGGTATTACTAGCCAGCCTCAAACCGACTTGGATTAATCCGAACCCCATCTTTCAACTTCTAGAGTTCTCCCCGACTATCAGCCAGAATTTGTGGGAGACAAATTTCTCATGCTCTCTCAAATCCTGCAGAATTGTTGCAGTCAATCATTCCAGAATTTAAAAAATTTCAAGACTCCAAAAAGATTGTTTATTCAATGTACGATTTCAGATTTGATGTATAAACAAAGAAGCCAGATGCATTAATCTGAAGAATTAATAATCGGAGTCAACAAAATGTCCGATCACTCAACCGCTAAGCAAGAGGTTCCTGCGCTTCAGGTCGAAGAAATTCATAAAAGTTTCGGTGCAATTGAAGTTCTAAAGGGAGTCTCCCTTACCGCAAATGATCACGATGTAATTTCAATTTTGGGAAGCAGTGGTTCAGGGAAGAGTACGTTTCTTCGCTGTATCAACATGCTGGAATATCCAACTTCAGGCAGCGTGCGTGTCAAGGGCGAACTGATTGAAATGAGAAATCAGAAAGACGGTTCCATAGCACCTGCAGACCGGAAACAGGTTGACAGAATTCGTTCCAAGTTGGCCATGGTGTTTCAACAATTTAATCTGTGGTCGCACATGACAGTGATTCAAAATGTCTATGAGGCACCAGTGCACGTTCTAAAAATTCCGAAGAAGGAAGCAAAAGAGCATGCTGAAGCGGTATTGGAGCGTGTCGGATTAATTGATCGTAAGGATTACTACCCTGCACATCTATCCGGCGGACAGCAGCAGCGAGCGGCAATCGCGCGGGCACTTGCGATGAAGCCAGATTTGATGCTGTTTGATGAACCAACCTCGGCTTTGGATCCTGAGTTGGTTGGAGAGGTTCTCAAGGTCATGCGATCACTGGCTGAGGACGGATCGACTATGCTGGTCGTAACTCACGAAATGGGATTCGCCAGGGAAGTGTCGAAGCGAGTAATGTTCTTGCATCAAGGAAGAGTTGAGGAAGACGGGACTCCGGAAGAGGTTTTTGATAACCCCAAGTCTGATCGGTTTCGGGAGTTTCTGTCAGGAAGTTTGAAATAAATTTAATTTATCTACATTACTTTACGGAGTATCTTATCAATGAAAAAAGCAATCTCAATACTAACGCTGCTAACTGCACTGACGTTCGGACCATTCGTTTCTGCGGACGATTGGGATAAAGTGCGAATTGGCGTGGAAGGCGCCTATCCACCTTTCAGTTCTGTAACCGCGAGCGGTGAGCTTCAGGGCTTCGATATCGAAATTGCAAGAGCACTGTGCGATGAAATTGGTGCTGAGTGCACTTTGGTTCAGCAGGATTGGGATGGAATTATTCCCGCGCTGCTGGCACGTAAATATGATGCGATTATCGCTTCCATGTCAATTACAGAAGAGCGCAAAAAGAAAGTGGCGTTTACCAACAAATACTACAGCACACCCGCCAAATTTGCACAAGCAAAGGGTGCTGGAATTGAAATTTCAGCAGAGGGTTTGAAGGGCAAGACTGTAGGAGTACAGCGAGCAACCACTCATGACAATTTCGTTACTAACACGTTTGGAGACACGGTAGATATAAGGCGATACGGTTCGCAAGATGAGGCATATCTTGATGCTGTTGCAGGTCGCCTTGACTTACTACTGGCAGATTCAGTAGCAATGGCAGATGGATTTCTAAATACACCGGATGGTGCTGGCTGGGAATTTGTCGGCCCCGGATACTCAGATCCTGAATTTTTCGGTGAGGGTGCCGGAATTGCAATTCGAAAAAAGAATCAAGATTTAGTCGATAAATTCAATGCGGCAATCGATGCAATTCGAGCAAACGGGAAGTATCAAGAAATTAACGATAAATATTTCGATTTTGATGTTTTCGGAGAATAATTCCCTGTTAACCTGATAGGAGATACGACTGCTGGAAAATTATTCGGCAGTCGTATCATCATTTTCTACATTAGTATGCTATGCACGAGTTTTTAGTTGAGAGTCTAAGCGGCGTCTTGGGTGGGTACCTTTACCCATTCATTCTGGAAGGGATGCTGCTAACCATTGAACTCGCGATACTTTCGTTATTTTTCGCACTCGTTCTGGGCCTTTTGGGTGCCGTAGCAAAGTTGTCCAACAATCGCAGTGCAAAATTTGTCGCTGGCCTCTATACCACGCTGATACGAGGAGTACCCGACATCGTACTAATGTTCATTATTTTCTTCGGTGGACAGTTAGCGGTCAACATCATTGGAGACAGTCTTGGGCTTGATTACATTGAAATCAGTGAGTTTACTGCGGGTGTGGTCACGATCGGTTTCATTTTCGGAGCATATATGGCGGAAACCTTTCGCGGTGCGATTCTGGCAGTGCCGCGTGGCGAAATTGAAGCTGGGTATGCATATGGAATGACACCCATTCAAGTATTTATTCGCATCACATTTCCAGCTTGTGTAAGACATGCATTACCGGGTTTTGGCAACAATTGGCTGGTCCTTGCAAAAACCACAGCACTGGTTTCTGTTATCGGCTTGGAAGATATGGTGTTTCGGGCCACACAGGCAGGCGGCTCTTTGAGGCAGCCTTTTACTTTCTATCTTGTCGTAGCTGGACTTTACCTAGTCATTACTGCTGTATCGGATGTAGGGTTGAGATGGCTGGACAAACGATACAGTGTTGGTGTACGGAGAGCGTAGTTCGAAATGGATTTTGAAGCGATTACAAGTAATCTTCCTCTTTACCTAGAAGGTCTAGCGACGACTGTCGAGCTCGTCGTTCTCGCTCTGATTTTGGGCATGGCACTTGCAATTCCTATTGGCTTGTTGGCGAGCCGTAAAAGTGTTTGGGTGACTTTTCTACCTAAGTCATTCATCTATTTTTTCCGAGGCACACCACTAATCGTTCAGATGTATATGATTTATTTCGGAGCAGGACAGTTTGAATGGTTAAGAGAAAGCTTTTTGTGGTTTCTATTCAAGGAAGCTTATGCTTGTGCGCTAATCGCTTTTTCACTCAACACCGCCGCCTATACTGCTGAAATACTTCGCGGCGCAATCATCGCGACACCTTACGGTGAAATCGAAGCGGGACGAGCTAGTGGAATGTCTGGGTGGTTAATTCTTCGGCGAGTTATTCTTCCAAGTTCGTTTCGTAGAGCATTACCAGCCTACGGTAACGAGGTCATCTTTATGCTTCACGGCAGCGCACTTGCGGGAGTAATTACAATCATTGATTTATTTGGTGCCGCGAGAATCGTGAACTCCCGCCATTTCGTGCCGTTTGAATCCTTTATCACGGCTGGGGTTTTCTATCTGATTCTGACCTTTGCGATCATTTGGGTCTTCAAACGAATCGAGTTTCGCTGGCACGCACACCTCCGACCCAGAAATTCCTAAGTTATTGGATTTCGTAGAGCGCTTACCCCCTTATGTTTGGGTCGAAGCAGTCTCGGTTTTGTCAACCACTACAAAATTGGTAGCACTCAGTTGTCGTTCGACTTCAGTTAGCCTGCCTCTTAGTTGTCCGAGCGACGGACTCATAAAAATTCAGTCCGAGAAATTGGATTGATTTCTGGAAACCTTATTTGAAATCAAGTCAGACCAATTCAGCGAGCCCAAATATTTTGGCACGAGAATGATTCACTCGGTGGAGTCGACTACATCCTGAGCGTAAGCATTTCCCCAAGCCGTGATGTTCATCACGCGTCAATTGAATTCACTGTGATTATCTGCCAGAACTGATTGGAG
>JAJDXD010000147.1 GCA_022823405.1 Gammaproteobacteria bacterium
ATTCAATATCTGAAATGCCCGAAATCTCTCTGGCTGTTAAAGAACGATCCAGAAAATTATCCTCACGGGGAATTCTCGATCTTTATGGAGAAGCTGGTTCGAGAAGGGTACGAGGTCGAACGGTATGTTCAAGAATATTTCGAGAGCAACGGTAATTTCGAGGTGAGTTTCCAATCTGAATTCAAGACCCAAGATGGATTATTTGCGCGCACTGACGCATTGGAGATTATGGGCGACGGCTCTGCAGTACTCTATGAAATCAAATCTTCCACAGGTGTAAAGACCGATAACAATCACAACCACATCAAAGATGCCTGTTTCCAAAAAATTTGTGCTGAGCGCGCCGGACAGCTTATCAAACGCGTGTTTCTGGTCCATTTGAACAGGGAATATATTCGGGAGGGTGAAATAAACACTAGCGAAATGCTTGTCTTCGCCGATATTACCGAGGATGTCGTAAAGATTGAATCCCAGACTAGAGAAGAAATTGAAGCTGCGTTGCAGTTCGTGGCTAGCGACCAGGACTTGCAAAGTTGCTCTTGTAGAGAGAAGACGCGATCCAATCATTGCGATGCTTTTGCAATATTCAATCCCGATATCCCGAAGTCATCAATCTATAGTTTGCCCAATCTTAGACAGGGTAAACTCAATAGTTTGCTTTCAAGAGGTGTAGTTGGACTCAATGGAATTCCCGATGACTTCCAGTTGACAGACAATCAGCGTCTCGTAGCTAAATCGGCCAGGACCGGTACACCGCAGATAAACGAAACGCAGATCAGCAAGTTTCTGTCAAATTTGACATTCCCACTCTACTTTTTCGACTATGAAACCTTTTCCTCTGCTGTGCCATTACTCGATGGCATCGGGCCACATAAACAATTTCCCGTACAGTATTCGGTGCACATATTGGAGGAAGACGGAACACTAAGCCACAAAGAGTATCTGGAGCGGGACGCGCGACTGCCTGAACTTTTGGTCGAACAGATGGTAAAAGATATCGGTCCGAGCGGAAGTATCGTTTCATGGTATGCGCCATTCGAGAAATCTCGTAACACAGAACTGAGTAAACGCTACGAAAATAAAGCAGATTTCCTAATGGACATCAATAATCGGATGGTCGATCTGGAGGTTGTATTCAAGAAGTACTATGTGGATGCGCGGTTTGATGGTTCTACTTCTCTAAAAAAGGTACTTCCCGTGGTTTGCCCCAGTCTCGACTACGGAGAGCTTGAAGTTCAGGACGGGGGTTCTGCAATGGAAGCTTGGTGGCGTATGATTTGTACGTCTCAGAAAGAGTCGGATGAAATCGCGGAAAACTTACTTCGCTATTGCAAACTCGACACGTACGCAATGGTGGAAATATTTCGATTTCTTGCTAGACTAGTAAACTTTAGTAACGGCATGGGCGCGCACCAAGAACCGAGAATCGTGTAGTCGTGAACCGAGAATCAGGAAGTCGTATTTCGGTCGATCAACACTCATTCTTCGCTCGCACATTCGTGGTATTCTGCGAGTGACCCATACCCAATTTTTCGAATCTTGCTCTGTCGTATTGTGGTGATCACCTCTGAATACGAGCAATCAGGAATACCGTATTGCGTTCCTTGGCTCCATTGGTGCTACGTTCACAATTTCATCCAGGTACCGAACAGGAGTCCCGAACGCTACCTGTCACGTACGAGTTTCAAAACACACTATAGTTATTGAACAAATTCGAATTCTTAATCAAATTAATAATCTGATTATTGGCATGAAAATATGGGGAAGAAGTACAAAGCAGATTTTAATGATGCGTTGGGTAGATCAATTTATCCATCAGCGGCTTGCTTTGAATCGCTAGGTCAAACAACCGTCCTAGTTCTATTCCGTTATAGCTTTCGAATTCGCTATCTTTAAAGGGTCTGTCGAAATGAGACCAAGACAGATTCCCATCGGAATTACTGTCAATTCCAACGATCAATTCACTGTGATATGACCAGACCCAAATTTCGATGTTGTCAATTTCGATCGGAGTCGTTTCGGGTCTGCCGGATTTAAATCGACTAAAGGCGCCAGCTTCAATAAATTCCTCAACATGGTCCGCAGTAGCATTCAGTTTATTCAATATCCCGATTGCCAGTTCATACGGAAGCTCAATCTTTGAATCAACCCTGCAATCTTTCCCATTAAACTCATTGATGTTATTGTCGCGTTTATCAACTGTCAGCAGATAAATGGGTTCGTCGACTTTCAGTAAATTCCAATCTGTTAGTAAAGTCCAAATCAAAATTTCACCATCTCTATATTTGTTCATATATCTATTTGCATGTTCATAGTCGGCAACACAGTTGTCCAGTGTTTTTCCAACATACCGAAGCTGTTTGATATCCACGATCTTTGCAAGCCTGTACTCATCGCACACTGGGACAAAATCGTCGAATTTCACCTCGTCGCTGATTTTGATTTGATCGATAAGATTGGCGAAGTTATTAGCGCTACTTCTGAGATTTGGCATTGGATGGCACCAACTCTTCAGCAACTTTCTGGCGTGTCGACTGAGATTCTTGTCGGTCGAGTCAGAACAGTTGATTGCCAATCGCATGGATTTCAATGCTCGACTGATGTTGGCTAGTTCCTGGTTCTGGTAATTTTCAACATGTTCACTTATGCTGGTTGCGAGCGCATCGACATCGAGTTTTTCGATGTTTTCTGCCGTCCAACCGCCATGTACATCAAAATCGCAAGAATGTCGTTTCAATTTCTCTATAGTCTCAGCCAATTTTTCCAATTGGAATCGGATACTATTGTTCATTTATAGGTGCCTCAATTCCTTACATTGTCAAATGTTGGTGCAAATTTGAATTCAGCGTTGGTTCAACATTCGTAAACGAGTTTTTCAGTCTCTAGAAATTTTATGGGCAAGATTCTCAAATACAAGAGTTACTAGATTTATTTAGATATTTCTCAATTTTTTATCCGACATAATCTGACGTCTATAGGCTAAATAAAATTTAGTTGATCAGTAACAAAGCTCTCATTCTATTAATGGGCATCAAACCCGCCAGCGCTAGTACCGCTGGCCCGACAGAAGTGGAAATTGCAGACTTCCATTAATCAAATTAGAAGACATGTCATGTGTGAACCTATTCATCCAGGTGAGACGTTGAAGGAAAATCTTGACGCGCTCAGCATGAGCTGCGTCTGAATTGGCTCGCCAGATCGAAGTTCCAACAAACCGTATTACAGAAATTCTCAACGGCTGGCGTTCGATAACTGGAGACACAGCGTTAGGACTAGGGCGATTTTTCGGAACGTCAGGGGAGTTTTGGCTCAATCTCCAGAAACTTTACGAGCTGCGGCTTGCTCATCAGAAAAACGGTGCAACTATTGTTCGATTGCCAACTCTCGAATCTAGTGACGTTCTTCACACGACGGATTGACATATCAGAGCAAATCTTGTCATTCCACATTCAGTGCGTTGGCAAGTTGTTTCTGAATCATTCCACGATGACTACGAAACACCCTGGCAATAAATTCACCTACTAGCAAACAGTCTGCTACATCGATCGGATACGACTCTTCATCAGCGAACTTGGCGCTGCCATACTGTTATTCATCGCTGAGGTCAATTTCCGAATCAATTTCGCATTTATTTGCAAAATACATATACGATTCTTTAGATTTGTATATGTATTGGAAGAATGATGATACAAAACAGCGATTTTGTATAACGTTCCGAAATGTGAAATACAGCTAGATGAAATGGCATCATGGGTTTTCTCGCATGATTGCCCGGTCGCTGGAAGCGTTTGAGTCGTACGGTACTGAGTGGGTGTAGATAGACGCGCTGTTTGATGATGCCTAAGTTTGGTTGTTACCCTTTCAGATGATTAGTTTCAATCTCGATGAAATGTTGCCACCGCAAACTGTTCACAAAGACCTGCAAAAAGAAGAGCAATCAAGAACGTCAAAATTTGATTCCGAGCCGGAGTTTACTGAAACATCGAAGTGAAGACCAAAGGCTCAGTCCTTGTCTCTTATTAGTTCTGAGACGTTGCAACTCACTCTTTTGAGATGACGTTGTTGGTTGCAATATCTGAAACTAGGGCACGTATGCATGTATTCTTGATGTGATTTAGTCGATCAATGCAGGTTCCGTTCAGCGAAATTGGAATGGATGCTCTTTATTGCAACTTACATGTGGTCAGATTCGTCGGATGGGTCGAGAAGCAATTCAACCAATTCTCGGTTTACGTAGTAGTTATTTCGACCTAGTTTTATTTCATCCACAAACTCATGCCTAGTCAACAATTTAAGATATTTTCTAGCCGTCTGCCGTCCATAAGGGAGATCATGCTGCAGGATTTCAATACGTGTATATGGTTGTCGGAACAAATTGTTTATTAGTTCATGTGAACCTACCCCGATTTGGTAGAGACGTTTAAACTGACCATGCTGCCATTTTCACGTGAAAATGGCAGCATGGTTTTGGGTTGTTGATTCAGCTGCGCTTCAAACTCCACCGGACTCTGAAACCCCAGACTGGTATGAATCCTGCGCGTGTTGTACCAGGATTCAATGTACTCAATCACCCGGTGCCTGAGCACTTTTGATGACACCAGCGGGTCGGTCTTCAGCACGCATTCGCGCTTCAGTGTCGCAAACCACGACTCCGCCTGCGCATTGTCATAGCAGTCACCAACGCTTCCCATCGACTGCCTGATCCCGTGCGATTCACACACTTTGCGGAAATCATCAGAACAGTACTGCGAGCCCTGATCCGAATGATGGATCACGCCGACATGACTGCGATTCAACAGCGCCATCTGCAGGGCCCTGACCATCAGACTGGCCTGCTGGCTGTTCTGCATGGCCCAGCCCACGATGCGACGACTGCAGGCATCCTGAATCACCGCCAGATACACAAAACCGTCCACAGTCGGCAGATACGTCATGTCTGACAGCCATAACCGGTTCAACCCGCTGACGGTGAACTCACGCTGCACCAGATCCTGGATGCCATGGGCTCTGCCACCTGAAACCGTTGTTCTGACAAACGGTTTCGCATGAACCGCTCTTAATCCGGCGGCTTTCATCAGGCGCGCAACCCGATTCAGACTGACCAGCCAGCCATCTTTTCGCAGCCTTGCCGTTACCCGCGGCGCACCATAGGTCGACCGGCTCTCAACCATGATGGTGCGGATCTTCTCCGTCAGCCGGGCATTGGCCAACGCACGCACACCCGGCTCCCGCCGGCGCCACGCGTACCAGCCCGATTCTGAAATCTCCAGCACCCGACACATCAGTCGGATCGTGAAGTTCTGCCGCTCCGCCTCAATCAATGTGTACGCCTGGTCCCACCAGTGTTGGTCACGCCGTCGCTCGCGAACCAGGCCGCCGCTTTTTTTAAGAACGCATTCTCCTGCTCCAGCTGCGCATTGCGACGCTCCAGGCGACGAATCTTCGACTCATCATCCTCCGTCGACTCGAACTCCCTGTGCTTCGCTGCAGCCGCCTGGCGCTTCCATTGGTGAATCGTCGCACTGCACGGCTCATATTTTCTGGCCAGACTTCGAACGCTGGCGCCAGCCTCCAGCTCCGCCAGTATGTGTGCCTTCAATTCTTCCGAATATCTTTCGTTACTCATCGTTGTAAACCTCCGACAATCTATCTTACATTAAAATTGTCGTCTCTACATTATCGGGGGAGGACCAATGTGAGTAGATACTTGGTAGGTCCTTACGCATTCGATGCTTCATATTCTTCATTAATTCGCTAATATCGAATACCAATGAATTCGTGGAGCGCGCTACCGCGGTAATCGAATTCAACATGTAAACGATCCAATCTTCCCACTCGTTGTTATCACGTACAGCTTGTAACAAACGATAGTATTCCGGTTTGGTACGATTGATAGCACGACTCAAGTAGAGAATCGGTGTGTCTAGCAGTTTGACATGAGTGAGGTACAGTACGTTAAGCATGCGTCCGATGCGCCCGTTACCGTCTGGAAATGGATGAATGCTTTCGAACTGATGATGTATTAGTGCCATTTTGACTAAAGGGTCAAGATCGCATAGTGCATCATCGTTGATGAATTCCTCAAGCGCTCGCATATGAGAGACAATTTCCCATGGGTCCTGCGGTGGTTCGTATACAACTTCACCAGTTTGCAAATTGCGTAGGAAAGTACCAGGCTGTGTGCGATAGCCACCTTGGTGCCCCATCAGCACACGGAACATTTCTATAAGCATGTTTTCACTAATTATTTGGTGTTTACGCCACAATTCGTAGCCTCTACGCATGGCTCTGCTGTAACGGACTACCTCCTTGGCTGCTGGAGAACCTGAATCAGTAAAAAGTGAGGCTTGGTACGCTTCGTCCTGCGTCGTCACGATGTTTTCTATTTCCGAACTCGCTAGAGCTTCCTGAAGCGTTAGAGTATCAATCAGAATATTTTGATTAGGAAGGCTGTTCGCAACACCTTTCAACAGTGCTAGATTTGCACGCGCATCCACCAAGGCCTGCAGAACCGGTACTGTGTTCAAATCTACTGAAGGTGGTAGTGAACTAATTGAGTATTGTGAATTCATGGAATTAAGGAACTCTAATACTAATACATTTTATATATGTTTACAAAATACATATACGATTCTTTAGATTTGTATATGTATTGGAAGAATGATGATACAAAATAGCGATTTTGTATAACGTTCCGAAATGCGAAATACATCTGGATGAAATCGCACCATGGGCTTTCTCGCATGAATGCCCGGTCGCTGGAAGCGTTTAAGTTGCACGGTACTGAGTGAGTGTTGTTAGACGCGCTGGTTGATGATGGGTATGTTTGGTTGCCACTCTTTGAGACGATCAGTTTCAATCCAGACGAAATGTGCCCACCGCAAACTGTTCACTAAGACCTGAAAAAAAGAAGAAAAATCAATTATGTCAAGAGTTGAATCTGAGCCAGAGTTTGCTGAAATATCGAAGTGAAGATCTGTGGCTCAGGTCTTGTTTCGTATTTATTCTGAAACATTGCAATTAATTCGATTTGCCCACCAAGAAAAAGACGGTACAGTTTGATTCACCTAACACCGATAGAATAGAATTGAACCGCAACACCTTGGCAGGTTCATAACTCAATGAAAAAATCGCAGACAGTAAAATCCGAATCTGCTTCAATTCGAGCAACCTATCAGGATGTGCTTGATGCGCCGCCGCACTTGGTCGCGGAAATAGTCGACGGTACGCTTTACACCCACTCAAGACCAAGGGTATCTCATGCAACCGCCAGTACCGGGCTTGGAGGGTTCATCAGTCAGACTTTTCAATATGGTCGGGGTGGACCTGGCGGCTGGTGGATTCTGTTCGAACCTGAACTCCATCTAGGTGACGATATAGTGGTTCCTGATATTGCAGGGTGGCAACGCGAGCGAATGCCTGATTTACCAACTGGAGCATACATTACATTGGCGCCGGACTGGGTGTGCGAAGTGCTTTCACCGTCCACTCGAATGCTTGATCTTGGCGGCAAGCGTGAGGTATACGCCCGAGAAAGAGTCAGTTATCTTTGGTTGGTGGACCCAGATGCCCGATCGCTGGAAGCATTTGTGTTGCGTAACACTGAATGGGTATTGATAGACACGCTGTTCGATGATGCGTTGGTTTCGCTACCGCCATTTGATGCAATCAGTTTCAATCTTTGTGATTTGTGGCCACCGCATGCTGTTCACAAAGACCTGCCACAAGAAGAGCAACCAAGCAAGTCAAAAGTTAAATCCGAATCGGAGTTTGCTGAAACATCCAAGTGAAGTTCAGTGACTTCAATGAGCTACCCTCTGAGAGAGGATTATTTCTTTCGAGTAAATATCGAAGCGCACCAGTTCAGAATCTTCTCTAGTTTTTCTTAATCTGTTTCACGAAAAAGAGAATCTATCCGATCGTTTTTTGCCAAGATGAGCAGTAGTCGACGATATTCGCATGTACGGTTTTATTTTGCTCAGCGCATAATGATATAAACCAGAGTATTGGATTCATGTTTCGTAAAAATTCTATTTTCAAAACCATGTTAATCTAAATACATAGCACCCTTATTTTTGTGTTATGAATCTCACGAATATTCACCCCGGATTAACTCAGTTGACTATTCCAAACTTTCTCAGAGTAGTTCTTCTCTTCTCTCTCAGTTTTTTGCTCTTGACGCAAGTAACGCTTGCGGACACGGTTTCGGAAAAACGTTGGGAAGATACGCTGAACATGGTTCGAGAAGATTTTCCGCGCGTCCAACACATCTCGACTGATGAGTTGGCAACAGTTCTAGAGGAACACAAGAACTTCACGCTGCTGGACACTCGTGAACCTGAGGAATATGAAGTCAGCCACATTCAAGGTGCGGTTCTAGCAGAAGGTGTCCGTGACGCACTGAAAGTCCTCAAAGATAAAAGCCGAGAAGACCTTGTCATTGTCTACTGCTCGGTCGGCTACCGCTCTTCAAGTATTGCAAATAAACTTGCCAGAAGAGGATTTACAAATGTAGTCAATGTAGAAGGCTCTCTTTTCAAATGGGCTAACGAAAATCGCCCTGTGTTCAGCGGAGACAAAGTAGTCGATAAAGTTCACCCCTATGATGAAGACTGGGGACGTCTGCTTGATCAAAAGTATTGGCCGTGACAAGTCTTGAAGGAATTCCCCACAATCGAAAGGAGCATTTGGACAAGTCCTAAACCTGTTCATGTTCAGTTCGAGTCAGTCATTGCCGCGCAAAATCTGACGTCCGATCATCTAATTGACCTCATTGATATCCCTGCCTTCTTTGAACGGATTGACTCCCCACTACCAACAGACGAACATCAGATCTCGCAAGCTCTTGCCGACAGCGATCTGATCACAACAGCTAATTCCGGCTACTGGAATATCACCAACGCCGGTGCCATTCTGCTTGCGATCCATCTACAGGATTTTCAAACACTCAAGCATAAGGCGGCGCGCCTGATTCGATACCAAGGCAACAGTCGGGTCGAGATCGAGTTGGAACAAACTTTGTCGAAGGGATATGCGAGTGGATTTGAAGAGTTGATGAATCTGGTAATTGATTCGCTTTCAAAGGCTAAAGGACTTGGAAAGGGATCTGGTAAGAAGAAACCAGTTTGGCCCGAACTCGCATTGCGAGAACTAATCGCTAATTCATTAATCCACCAAGATTACTCAACACCTGACTCTGGACCCCTGATCGAAATTTTCGATGATCGCATTGAAGTGGTTAATTCTGGTATTCCATTGGTTAATGAACGACGACTGGTCAATTCTCCACCAAAGACTCGAAATCATAAAATTTTGTCACTGATGCGTCAGATGAACCTTGCGGCAGAATCTGGCTGCGGTTGGGATCGAATCGTTGCCGAAGCCGAGTGCTATGGCATGCCCGCACCCTTACCTGAAATTAATGAAGACACCACACGCGTCGTGATGCTATCGCCAAGAGCATTAACCGATATGGATTACTCAACGCGAATCTGGTCTGTGTATCAACATGCATGTCTCAAGTTTGCGAATCGAGATCATCTTACCAATGGATCACTCAGACAGCGGTTTGGAATAGAGCTCAAAAACAGTGCAATTGCCTCACGCCTGATCAAAGAAGCCGTCGAAGCCAAAGTCATCGCACCGTACCAGGCAGAAATTGGTCGTAAACACATGCGTTATGTACCGATTTGGGCTGATTCCAATAAATATCGGTTTATTTGACTTTTATTTGATTTGTTTATTGAATATTCATGCTGTTATGATAGCAAGTGTGTTTCACCCGCACATTCTTCGGAATAATTATGCTGAATACTGAAAATCTTTCGAACAATGAAACAGGATGAATTGGGCTCAAGACTGATTAAATCCTTACTCTCAAAAATCAGATAAATATATTTACCAGTAATTTGGCGAATAACAGTTTAATTATTTGATTTATTTATATTGTTTATTTGATTCTTATTTGATAATTGTTGAGAGGATTATATTCAACAATCTGGATTGTTAGCATTGTGGAAACATAATTCACAGTCTCTACAAAGTCGATGTTCTGTCGTATTTCGAAGTGATGAGAGTAATTTACTAATGATTTGCATCTCTATTTGCTCCGATACTGAAATCTGTAAAAATTGGGTGTATGTCCTTTCCCGTCTATTCAATTCCTTCTCAAACAGCCTTTCCTGTATTTGCAACTATTGTAATTCTCCAACCACTGGATTTATTGCACTGCTTCGGTATCGATTGGTGTACGGTAATTAATACCAAGTACCTCCAAAATGGAAAGTATCGAACTGCCTGGAAGTTTCAATACATCAAGATTTGATAACACGGGTTTAGCGTCCGCAGCGTTCAAAGCGAACTAGAATACCTAGGGCTTGGTGAACTCAGGCTGTCAGTCCAGTGGAATTTCCGCTCAGGGGAAATAGTAGGGAGGAGCACATAGTTCAAAACCCGGACACATCACAAAATATTTCATGAAGGCGGGTCGCCATTCAGTGTGTAGCGAATATGTTGAGAACAACCTTAACTTCTCATAGTTCAAAACTTAATTTTTTCATTCGCGTTATTTGTTGAAAACTCGAAGTCTAAATTCGAATGTTCAAACTTTTCATCCATCAACTTTGATTTCTCGAACGAATTATCTGGATCGCTTGTTGGTCGCTACCGGCAGGTCACCGGTTACTGCTCTACTGGGAGCGAGACAATCTGGCAAGACTACACTCGCCCGTCAATTTGCCGAAGGGCGTGAAGCCACCCATTTTGATTTTGAATCAGAGCAGGATCTTCGAATACTGTCCAATTCAGAAGTATCACTAAGCGAATTGAGAGGTCTCGTCGTGCTCGACAATACTCAACTGATGCCGAGTCTGTTTCGAGCACTACGGGTACTGGTTGACCGAGATTCTGTTGATGCGCGTATCTTGATCCTCGGCAGTGCTTCGCCAGAACTGATTCGAGGCGCTTCGGAATCCTTGGCAGGCCGGATTGAATTTATTGATATTGTGGGGTTCGATGTCAATGAGATCGGCAGTGAAAGTCTCTATTCCCTTTGGCGGAGGGGTGGTTTGCCCAAGTCGTTTTTAGCATCGTCTGAGGCTGACAGTTTTGCCTGGCGCGGAAACTTCATCCGCACCTTCCTCGAGCGCGACATTCCTCAGATTGGTATTCGTATCCCAGCGGTTGCAATGCGACGGTTCTGGACAATGCTGGCTCATTGGCACGGTCAGATCTGGAATGCTTCTGAGTTTGGCCGTTCGCTTGGCGTGGCTGATAAAACGGCACGCGGCTACCTTGATCTTTTGACCGGCACCTTTATGATCCGACAGCTGCAGCCCTGGTTTGCAAATGTATCAAAACGGCAGGTCAAAGCACCGAAAGTGTATCTCAGGGACACTGGGTTGCTACACGCGTTGCTCGGTGTCGAAACTGAACGGGATCTGCTTGGGAATCCACGTGTTGGCGCGTCTTGGGAGGGTTTCATTATTGAACAGATTCTGTGTGTTCTGAATCAGCCTCAGGCTTGGTTTTGGGCGGCTCACAGCGGAGGTGAGATAGACCTGCTAGTACAGTATCGCGGTAGATGGCTGGGCTTTGAGATAAAGTTCGCTGAGGCGCCAACCATTTCGAAGCTGGTGCGGAAAACAGCCGAATTGCTTGCGCTTGACCATCTTTTTGTGGTTTGTCCGGCCCGACGAGCTTATACCGTCAGCGAAACAATCAGCGTCCTGCCAGCAACGGACATCGGAGACCTGAACTCGCGCATCGAATCATTGTCGGAACCGACATTACGGCCAAATTGACAATGCTGACTGAAGCCGCAAAATTATCACGAACCACCGCGTTGCGCATCAAGAAACTGTCGAACTACGGCTAAGTCCACTACCTGTCCGGCTAGTAATCGTTCCATCGGTGCAGTCCCTTTGAACAGCGGGTTGTCATTCGGCATAAATAACCATCGGTCAGCTAGTTCAAGGTCGGGAATCAGAAATTGCAATGATTTGTAGATACCGAGAATATAGCTCGTCCGTTCATCAAGTAAGTCTTTTGTTAGCCTAGCTTTCTCTGGTTGATTTTTCCAGTTGTATAAGCTTTTCTCACTACTAATCCCTAACAACGTCATTTGCTGGGCACCCGTCAAACCCCACCGACTGAAAATTGCAAAAATTGCAGGGGACAATGAACTCGAGACAATAGAACCGCGTTGCAGTAATTTTTCAGTTTGATTCACCATATTTCGCATCTCATCTTCAAATATTACACTGCAGTGTTTTTCTATTGGTACTATTCAAATGAAAAACCTCACAGGTATGAGACTCGAATGCCTAGCATTAGGCGGGAATTTAGCGCTGAGTGATTGACTCAACGAGATGGTATTTAGGCCGCAGAATATGCTTCTGACACTGTTTCTTGTTTGCCGACGTAGTTGAAGTTTTCGGCACTGCGACTTTTTTCAATCGCTTTAAGCAGCCTCACATATAACCAGCGTTCGCGCTCCCAGAAATATTCTACTGGCTCTCGAGAAAATTGACCATCTTCATCTAAACGACGAACCATGCTATTCAGATGACCCTGCTCTTCTGCCAGAAGTTTAGTGAGTGAAAAGTCGAATCCTGCTTTCTCAATGCAACCTGCCAGAATTTCGTAAGCCCAGACCGCCCTGAACTCTACTATCAGCGACATGTAAAGATAGATCGTGCGATAGTTTGCATCACGACCGAAATACCTGACCATGGAAACTTCCAGCCTTGAAAAATAAGCCCGGGCGTATGCCGGTGCAATTAGCTGCGATTCTGCATAGTCTAATCCTGAGCCCTTGAATCTTTCTGCATGACGCTTGAAGAGCACAGCGTGCCCGGTTTCTTCGTTTAAGTGTTTCAGTGTGGGGTAGTCGATGACGTCGCCCTGCTGCGTTGCCATAATCTTGTAACTACCGATGTGTTCCATATATGACAACGTATTGCAAAACAGCCATCGGAACTCACTGTCGGTCAGCAGGTCAGTGAATACCCGTTCAGTCCACTCGCGAAGGTCCTCATTATTGTGAGAGAATGATTGAACCAACTGAGGTATTTCAGTCATTATGACACCGCCACCCTGAATTCGTTTGTACTGGAAGCGGGCTCGCCATCTGCGTCCGGAAGCATCTCCACGATGCCCAATTTATCGAACAGTGCAGCGTCGTGATCGTATTCAACATTGTCAGTGGTCAACAGACGGTCGCCAACAAAAATTGAGTTTGCGCCAGCAAAGAAACACATCGCCTGAAGTTCTTCAGACATGGTCCGTCGACCCGCTGAAAGCCGAAGCACTGATTTAGGCAGCATGATTCTGGCCACCGCAATGGTGCGTATAAATTCAAGCGGCTCAACCTCATTTACCCCTTCAAGCGGTGTACCAGGAATCGGTACCAGCATATTGATTGGTACACTTTCGGGTGGCTCTTCCAGGTTAGCCAACTCGCGAAGCATACTGCCGCGATCCTGCTGTGTCTCCCCCATTCCCAGAATGCCGCCACAACATACTTTCATTCCAGCTTCTCGAACATATCCAATAGTTTGCAGACGATCTTCAAATGTTCGCGTCGTAATGATCTT
>JAJDXD010000164.1 GCA_022823405.1 Gammaproteobacteria bacterium
GTTCTCAACAATGATTTCCTGGTCCTACTATGGACTTAAGGGATGGACTTATTGCTTTGGTGAATCAAAGGCAGCAGATATCAGCTTTAAATTCGTGTTTTGCGTTTTTGTCGTGATTGGATGTTCAATTCCTTTAACCTCGGTCCTTGATTTCTCTGATGCAATGATTTTCGCAATGGCCATTCCCAACATTCTGGGAATCTACTTTCTGGCACCAATTGTCAAGAAGGAGATGAATTCTTATTTTGCCCGTGTGAAGAGTGGTGAAATTGTGAATTACCGAAAATTGAACGCCGGGTCGTAATGACTGAGTCCGCAGTTCGACTGGTAACAAGCGAGAGTTGGCTTTAAGCAATCGCACATGTCATGGAAACCGGAGTTACTTTCTTTGGCAATCGACGTGCCGTACTCGGACGTCGTTCCAGGTTCTGGTGGTTAAAGCCAGTTTTCGCAAGTCACCGGAAAACTTGTTCATAGACTGTCACCTGTTGCATGCTGCTTCAGGTGACGGTAGTCTCATTGGATGAAAACTTTCAACCAACTGTGAAAACTGCTGTCAGGTTGAATTGCGTACCGTTGAAACGCTTTTATACAAATTTCTTTTTCTAACTCTAATAAGCGGAATTCATGCACGAGAGGTAGTCCGAGACAATTAGTTTCGTTCGTCGATTGGAATAGATCAATGGATACCCCCGGTTGAGTCAAACTGGAAATAGTTCTACAGAAAGAGGAAAGCCTTATTGCATTGCGCACAAAAACTCTGAAACAATTTCCATATAGGAAGACAAATTCGCACCTACGGGGGACAAAGGTGCGAATCAATTTCAATGGTGGAGCCAGGCGGGATCGAACCGCCGACCTCTACAATGCCATTGTAGCGCTCTCCCAACTGAGCTATGGCCCCGCTTGCTGTCGAAACGCAACATTATATTGATTGTCGCAGCAATATCTCTTTAGATGAGTTGGATGAACTGATTCCTCAACTGGATCGTTTATCGATCCAATCCATTGCAGAATCAATTCGCTGCAGTACTCTATCCCGACCGACTAATTCGATTGTAACATCAATACCCGGTGAAACCGTACTACCAGTTAGAGCAACACGGACTGGCTGGGCAATGGCGCCAAACCCAATTTCTCGCTCTTGCACAATATCAGTAATTTTTGCGTGAATTGCCACACTCTTCCAGTCGGAAAGTCCCTCTAGCGACTGCCTCAACTCCGCCAGAAGCGGTTGCGATTTCAAAGTCAAATGCTTTGCCGCTGCTTTTTCATCGTATTCTTCGACATCGCTAAAGAAATAGACGCTCTTTTCCACAAACTCAAGCAGTGTATGAGAGCGTGATTGCTGGGCTTCGAATATTTGCTGACTTCGTTGCGAATCATCCACTTCGATACCTCTCTCTTTGAAAAAAGGCTCTGCCATTTTGATTGCATTGGCTGGAGACAGTTTCATCATGTGTTGATGATTAATCCACTGGAATTTTTTGTGATCCAGAGAAGCAGGTGATCGGTGAATCTTCTTAGTATCAAATTTTTCAATCATCTCACCGACAGAAAATAGTTCCTGATCCCCATGCGACCACCCGAGACGTACAAGATAATTGAGTACTGCTTCAGGTAAGTAGCCTTCCGAACGCCATTCCAGAACACTCACTTCGTTCTCTCTCTTCGAAAGCTTCCGTCCCTCGGGGGATAAGATCATTGGGACATGCCCAAAACTTGGCACTGCTTTACCGAAAGCGTGAAATAAGTTAATTTGCCGTGGCGTATTGTTCAGATGGTCATCACCGCGAATAACATGTGTACATCTCATGTCAATTTCATCGACTACGACGGCAAAGTTATAAGTTGGTGTACCGTCAGTTCGAATGATGATCAGATCATCCAGTTCAGCGTTCTGATAGTCAACCTGACCTTGAACCATATCGTCTACCACAACAGTGCCATCTATCGGATTTCGAAAACGAATGGTACAAGGCGTACCTGCAGTCGGCTTCAATCCTAGATCACGACACTTGTTGTCATATCTCGGCTTTAATTTCTTGGCAATTGCATCTTCTCTCAATGCGTCCAGTCGTTCTTTAGTACAGGTACAGTAATAAGCCTTGCCCTCTTCAACCAGTGCAGACGCTTTGGCACGATAATTTTCCATACGGTGCGACTGAAAGACTGGTTCGCGGTCGTAATTCAACCCAAGCCAGTTCAGTGAATCAAAGATCAATTGCGTTGCTTCCTGAGTTGATCGCTGACGGTCCGTGTCTTCAATTCGCAACAGAAACTCTCCCTGATGCCTTCGCGCATATAACCAGGAAAATAGTGCGGTACGCACCGACCCTATATGAAGCTTGCCCGTAGGGCTTGGTGCGAAGCGAGTTACAACTGACATGCTACAAAGACGGAAATGAATCCGGTGTTAAGTTGAGTAGTTGGGTATGGCATGAAATTGCAAATTGAAGTAAATGGACTTTAAGTATCTGATTTCGCCGCTTTTGAAGAGATTGAAGAACAGTGAATCTTCAACAGTTCAATGCGTTATTTTGAAAGCTCTTCTAGTTGTTCAATGATGTGGTGGTGGTGATCGATTCCAGAAAATTTGCAAAGTTCCTGTAGGCAAGTTGGACTGGTTACATTCACTTCGATCAGTTTGCCGCCAATTACATCAATTCCGCAAAAGAATATTCCCTGCTCAATCAGTCCAGGTTTGATCGCCTCACAAATTTCATAGTCTCGATCATCCAGCTTATCTGGAACCGCCTCCCCGCCCTGATCCAGATTGTTCAATTCCTGTCCTTCAGCATGCACCCTTAGCACTGCACCAATTGGCTCTCCCTGAACCAGCAAGATTCGCTTATCGCCTCTCTTGGCATCTGACAAGTATTCCTGTGCAATGATCCAATGGTTGCCATTTCTTGTTATCTCTTCAATTTTTTTCGCTTGATCTTCACTGTCAGTTCGGAGAAAGATGATGCCTTTCCCACCATGGCCGTCAACCGGTTTAAGTGTAATGTGTTCGTGCTTGGAAAGAAACTTCAAAATTGAATCGACATCGCGAGACACAAGGGTTTCGGGTGTAAGTTCCGGATAATGGAGCGCTGCGAGCTTTTCATTCCAATTCCGTATACCTGAAGGACGGTTAACCACCAGCGTTTTAGGTAAAACTCGGTCTAGCATCAAAGTCGAATACATATAGCTTCGATCAAACGGTGGGTCTGTACGTATCACAACGACGTTCATGTCGCCAATATTCTCTGTGCGACGCTCCAGGACCGAGAATGGTCTAGCGATCGAGTCGTGAACGTCAAGGTGATCAACCATCGCTGAAAGCCCTTCGTTTCCGAGTTGCATCGAAGATTGATTAAAATAAAATACAGCGTTGCCACGCTCCCGTGCAGCCAGCATCAAGTAATATGTCGTGTCCTTGTAGGCCTTGACAGTTTCCAGCGGATCCATCAAAAAAGCTATTTTCATTTAATCTGCCTAATTTGTCATAAATTGGATTGGCTGCAATAACATCGTGTCGGCTTCAAATGCGGTGTCAAATTGGCCAAATTGCCTCTTCCCAACGCAGAGAAACTTCGTAAAGATTGAAAACGTCTAATTTTATCAGGCAAATCATCGACAGAGATATTGCCAATAACAAACATAACGGACGCGTGGTCACCCGTTTTCCGCCAGAGCCAAATGGTTATCTGCACATTGGGCACGCCAAGTCAATCTGTCTTAACTTCGGTATCGCCGAAGACTACAACGGTGTGTGCAACTTTCGCTTTGATGATACCAATCCAAGTAAGGAAAACATAGACTATGTCAATTCAATCATTAATGACGTGCAGTGGTTGGGTTATGCGAAGGATGGTAATATCCTGCACGCATCCGATTATTTTGACCAGCTTTACAAATTTGCAGTCGAATTGATCAAAAACGGAAAAGCCTATGTCGACAGCCTGTCCCCTGATGAAATTCGCGAATATCGCGGAACTTTGACGGAACCTGGGAGGAACAGCCCCTATCGAAATCGTTCGATAGAGGAAAATTTCGACTTGTTTACCCGTATGAAAAATGGGGAATTTCCAGAAAACACGCATGTCCTGCGAGCCAAGATCGACATGAGTTCTGGAAATATCAATATGCGAGACCCAGTGCTTTATCGGATTAAGCACGAATCTCATCCCGTCGCTGGCGATAAGTGGTGTATCTATCCACTTTACGATTTTGCCCACAGCCTGTCAGATGCTATTGAGGGAGTGACCCATTCGCTGTGTACCATGGAGTTTGAGGATCATCGACCTCTCTATGACTGGTGTGTCGAAAACGTTAGCGCACCATCACGGCCAGAACAAACTGAATTTTCTCGTCTGTCGCTAGAGTACACCGTTTTGAGTAAACGATGGCTGACTAAGCTCGTTGAAGATGAATTGGTAACAGGATGGGATGATCCTCGAATGCCAACCTTATCTGGTCTACGAAACCGGGGCTATACAGCTGCTTCCATTCTGGACTTTTGCGAGCGTGTAGGTATCACCAAGAACTTCAACGCAGTAGAGATGAGTGTTCTGGAAAACTGTATTCGGGAAGATCTGGATTATTCAGCACCTCGAGTAATGGCTGTACTAGATCCTCTGCCCGTCACAATTGAAAACTATCCCGAAGATGAAGTCGAATGGTTATCCGCTCAGAATCATCCAAAACGTCCTGAACTCGGGAATAGAAAAGTGCCATTTTCCAAGCGTATTTTTGTCGAACGAAGTGACTTTATGGAAGACCCGCCCAGGAAGTTCTTTAGACTGGCACCGGGTGCCGAAGTTCGACTGCGATACGCCTATCTGGTGACCTGCACCGAGGTTATCAGGGATCAGGATGGTAATGTTGTGGAACTTCGGTGTCGTTACGATCCCGAAAGTCGCGGAGGATTTGCACCAGACGGACGCAAAGTGCGCGGCACGATTCACTGGGTCTCACAGGGAAACGCCGTAGAATCCGAAGTCAATCTATATGATCGACTGTTTGCTGTTCCGAACCCCGCCGGATCGAAAGATACCGATTTTGCAGATTTAATCAATCCAGCTTCGCTAAAAGTTGTTAATGCCATGATTGAACCGCAAATCGAATCCGCAACTTCAGGAACGCGCTACCAGTTTGAAAGAAGCGGGTATTTTGTACTGGCCTCTCAAAATGGCAATAATGGAAAACCAGTGTTCCATCGAACAGTTACTCTGCGAGACTCCTGGGCCAAAAGAAACTGACTAGAATCCGAAGGAATGACTATGAAACTCCGTGAAGGCGATGCCTGGATGCCAGCACCTGAGTATGGACGCTCACTCAAAGCTCTCACCATCAATTTGTTGGTACAGAATATAGAATCAGCAGTTGAATTTCAAACGAGGGTGCTTGACGCTTCAGTTGTATACGCTGATCCTGATATCGCAGTGCTGCGAGCCTGCGGAGCCGAGTGGATGCTACATGCAGACCATACTTACCTTGAAAATCCACTGTATGACCTCATTTCACAGACAGTTAAACGGGGAATCGGCGCAGAAATTCGATTACATGGCTGTGATCCCGACCAGGCTTCTGAAAAAGCGCATAAGTATGGATACACTGTCTTCGCAGAAGCTGAGGACAAACCACATGGACTTCGCGAGTGTTACCTGATTGATCCGGACGGTTACATGTGGGTGCCGGATGTACCTTGTGACGACCCTGAATGATACCAACTAGCCGTCATTCAGTTTAAAGTCTCCAAAATAAACTACGATACTTCCCGAAAATCTGATTTGAATCTCCATCACTGAAAAAATAACTATGGAATACCTCATCGAATTCTTACTTTTCTTCGCAAAAACCCTGATCGTGATTATTGCGGTCATTATCCCGATCATTCTAGTCGCATCACTCGCATCTAGACAGCGTCAACACCAGAAAGAACATCTGGAGATCAACCATATCAACAGACGCTACGAGACCATGTCCAACACCATTAAATCGGCTTATCTTTCCAAGAGAGAATTCAAGGAAAAGGTCAAAAAACAGAAAAAGGAACGTAAAGCGATTGCCAAAGGGAAAGTAGAACCCGACGAAGACAAAAACCGCATTTTTGTTCTCAAATTCAAAGGTGATATGGAAGCATCTGAAATTGATCGGCTGCGCGAAGAGATTACGGCGGTTCTAACCGTTTCTGAACCTAGTGATGAGATTGTTGTCAACGTCGAAAGTCGAGGTGGTGTGATTCATGGATACGGATTAGCGGCATCACAACTGAAGCGCATCAAGGACAAAGGGATTTCGCTAACCATCGCTGTTGACAAGGTAGCTGCAAGTGGGGGTTACATGATGGCTTGTGTTGCCGACAAAATAATAGCTGCACCCTTTGCCGTGGTTGGTTCAGTGGGAGTGCTTGCGCAGTTCCCCAATTTCCACAAGGTGCTCGAAAAGAACGACATTGATTTTCACCAGTACACTGCTGGCGAATACAAACGAACTGTCGGACTATTTGCTGAACCCACCGAACAGGGTAAAGCAAAATTTTTGGAAGAACTGAATGAAGTACATGATCTGTTTAAGGACTTTGTTCAAGAAAATCGACCTCAATTGGAAATTGACAAGATATCAACTGGAGAGCACTGGTATGGCACACGAGCGCTTGAATTGAATCTGGTTGATGAATTGCGTACTAGTGACGATTACCTGCTTGAATCGAGCGAAAACTCTGAAATCTATGAAGTGAAGTACGTTATCAAGACGCCTTTGTCTGAACGCCTCCATCCGGCAATGGCGACACTGTTAAAGGCCCTTTCGTTCAGGAATCGAAATCTTCCAGACACTCTCTCCCCTTCCCTAAATGATCATATATTCCCTCGATAACGGTATACCGCAGTGCGGTGAAAATGTCTATATCGCGCCGGGAGCATCTGTAATTGGAGATGTTGTACTCGGTAGTAATGTCGGTATTTGGTTTAGTGCAGTACTGCGAGGTGACAACGAACGCATCACGGTTGGAGACGGCACCAATATTCAGGATTGCTGCGTAATGCACACTGACCCGGGATGTCCGTTGAACATCGGCTCCAATGTTACGGTGGGTCATCAGGCGATGCTTCACGGTTGCACAATTGGTGATGGAACATTGATCGGAATCAATGCTGTTGTGCTAAACAATGCCAGAATTGGTAAAAACTGTCTGATCGGTGCCAGTGCCCTGATCGCCGACGGTAAGGTCATTCCGGACAACAGTCTCGTTGTTGGAGCACCGGGTCGCGTAATCAGGCAGTTGAATCAAAAAGAGGTGGATATGCTTAGTCAATTCAACCGTTCCTACATCGAAAAAATTGCGAGATACAAGTCAAATCTGAAGGCCGTTTCCCATGAGTAATGAGACAATGCGAATCGTCCACATTGCAAAGCCCGGCGGCGCCGAAATGCTTGAAATAGGCACTCGCCAAATTCCGGAGCCAATGGACCACGAAGTACTAATCAAGGTGTCAGCGGCTGGCCTGAATCGCGCTGATGTGATGCAGCGAAATGGAAACTATCCACCACCGCCTGGGGCGTCTGACATTCTGGGGCTTGAGGTTTCCGGAACCATCGCCAAAGTTGGGTCTAGAGTCAGCAATCATTCGGCAGGCGATGAAGTCTGTGCACTGCTCGCTGGTGGCGGTTATGCAGAATACTGTGTGGCACCTGCAACTTCCTGTTTGCCAATACCAACTGGTATATCACTCGTTGACGCGGGTGCGCTACCTGAAACGTTCTTTACTGTGTGGACTAATCTTTTTATGCGAGGAAAGCTAAGGGCAGGAGAGAGGTGCCTGATTCATGGAGGAACCAGTGGCATTGGATCAACCGCAATTCAGCTGGCCAAAGCGTTTGGTGCGGAAGTTTATGTAACTGCAGGTTCCGATGAGAAATGCGCAGCCTGCATTAATTTCGGTGCAGACGCAGCAATCAACTACAGAACTACTGATTTTGTTGACGAAATAAAGACACAGACAAACGGCAAGGGCGTCAATCTCATCTTGGACATCATCTCCGGAGAGTACGTCGCGAAAAATATCAAGTGTCTCACCGATGAAGGCCGGATGGTGATTATTGCCACCCAAGGCGGATTCAGAGCACAAATCAATGTCTTGCCAATTATGACAAAGAGACTGACGATAACCGGATCTACGCTTCGACCGAGGACCACCGAACAGAAGGCGCAAATAGCAGATGAACTCCGCACGCTTGCATGGCCACTGCTCAATGAAGGCAAAATCAAGCCCATAATTGATTCGGTATTTCCCATGGATGAGGTGAGAGCGGCTCATAAACGAATTGAATCAGGTTCTCACATCGGAAAAATCTTACTGACTATGAACTGACCCTGGCTTTACCACCAGGAACACTCCAGTGCTGACCGTTCTGCAAGATCCGGCTTCTGCGACCCAGTGGTGTCGTGAACAACGCGAACTTAATCAAACGATTGGATTTGTTCCAACTATGGGTGCGCTGCACAAGGGTCACCTTTCCTTGGTCAGGCGCGCCATTGATGAAAACGACGTTACCTGCGTCAGCATTTTTGTCAATCCTCTGCAATTTAACGAAGCCGACGATTACTCCAACTATCCCCGCGACATTGATTTGGATTACCACCTGTTGGATGAGGTTGGTTGCGACATGGTCTTCGGTGGCACGAATCGGGACATTTTCCCGGAAGCTGAATCAATCGAAGAGGTTATGCTACTAGACCCGGGTCGATATGCATCTGGACTCGAAGGCGAATTCAGACCCGGACATCTGCAAGGAGTCTGTACGGTAGTTGAACGGCTGTTCAAATTTACCGGAGACTGTCGAGCATATTTTGGGCTCAAGGATTATCAGCAGACATTGGTTGTCAGAGACCTTGCCAAAAATCTGGGTTATCCGGAGATTCGAACCTGTGAAACCGTGCGAGATGAACACGGTCTGGCGCTGTCGTCAAGAAACGCTTTGCTCTCCAAATCAGAGTTAGCACTCGCCACAAACATCTCAAAGGCATTGTATTCAGCGAAAGCTTTATGGGATAGCGGCTGTCGAGAGTGCAAGCAATTGAGGGTGGCTATGCGAGACAGCCTACCGGCCTCACTTCGGGTTGAGTACGCCGATGTTCGCGATCCAGAGAACTGGCAGGCTAATTCACCAGTAGGAACAATTAACCACGCAATCGCATTGATAGCTGCCAGAGTTGGAGAAGTCCGCTTGATTGACAACCTGCAGCTTGATTCCAGACTATAGAACGTCCCGAATCCATTGAGTATGCCAGCCTGTTCTGACAACAGCCTGGCACCGTGTTTTCAACGAGTTGAATTTAGTTGTCTTCGCTACCGCGTTTGAAATGAAATTTGGCGCCTGATTCAATCGCTTCCGGCCACCTGGCAGTTACAGTTTTCATTCGCGTATAGAAACGTACCCCTTCGGGCCCGTGCATATAGTGATCACCAAAAAGTGAGCGCTTCCAGCCGCCGAAACTATGGTAAGCGACCGGCACTGGAATTGGTACATTGACACCAACCATTCCGATCCGAACATTCGAAATAAAGTGCTGCGCGCGACCGCCATCCCGAGTAAAAATGGCTGCGCCATTACCATATTCGTGATCGCTAACCAGGCGAATGGCCTCATCATAACTGTCAGTTCTTACAACACTCAACACCGGCCCGAAAATCTCATCGGTGTAGATTTTCATGTCAGGTTTCACGTTGTCGAACAGGCATCCACCAAGAAAGGCACCGTCCTCATAACCCTCAATCGAAAAATCTCGCCCATCCACGACAAGGTCCGCACCTTCGGTCACACCTAGGTCAACATAAGACCTGACCTTTGCACAGTGATCAGGAGTAACGAGAGGACCCATCTCCGCTCCAGCGTCGGTATATGGTCCAACAACCAGATCTTTAACGCGCGGCTTTAACCGTTCGACCAGTTCATCAGCGGTGTCGTCACCAACTGCAACGATGACCGATATCGCCATACATCGTTCTCCAGCCGAACCGTAACCCGCTCCTATGGCGGCATCAACGACTTGATCCATATCTGCATCCGACATAACCACCATGTGGTTTTTCGCACCACACAGAGCTTGCACGCGCTTTCCGTGCCTGCACCCGGTCTGATAGATGTACTCACCGACTGCAGTTGAACCAACAAAACTAATGGCGTCCACTTTAGGATGGGAAAGCAGTGTATCAACCGCCTCCTTGTCACCATTGACTACATTAAGAACGCCGTCCGGAAGTCCCGCTTCCTGCATCATTTGTGCAAGCATCAACGGGCATGTTGGATCCTTTTCAGATGGTTTGAGTACGAAGGTGTTGCCGCAGGCGATTGAAATGGGAAACATCCACATTGGCACCATAGCAGGGAAATTGAATGGCGTTATTCCAGCACACACGCCAACTGGTTGCCGGATGGAATAGCTCTCGACACCTCTCGCAACCCGTTCAGACATCTCACCCTTGAGCAGCTGCGGTATACCACAGGCAAACTCAACAACCTCAAGTCCGCGGCCAATTGATCCCTTAGCATCTTCCAGCGTCTTGCCATGTTCTGCAGAAAGACCTGCTGCTAGCTCCTCAATGTTGTTCTTGATGATTTCGCGGAACGCGAACATGACTTGCGCCCGACTTGCTGGTGGTGTTGCTGACCAAGCTGGCAATGCGTCGGCAGCAACCTCAATCGCGGCACTAACTTCTGCCGAACTTGCCAAAGGAACCTGCTTGACCACCTGACCGATAGCCGGGTTATACACATCTCCTGTGCGGCCACTGGTGCCTTCAACCTGCTGGCCATTGACAAAATGATAGAGAGTTTTTTGTACTTGCATATCCATGAGTATTTTGGCCTCCGTAATGGCCCGGGATAAACCTCAATAATAAAAGTATAACAAAGGAGGGCAGATGCTGTCGTACACCGTCATCAGTTACTGGCAGCTACGCGAATCAAACCGTAAACTGCCAGATCATTCTCACAAGATAAACGTTTCCCTGCTGATTAAATCCGGTGCGCGGCTTCACACATGTTTTTTAACTTCGCCCGAGTCAGTTCACGACCAAGTAAGCCAAGCCCGCAATCAGGAGCCGCAATCAGACGGTCGCCGTCAATATGATCCAGCGCGGTCTGTAGCCGATCAGCAATTTCCTCAACTGATTCGACTCTGCTGAGTGCAATCGCAACAACTCCCAATATGACTGTTGTGTTTTGAATTCGATCTAGGAGACTTAGATCATTGTGCCTGTGGGCATCTTCGATCGATACAACGTGAATTGAACTTTGATCGACTGCCTCAATGATCTGAAAGTAAGCTTGTGGATCAGCTTTGGGATAGTCCAGCCGATCTAACCTGTCTGGGTAACCGCAACACATATGCATCGTCCTTATGACATGATCAGGCACCCCATGAAATACCCGTTCGAGATTTTCAACCCCAAAATCCAGTGCATTTTGAGGCTTTCTGGCAAATACGGGTTCATCAACCTGAATATGAATGCAACCTGCATCCGCCAGAGCCAGCACTTCCTTGTTGAGTGCGTCAGCAATATCTACTCCGAGTTCCTTATCCGATTCGTAGAACTCATTAGCATTGGTATCGGTTACCGTCATCGGTCCAGGCATGGTAATTTTGACTGGGCGATTCGTGTATGACTGAGCGAGCTTCCAGTCTTCAACCAGAAAACCAGTGTCGCGGACCTTGACTGGACGATTGATCGTCGGAAGTTCTGCAGAATACGCGCCGCCACGTAACTCGCGCACAGTCAGGTGAGAAAAATCAATGCCTTCCAGATGTCGGCAGTGGTAGTGGATGTAGTTTTCCCGCTTAACCTCGCCATCGGTTGGGATATCAATACCCGCCTCTACCTGGTCAGCCATTACTTGTTTCGAAGCTTCTCTTATCGTATCTTCCGCTGAGTCTCCTAAGGCGGCGAGTGCCGCTTTCCAGCTCTTGGTTGGTTCTGCAGAATCGGGTCCATCGGGAATATTGAACCAGTCAGGGAGTTTTAGAAAGTCGGGTTTGGGAAATGCACCGATACAGGTAGTCAGCATAGGATGTGTAACCTCAATGTCAATAGTAGAATCAATTACCTGAATTTTCTGCCGGTACTTGGTTACTCAGATTTTCTGGAGCAAACACGTTTTGGTAACCCTCCGTACCTTTAACCGGCTTTTCCTCCTCGGGTTCATCACTGGAAGGGCTCACCAAATTACCTGGCGAGAATACGCTCTGGTAACCCTCTGTACCTTTCACTGGCTGCTCTTCTTCAGCCTGAGTTTCTATTTCACCCTGCAAATTTCCGGGAGAGAATACACTTTGATAACCTTCCGTACCTTTGGCAGTCACCTTTGAATCCTCTTGATCACTCGAAGATTGACTTTGTGTGTCAACTGCTGATTGAAACATCTGCTGTTGTTGACGTCTTTCGATTTTTCGTTTAATTTCAGCCTGACGCTGTTCCTTTACGGCAATCTTACACTCTTCAACTCCGACCGTGCCAGAAAAGTAGACCGTCCCCAAGCCTGCAACTACAATCAGTACGAACATAATGAATGCTGGTTCTGTCAAGAAAGGCCGCTGCTTTCTTACTTTTGTTTCCTCTCCCCGCGCCACCGCCATTTGAGACCGGGCTCGTCGCGTTTCTCGCCGTTTTGAGATTTCAAAAATTACCGCCCCAACCAACGTCAAAAAGACAATCGATACCGCCAACGCACTGATCGAAGGGTCAATTCCGTAGCGAACCTTGCTAGCCAAAACTGTGGTCAGAGTACTGCTTGATACGATCGTAAATATTGTCGTGTTGTAGTTCTCGAATGAAGCAAGAAATGCGAGTACCGCAGCAGAACCTATGGCTGGTCGCAAAAACGGTAGAAGAATTTTACGGAACGTCTGTGTGTGGGAAGCGCCAAGATCCAAAGCCGCCTCTTCCAAAGCGGGATCAAATCTCTGTAGACGCGCAATAAAAATCAGCATCGCGTAAGCTGAAATAAACGTCGCCTGTCCCACAATCGTCAGAAATATGCCGTCATAAAATATCGAATCTTCCTCAGCACCAAACATCAGCCCAATTCGATCCCAAAAAAGCAGAGTTGAAATACCCAATACAACACCAGGAACCAATATGGGTGAAATGGTTACTGTGTACAGCCAGGGGCGAAGTCTTGGTCCAATTTGCATCAGCATCAAGGCACCGGCCAGACCAATGGGAACCGCCAAAAGTACAACGCCGATGCCGATCAATAGACTATTTCTGACTCCGGTTACCAAGCGGGCGTCTTGCATCAGAACGTCAAACCACTCCACCGTGAAACAGTCCCACGGCGACACTCTGGGAAATCCGGACGTGTTGAAAGCGGTCAGGCCCATCACAATCAATGGGCCAAATAGATAAGCGAAGAACAGGGCAACGAATCCAATCACCAGGAAATTTTGTATGCGCCCCTGGATCATTTCATCATTTCACCAAACTTCACCTTGGCTATCTTCATCATTACCAAAACCAGCACAATGCAGGAAACCAGCAAGATAATTGCGTAGGCTGAACCTCTTGCCCAGTTGCCTGCCTGGTTGAATCCCTGGTAAATTATCTGGGTAAACCACAGGCTGCTTGGTCCACCCAGAATCTGGGGAGCTGCCAAGGCACCTGCTGTCAGCATGAACACCATTGTGCATCCGGAAGATATTCCCGGTTTTGCATGGGGTACAACAACCCGCCAGTGAATTTTCCACCAAGGTGCACCCAGATCACGCGCCGCTTCAATCTGATTTTTGTCGAGGCTTTCAATGGCGTTGTAAATTGGAAAAATCATTAGCAGGATGAATGCATAACTCAACCCTGCCCACAGTGCAATGTCGTTGCGAATGAAATCGTAAGGCTGATCCAATATCCCAATCGAAACTAGAAAGTTGTTGATAACTCCAGTTGAGCCGAAAATGATCTTGAACGCAAACGCCCTAAGAATCTCGTTTATCCAAAATGGCACGATCAACGAGAGTACCATGAGTCGACTCCAACCGCCAGTTGCAGAATGTGCAAGGTAGTAGGCAATTGGATAACACAAGGCAACATCGATCAGCGTAACGAAGATTGCTGCACCAATGGTGCGGAAAAATACCGTCACATCAATGATGTTGAATGAGTCAGTCGATAAAGCACTGCCAAATATCATGTATTTGTAGTGCTCAAGTGTGTAGTAGTGCTCTTCTGTTCCGAATTTTGGCGGAGGGACATTGGCCCTGATGGAAAAGTCCAACATGAACAGCTGCGGCAGTATGATCATCATGAACAGCCACGTGCCCACCGCTATGATCAAAAACAGCGCAAGCGTCGCGCCGTTTTTTTGGAAGAACGCTCGCCAGTAATTTGAAAAGCTCATGGCAAGATCGAGAATGCTATTCGGCAGCAAGCGGACCCTGTGGTAACACGATTGCCGCTTCGCTGGAGAATCCGACTGGCAAATCCTTTTCTCCGCTATGTGAACGGATGGAACCATCGTTCACGTATGACATCTTTACCCTTTTTCGAGTTGAACTGATATCAAGAAAAACCTGCCACATATTGCCTTCAAATTCTTCATGATAAACACTTGCTTTCATCTGATTGTCCACTAACCTACCACTCACAAATCGAAGTGATTCAGGGCGAACAAAAACATAGACATCGTCGCCAGTCTTTACTTTTGATTCTGGACTTTTACTGCAGCGTGCCCGAATTAAGCCCTCAGGTGTGCTGACCTGCGCAAAGCTATCCGTTACGTTTGTAACTTTTCCGGCAAACCGGTTGTTTTCACCGACAAATGACGCCACAAAAGCAGTGTCAGGCTCATCGTAAATCGTTGTACCATCACTGACTTGTTCAATAATGCCTTCTCGCATCACTGCAACATGATCTGACATGGTCAGCGCTTCACCCTGGTCATGGGTGATGTAGATGAAGGTAATTCCAACCCGCTGCTGGATAGAGCGTAGCTCAGTACGCATATGCTGGCGAAGTTTAAGATCGAGCGCGCTGAGCGGTTCATCAAGCAGAAGAACTTCCGGTTGTGCGCAAAGGGCCCGAGCAATGGCCACCCGTTGTTTCTGCCCACCTGACAGTTCGCTAACCATCTTTTCGCCCTGTCCTGGCAGTGCAATCAGTTCAAGCAGTTCATCCGCACGTTTTTTTCGCTGCGCTTTCCTGACTCCTTTCACTTCGAGTGAAAAAGTGATGTTTTCCCAGATTGTCATCAAGGGAAACAGAGCCAGATTTTGAAAGATCAAGGCGGTAGGACGGCGATTCGGCCCGATTCCGGCCATATTCTCACCACCGATCAATACGCTACCTTCCGAGGGAGTCAGAAAGCCTGAAACGGCACGCAGCAGAGTGGTTTTACCGCAGCCTGAAGGACCAAGAATGGTGAAAAATTCGCCGCCTTTAATATGCAGATTGACATCCCGAGCAGCAATAAAATCGCCAAATCGAATCCAGACAGATTCAAGTTTCACATCTGCACTCATCACCCATACCTCCTATATCAGGGGGATTGTTGGATTTCGACACCCGACAGAGCGGGTGTCGAATTATCAGGATGATTCCAAGATCAGGCGCTCACAAATTTATTGCGATACTCCGTGCGCACATCAGCATACCACTGTGGTTCTGCCGGCCAAGGATTGAGATTAGCCAATGCTGTGCCCGGATAAGCTTCTGCAAAATTCTTCTTGTAACTGTCGCCTGCAAAAGCGTCGGCACCGATCACTGCGGAATTGTAGCCATGCGTGTCAATTGCCCGACCTGCCGGCTCTCTTCTAAAGCAGAACTCAACAAACGCATAAGCCTGATCAACATTTGCGGCTGACTTGGAAAGTGACATTCCATCAACCCAGGCCAACGCACCTTCTTTCGGGGCCTGATAGTGTACAGGTTCACCGTCAGTTTTCATTGCCAACGGCGGTCCATCCCAAGTCTGTCCAACCAGCACACCGTCGTTCAGGAAACCGTTTTTCTGGGTATCGGCATCATTCCAAAAGAGCTTGATTTGCGGTTTGTTGGCAATGCAGAACTGCGTAATCTTCTCCCAGATGGGGCGCATGATACTTTCATCCACGTACGCTCGCCATACATCCCCGGGTTCCAATTCGCCAATGGTTTCCATATAGAGTCCGGCACCCAGCATACCAGAATGTGGCCGAATCATGGTATTGCCTTCTGCTGACCCGTCCCAGATATTCCCATAACTAGGTTCACCACCCGGCGGTGAATAAAGGTCGGTGCGCCAGGATATTGCTTCGGTGCCCCAAATATGCGGCAGCCAATGTGAACCGGCATCGCCAAAATTCCACTCGCGGTCACCGACCGAAAGCATCGCCGGATTCGCGTTTTTAATATTGGAGATTCGTCCATAATCCCAAGGCTGCAGCAAATCAAGATCAATCCACTGTCCGGAACGAACATTGGTTGGACTGCAGATATCAAATCCTTTGCCCTTTGTCGCCTTCATCTTATTGATGATTTCTTCGTTCGATCCAATCCCGGTGTAGTTCACCGTGATGCCAGACTCTTCGTTAAATTGAGCTAATAAATCTTCCGGAAGATAATCAGACCACATCAATACATTAAGTTCACCGGATGAGGCAAGAACGTTTGAACTGATGACCCATGGGCCAGTCGCAACCGCACCGGCTACTGCACCTGCCTTCAGAAACTGTCGGCGACTCAAGTTGCCTTCTACCTTTATTGACATACTACAAACACCTCTCGATACATGTTAATTAATTTTTATGAGGTTAATGCTTACTGCAACATTCCAGTGCGCCAGGCACTTGTTGTCCTCCATGGAACTTGATAGATCATTTCCATCGCATAAATCATAATCGAAACTCAAACACTGTTGGCGAATTTTGTCGAATTATGATCAGCTTTGCAGAACCTTTCTCAGTTTTTCACTGATTTCATCAATGTTCGCTTCAGTCGAAATTAGTGGCGGTGCGACAATCAACGCATCGCCCGTTGCTTTGACATGTAACCCTGCATGAAACAGCTTTTTCTGTACCGTTATGCCAACATTGCCTGGCCCACCTGAAGGCGCAAGATCTATTCCGGTAATCATCCCGTAGCCGCGAATATCCGTCACAATATCGAACTCCTTGAGTGCGAAAATTGATTCCTGGAAGTAATCCGATAAGGATCTACCGCGCTCAAACAACTTTTCATCCCGGTAGATATCTAAAGTTGCAAGGCCGGCGGCACAAGCTGCAGGATGTCCAGAATAAGTATAACCATGAAACAATTCAATTACCCGATCTGGTGCGGCATTGACAATGCTATCGTAGACATGTTGGCCAACGACAATTGCACCCATTGGCTGGGCGGCATTGGTCAACGCTTTTGCCAGCGTCATAATGTCGGGTGTTACGCCAAAAGTCTGTGAAGCAAAGGGTTCACCGGTTCTTCCAAACCCACAAATGACTTCATCAAATACAAGTAGAATGCCGTGTTGATCACAGATCTCCCGCAACCTTTCCAGGTAACCAACTGGAGGCACCAGGCAGCCCGTTGAACCGGCAATGGGTTCGACAAAGCAGGCAGCTATTGAGTCAGCCCCATAGTTGTGCACAATTTTTTCGAGATCGTCTGCTAGTTCAGCACCATCAGCAGGCTGGTTGCGTTGGTAGCGATTCTCTGGCAGCCATGTATGCCGAATATGTGCAATTCCTGCAAGCCCCAAACCAAATGCCTGGCGATTTTTCACCATTCCACTCAAACTGGTGCCGCCAAGGTTTACGCCGTGATACGCTCGCTCTCGGGAAACCAGCCGTTGACGCTGCCCTTCTCCGCGGGCGTAGTGGTAAGCTAATGCAACCTTAATCGCTGTATCGACCGCCTCCGATCCAGAATTGACAAAGAAAACCCGATTCATTCCTTCTGGCGTTAACTCAGCGATCCGGTGAGCCAGTTCAAACGACAATTCATGTCCCAGTTGGAACGGTGCGGTGTAAGCCAGAGTGGCAAGTTGTCGATGTACCGCGTCCGCAATTTCGGGCCGGCTGTGTCCGGCTGCACAACAAAAAAGTCCTGACGAGGCATCGATGATTGGCCTACCTTCAGGTGTGTAAAGATAGACGCCATCGCCCCGCGCAACAATCCTCGGGTCTGCTTTGAAATCACGATTGCTCGTGAACGGCATCCACAAGTTTTCCATTGACTGATGATCCAGTCGCATCGTCTCAACTCCTCCCGGTCAAATAAGAGTAAATTCGGTCAAATGACAATTGTGTAATCGAACTTTCAATTTTACAATCTTGATAACCTTCAATTTTATGGTATCCTCAAAATTCCCAACCAGACACGGTATCTAGCGGGTATCTAACCGCCAAAACAAGACGTTGTCACCGCTGTTTGTGGCGAATTGCAACCGTCAGCGGAATTGACTACGCATTACAATGAAAAAAAACCGGCTGGGTACTTGATGGAGTATGAATGGACTGTCCGATGACCCCCCCCCTGCCATCCAGTTTATTTCCCCACTCTAGCGACAGCGTTCGTGGCAGCATGTTTTCTGCTTTGACTGAAATTCTGCAGAGCACAATCGATCGATTCTAAAAGTTTGAATAGGTGACTGATCTCAATCGTTGCAATGGATTGTCTAATGAGTTTGGCAGAGAGAGAGGCGCACTGTTGGACGTTCTTATCTTGCTACTGTAAGATAAAGGCAATTTTGTTACAGACGAACTTTGCGGTACAGATGTGAGTTGACATCAACGAGTCAACCCCTCAATTGTTTCTTAATCTGTATCAGGAAAACCTTAAAAAAAGCCGAAAGAAAACTTACCGAAATTTATTGGAAATTTTCAGAACCTACCAACGAAAATCTTGGGTCTCTAAACTATCATAATGGCATCATTTTTTACGACAATCATTCTGAAAATCTTGGGAGCATTTCACTATGCGAATTGGAGTCCCGAAAGAAACTAAAACAGACGAATTTCGAGTCGGGCTAGTACCCGAAAGTGTTCGAGAACTCACCGAAATGGGACACGACGTTGCTGTCGAAACCAATGCCGGAATTGGTATTAGTGCGAGCGACGACGACTACAGAAAATTTGGTGCCACTGTTCTGGGTACTGCACTAGAAGTCTTCGAACATGCGGAAATGATCGTTAAAGTCAAAGAACCGCTCGCACCTGAGCGAGCCTTGCTACGCGAAAATCAGATTCTATTCACTTACTTGCATTTGGCTCCAGACCCGGAGCAGACCCGTGATTTGGTCAACAGTGGTGCAGTATGCATTGCCTATGAAACTGTCACTGACGACACCGGTGCCTTACCGATTCTCGCACCCATGTCTAAAGTCGCCGGACGGATGGCAGTGCAGGAAGGTGCCTGGTGCCTTGAACGTCCTCACGGGGGCACTGGGATGCTATTAGGCGGTGTACCTGGCGTTGAACCGGCCAAAGTTGTCATCATCGGTGGCGGCGTTGTTGGGACGCACGCGACTCACATCGCTGTTGGTATGGGTGCCGATGTGTGGGTGCTTGACCGAAATGTAAAGGTGCTCGACAATCATTGGGTACAGTTCGGTCGTTCCACTAATGGGGTTTATTCAACTCGCAGCATGCTCGAAAAACATGTTGTTGATGCTGATCTCGTGATTGGCGCCGTGCTTGTACCTGGCGCAACTGCACCCAAATTGGTAAGTAAGGCAATGATTCGTCAAATGCGGCCGAATTCTGTTGTGGTAGACGTTGCCATTGATCAGGGAGGCTGTTTTGAAACGTCCCGTGCGACCACACATTCTGAACCGACATACCGAGTCCACGACGTGACACACTATTGCGTAGCCAATATGCCAGGCGCAGTTCCGAAAACTTCAACGTATGCCCTGAATAATGTCGTACTACCATTCTGCGCAAATATTGCCAATTTAGGATATAAAAAGGCACTCCAGCAAGACTCCAATCTTAAGGCGGGACTGAATGTCTGTCACGGTAAGGTCACGTACCGTGAAGTTGCCGAAAGTCTCGGATATGACTACGTTTCCGCCGAAACTGCGCTGGCCGCAGCTTAACCGTCTGCTGCACCAAACCACCCGAAATTATTGAAACAGGAGAAAGTCATGCCAAAAATGACGTCAAGTGAGGCTTTTGTCGAGACTCTGGCATCCTACGGCGTTACCGATGTATTCGGAATCGTCGGATCCGCATATATGGATGCACTGGATATCTTTCCAGCCGCGGGAATTCGGTTTATTCCAACCGTCCATGAACAAGGTTCCGCGCATATGGCGGATGGGTACGCTCGTGTGAGCGGCAGGCATGGCGTGTGTATTGGCCAAAACGGACCAGGCATTACAAATTTCGTTACTGCCGTTGCAGCCGCCTACTGGGCGCATTCTCCGGTTGTTGCAATTACTCCTGAAACCGGTAGCGGTACAATCGGCCTCGGCGGATTTCAGGAAACCGAACAGTTACCTATTTTTTCTAAAATCACTAAATATCAGGCTCATGTTAGTGGCCCTGGACGCATGGCAGAATTAACCGGTCGATGCTTCGATATGGCGATGGCAGAGCGAGGGCCAACTCAACTGAATATTCCACGTGATCATTTTTACGGCGATGTGCAAGTCGACATTCCTGAGCCCCAAGTAATTGAACGAGGTGCTGGCGGGTCATCGTCACTTGACGATGCTGCTCGAATTCTTGCCGAAGCTGAATTTCCAGTGATTCTGTCTGGTGGCGGTGTCATCATGGACGACGCGGTGGACTCCTGTATGGAACTGGCCGAATATTTATCCGCACCAGTCGTGAACAGCTACCTGCACAATGATTCGTTTCCGGCCAGCCACAAACTGTGGTGCGGCCCACTCGGATATCAAGGGTCAAAAGCTGGCATGCGGCTCATCTCGAAAGCGGATGTTGTTGTCGCACTAGGCACCCGGCTTGGTCCATTTGGCACTTTGCCACAACATGGAATGGACTACTGGCCAAAAGATGCAAAAATCATTCAAATCGATGTCGATTACCGCAAAATCGGACTGGTCAAGAAAATCGCGGTCGGAATCTGCGGTCAGGCCGGTGAATCTGCATCTGCCATTCTTGAGCGGCTGAAAAACCGGGAGAAAATTGCCTGCATGCAGAACCGAGATGAAAGGGAACAGGAAATCGCTCAAGAAAAACAGGCTTGGGAGAACGAACTGAACGAGTGGACTGAGGAACGTGACGACTGGAGTCAACTGGTCTCTGCTGAAGACGCAAGTTACTTACACCCTCGTCAGGTGCTCCGTGAACTTGAAAAAGCGACACCATCCAATGCTGCGATTTCAACCGATATCGGAAACATCTGTTCAGTTTCGAACAGCTATCTAAGATTTGAGAAGTCGCGTAGCTTTTTTGCAGCGATGAGTTTTGGAAACTGTGGTTATGCGTTCCCGACCATTATGGGTGTCAAAGTCGCAGATCCTCGACGCGCTGCCATTGCATATGTTGGTGATGGCGCCTGGGCAATGAGCATGGGTGAAATTTTGACTTGTGTTAGAGAAAATATTCCAGTAACTCCCATCGTATTCAATAACCGGCAATGGGGAGCAGAAAAGAAAAACCAGGTAGACTTCTACGGTCGGCGATTTGAAGGCGTCAATCTAGACAATCCAAGCTGGGCTGGAATTGCAAAGGCCATGGGTGCGGAAGGAATCGTCGTCGACAATCTGGATATGGTGGGCGATGCATTGAGAGAAGCCTGTACTGCTCAAAGTGAAGGCAAAACAACAGTTGTCGAGATTATGTGCACACGGGAACTTGGCGACCCGTTCCGACGAGATGCGCTGAGCATGCCCGTTCGCCATCTCGATAAATATAAAGCTTACGTATAGCGGCCTGAGCTTGTGAGCGATCTCTTTGATCTGATACAGCTCACGCAAGGAAAACGGCACATTGTCGTGCTGGCTGAGGCAGCGGATGAGCGCATGATTCACGCCGCACGATTTTTGGCGGAGCAGGAAATTGCTTCGCCAATTCTTACTGGCGATGAAGAAAAGATTCGCTCCATTGCGAACAGCGTTAATGTTTCACTTGACGGTATTGGTGTCGTAGATCCCGCTTCCGATACCCGCAATATGGATCGATTCATCACTCTTTGCACCGAGGGTCGGCGACCACTCAAACCTACCGTTGCGCAACGCCTGATGCAAAAACCGCTGATGTACAGCGCCATGATGGTGAGAAGCGGTGATGCTCATGCAATGATTGCTGGCTCTTCGGTTACAACATCTAGTGTAATCCAAGCCGGACTGATGATTATCGGCACCGCAGAGAATGTCAGGACTGCTTCAAGCTACTTTCTCATGACTCTACCGGGCACAGATTCTGCTGAATCGCGAGATCTCATCTTTGCTGATTGTGCAGTTAATATCAACCCGACAGCAGAACAACTGACTGACATTGCATGTAGTACCGCCTTGAATGCAAAGCTTCTTCTAAATGATGACCCTCGTATTGCATTCCTGTCATTTTCTTCGAAAGGTAGCGCTCAACACGAAATGGTGAGTAAAGTTGCTTTAGCCGTTGATCTGACCAAGGAACGGATTCCGGATATGCCGGTGGATGGTGAATTTCAATTTGATGCGGCATTCGACAAGCGGACCGCATCATTGAAGCTGGAAGATCCAGGACCAGTGGCAGGTCGAGCCAATGTGTTTATCTTTCCAGATCTTAACGCTGGCAATATTGGCTATAAGCTGACCCAATATCTAGCGGGAGCACGGGCGATCGGCCCAATATTGCAAGGCTTTGCCAGACCCATCAGCGACCTTTCGCGTGGTGCAACAGTTGACGATATCGTCAAAGCAACAGTAGTACTTCTGGCTACTATTAAGTAGTCAAAAAAGATCCGCAAACTCTCACAATCTACACTCTACATACGCGGTCGATTGGAAGTGGAAGTGGTTTATTTAATTTCGATCACCTGCCGTGAATCAAGGCGATTTGCATAAAAATATTTACCTGTTTGTGGCAAAAACCTTTATGTATACAGTTAATCCTTCACCCAGAGTCCGTGCATCTCCGTACTACGATGCTACCGTCGCAGAGGGAGTGAGTAGCTTTACTTCATACAATCAAATGCTTCTCCCAACCAGTTATGGTGATCCTGAAGGTGAATACTGGCGACTGGTTAATGGAGTTTCTATGTGGGATGTCGCTGCTCAGCGCCAGGTGCAACTGAGCGGGACTGATGCAACCCATCTCGCTCATATTCTCACTGTCAGAGATTTAACTGGATTGTCAGTCGGAAGAGCAAAGTATGCTCCCATCTGTAATCATTCTGGAACGCTCATCAATGATCCGGTCGTCAACAGAGTCGATGAGAATCTCTATTGGTTTTCCATTGCGGACTCCAATATCCTTCTGTTTGCCAGAGCGATTGCAGCTGAGCGCAATCTGCAAGTTGAAGTAACAGAGCCTGATGTTTCTCCGCTAGCTATTCAGGGACCAAAGGCAGTCAATGTCGTTTCTGCAATATTTGGAGAATGGGTCAGAAATTTGCGCCACTTTGAATTTCGAAACACATCAATCGAAGGAATTCCAGTGCTGGTATCACGCTCTGGATGGTCCAAGCAGGGTGGTTTTGAACTGTATCTGCAAGACAGTTCAAAGGGGTTGAGGCTTTGGAAGTTCGTAAGAGAAGCCGGTCAACCGTGGGATATCAAACCAGGTACTCCTAATCACTCTGAGAGAATAGAATCCGGTCTGCTCAGCATTGGAACTGATACTGATGACTCAACAAACCCGTTTGAAGTTAGATTAGGTCATTTTGTGAATCTTGATCTTCCTAAATCGGTGATTGGCATCTCAGCTTTACGACGGATAAAACAAAACGGTGTAAAAAGGCAACAACTCGGCATCAGATTTTCGGCTGACTTGCCAAGACTGCTTAATCGAAACTGGTTTGAAATTCGTAATGGCAAAGAAAGAATTGGCCATATAACCAGTCTTAGTTTCTCCTATCGGTTCGAATGTAATATTGGGCTTGCTCTGGTCAAATCGACGATGCATCCTGGAAACGAAGTAACGGTCAGAATTGATAAACAAAATTCATACTCCGGCACGCTGGTCAATTTGCCCTTTGTCGAAAGAGCCACGAGCAAAAAACATAATGGAGATTGACGAAGAAGTCAAAACAGTTGAACCAATACTCTTCAAACTGCTAGATTGAGTACAAGAATAAATGGTGGATGCCAATAAATTTCATTCAAGCTCATTGAGAATCCTCAGCTTTTCCTTTAGCGATGCGATTGCCAACGAAAAGGGAGTTAAATGAATACAATCTGGGCTGATATTGCTTTACTTTCAACAGGTTGGCACAATAACGTACAGATCAAAATTGACCAAAACGGAAGCATCTCTTCCGTAAAGCCCAATGCTGCTCCTGAAGGTTATCGCGTAGATATTCTTCTACCGGCCCCATCCAATGTGCACAGCCATGGTTTCCATCGCGCATTGGCAGGGTTGTCAGAGCATCGAGCCGGTGGGTCGGAAGATGACTTTTGGACCTGGCGATGGGTCGTCTACCGATTTTTGGACCTATTGAAACCGGAAGACATTCAGGCAATTACTGCATTCGCCCAGATTGAAATGCTGGAAAGCGGATTTGCCGCAGTCGCAGAATTTCACTATGTACATCATCATCCAGGCGGCCTGCAATTTCAGAATATTGCTGAGAACTCATGTCGAATCACTGCAGCGAGTGAAGAATCAGGCATTGGATTGACATTGCTGCCTGTGTTTTACCAGTACGGAGGTTGCGACAAACGAGAACTTGTTCGCGAACAGAAGACGTTCGGTAACAGCCCAGCAGAGTTTGAAAAGTTATTTCAACTTGCCGGCGACGCAGTTGCAAGTTTGCCTTCCGACAGCAGTCTGGGAGTGGCCGCCCACTCGCTAAGGGCTGTAGACCCCGAGGGGTTGAGATTTGCTGAATCTCTGGTTCCAGATTCGGTGATTCATATCCATGTTGCTGAACAGCCAAAGGAAATTGAAGAGTTCAAATCAACGTTTGGAGTCCGTCCGTTGGATTGGCTTGTTGACAACATGAACATTGATGAAAAGTGGACTATTGTTCATGCAACTCACATAACGGAAAGTGAAACCGAAAAACTGGCAAAGAGCAAGTCAGTTGCAGGCATATGCCCAATTACTGAAGCCAATCTGGGGGATGGTACTTTCAATGGCGGAACCTATTTTAGAAACAACGGTCGATTTGGGGTCGGTAGCGATGCCAACATTTTGATTTCCCTCTGTGAGGAGTTAAGAACACTGGAATATTCGCAGAGACTTAAGACTGGGTCCAGAAACGTATTTGCGAATCCAAACTCATCTTGTGGTAGACATCTTTACGACAACGTGACTACTGGTGGCGCACAATCTTTGAATCGCTATTGCGGAGCAATTGAAGAAGGAAAGCTGGCTGACCTGCTTGCTCTCGATTCAGATCACGTGTTGTTAGCCGACAAATCAGATGACTTGATATTGGACAGTTTTGTATTCTGCGGCACCAACAGTCTGGTGAGGGATGTATGGTCAGCCGGACGACATGTCGTATCGGAAGGGAGACACATCAATCGAGATAAGTTAGCTGCACGTTTTCTCAGTACAGTGAAAAGACTGAGGGAAAAATTGTGAAGATGTAATTTGTCTGTCTTTGCAGACTATTAATCTCCAACCACTTGGTTTTGATCTTTTTGGCGGCTTGGCTGGTGAATTGATTTCAGTACTTTGAAATGGCAGTCAAGAGATTCCGCGTAGAATCGGCTTTCAGATCGAATTCCCAAACGACCGAATTTAACTGCGTTCATCTATCGGAATGTATTTCCTAGGTTCAGAACCGTTATAGAGAGTGAGCGGCCGAATCAATATATTTTTCTCCAACTGCTCCAGAATTTGCACGATCCAACCCGGCGTTCGCCCAATTGCAAATATTGGCACGAACAAGTCGACAGCAATTCCGTGCAGGTGATATACAACACCAGAGTAAAAATCTACATTGACATTGACACCGTGACGCGACCATGGTTTCATTGCTTCAACCAGCGCCTGAAGAATCTCGTACCAGTACGGCTGTCCCATTTGTTCGGAAAGACGTTTCACACCTTCCTTCATGTGTCTGGCGCGCGGGTCTTCGGCACGATAGACCCGGTGCCCAAATCCCATAATGGGAAGTCGGTTTCTGCGTCGTTCTTTGACGTATTCAACTGCATTTTCGGGTTGGCCGACTTCCTGGGCCATAATCATCACATTTTCTGCAGCACCACCATGTGCAGGCCCGGATAGTGCGGCTATCGCCGCAGTTACCGATGCATAAACATTGGCATCGGTTCCGGTAACGACACGAGCTGTAAATGCAGAGGCATTGGAACCGTGCTCGGCGTGCAATACCAAATCTTTGTCAAAGAGTTCAATTGCCTCTTCACTTGGCTGCTTACCAGATAACTGGTAAAGAAAGTGAGCGGCGTGACTCATTGACTCATTGGGTTCAATTAGGTCTTTGCCATTTCTAATCCGATCGTGAGTTGCGACAATCATCGGTACCTGAGAAGTCAGGCGAATGCCCTTTTCAATAATCGCTTCACGTGAAGAATCACCCGGTGAGTCGTCAAAGGAGCCGAGTGCCGAAACACAGGTTCTTAGAACTTCCATTGGATGCGCACTCTGCATTACACTAATCATGTCTAATATTGGTGCGGGTAAAGAACGTTCCGCCTTTAGTCGGCTGTCAAATTGATTCAACTGTTCACTCGTGGGCAACTCACCGTAAACCAACAGGTAAGATGTCTCCTCAAACGATGAATTTTCAGCCAACTCATGAATCGAATAGCCACGATAGCGCAAATCTCCGGCTCTGCCATCGATTGATGAAACAGCAGAGCGCTCAAAATAAACACCCTTAAGCCCGCGGTTTAATTGAGGTTTCTTATCTGTCATTTATCTAACTGTCTATGTAGTTGCCTAGGTTTTCAATTCACTACCATTCAGGGCTTTGTGGTAAATCATCAGTGATTTCGTACCAGTCTGGCTTGTGACTGACCCAGATGTGTCCAATCGCCTTGATGCCGAGGTCTCCATCCAAAACTCCCAGCCTTAGAATGACGCAATTAGCGTCGCGATCGCAACGCGCAAAAACGTGAGTACCGCAGTTCTTACAAAAGTAGCGAATCTTACCGGGTGAAGACTCATACTGAGAAATAGATTCTTCACCGCTTAAGACCTGAAATTTTGTTTCATCAACCAATGCACTAGAACCATACACGGTTGCATGAGCCTTGCGACAGGTTCGGCAGTGACAGTGGTGAAATCTGCGAATCTCTCCATCAAATTCAAATCTTACCGTTTCGCACAAACAGCTTCCAGTATGCATTTCAGACCTCCTTTGCTTCAGTAGTTGGGTTCAACGGTCGTATCAACAAGCGAAATTGAAACCCGCCTGTTGCGTTTCCCCTTGCTTTCAATTTTGTCCACTTTGACTTCACCAATCTCCATGGTATTGGCAACGTGAGTTCCTCCACAGGGCTGAATGTCTAGATTTTCAAAGTGTACCAGTTTGATCACGTCTACGCCTTCGGGTAGCGGAACCGAAAGGTTTTTCATCAAAGATGGACTTGCTTCAATCTCTGCACGTGTACAGACTCGACTGAATCGACGAGCTTCCTTTTGGATCAGAGCGTTCAGAGTTTCAGCGATATAGTGCTTTTCCTGGGGGTAACGCACATCAAAGTCAACTCGACCACGACCGGCATAAACCTGCGCACCAGTAATTTTACCCGGCACTGTAGCGCTCAATAGGTGTAGACAACTGTGTACGCGCATGTGCAAGTACCGACGCTCCCAGTTGATCTCCAGGTGAATTTCCATACCGGATTCTGGTAGATCGGCCACTTCATCAACAAAATGAAGGATTTCCCCCGTATCACGTGCCCGGCGGGTATCCACAATTGCAAACTCTGCATCATTCTTGTGAAACGCTACGCCGGTGTCCCCCGGCTGACCACCACCCAACGGATAAAACACAGTCTGGTCTACTGAAAACCACTTTTCCTTGGAGTTAGACTCAACTACAACTGCGTCGCAGGCCCTCAAGTACGGATCATTCTGAAAAAGTTCTCTGGACATTGATTCAATCACTACCGGAAATATACAGAGGCTGATTCAAAATCAAGCCGGAAAGCCAATTGAAACTTAGAATTTGATCTTGGAATGTTGCGAGCATTGTCGACCCCTGTGTCAAAGTTCAACCAATCTGATCAAGTGCGTCATCAACACAATTCAATATCCAACCAACTTCTTCTGCAGTAACGACTAACGGAGGTACGATCCATATCCCAAATTTGTCACTTGGTGTGTAAATATTGTGTTTATCAAGCAGATATTTTGAAATGGAAGCCACTAAATTTTCTTGATATTTTTCCGTAGCACGACGAACAGGTGTGTTGGCACTCTCACCCGCAATATGGACAGTCCAGAATAGTCCCAAACCCTGAATATGTGATACAAAGTCATACTTTTTCGTCATTTCATGCAGTCTATTTTCTATCAACCGCCCCATAGATTCTGCATGTTCAAGCAGGCCATCCTCGAAAAGCACATCAATAGAAGCTAATGCAGCGGCAGCCCCTAATGCATGTCCAGAATAACTCTGCCCATGTCCAAAGTAATTCTCATCAAACGAATTTGCAATTTTGCTGCTAAAAATAACCGCTGCCATTGGACAATAGGCACCAAGCGCTTTCCCCATAATGATCACATCTGGCTCAATTCCGTAGTGTTCACAAGCAAACATCTTACCAGTGCGTCCCATGCCTGTCATGGTCTCATCAACAATCAGAAGCAGTTCCCATTTCGCACACAAGTCCTGTAACTTTTCCAAATATCCAGTTGGTGGCAGCATAATGCCGTTGCTTCCAACAATCGGCTCAACGAGCACACCGACGACTGCGTTACTCCCCCCTTCCTGTTCAATTAAATAATCAAGATAATGGAGGTTTTTGTCGACTTCGTCAGCACCAAATGGTGAGTGCGGGCCACCCGCATCAGGCGCAAAAATGAACCCTGGTGCAGTTAATGGCTCGGTAAACCATCTTCTGGGATCACCACTAGCTGAAGTCGCAGCATTTGTCGCACCATGCCAGGATCGATAGCGACTGATGATTTTGTATGGATAGGGGTACTGTTGTGGAGCATCTGGAATGAATCCTTTATCGAGCACGACCTGGTTGTACTTGTGAAGCCGTGCGCCATGAATGGCTGCTTCAACTGCTGCCGCACCACTTTGGCAAAAATACACTTTCTTTTCTGAACTACCAGGGGCCAGTTCTGACAGTCTTTGTGCGAGCTTCGCGGTTGATGGTGAGGCAAAATCATCGGTGACGTAAACGACACTTTCCATCTGTCGTTGCATCGCTTGCAACACCTTTGGGTGTCGGAATCCAATGTTGATGCATTCATGCGCACTGCGAAGATCAAAAATTTGTCGCCCATCCGTTGTGTAAATCCAGCAACCCTCTGTACTTCTAACCTCGATGGGTTCATAGTTGTTTTGCTTGGCCCAACACTGCAGCATGTATTGAGCCTGTAGTTTTGCGTAGTCAGTTTTGCTCAAGGTAGAAGGTATGTTTTTTTTGAAGGTGTCCGCCAGCACTCACAAATTTGAGCGCCATAATTACAAGCGATACGCGTTATGCTTTAGGCCGCTCAGATCTGGGATCATACATGGGCCGCAGTGATGCCTTGACTGGAAAGCGTTCACATGCAACTTCGATTTCGAACTGTCCGGAATCGATGAATTCAGGTGTCACGCCGTCCTGGCAATTGACGTAGCCAAGCCCTACGCAAGAGCCAATAGTGTGACCAAACATTGCAGAGGTCGTTCGACCCACCAAGTCGCCATCCCGGAAAATGGGCTCTTCGTGATAGATCAGGGGTTGCGGGTCCTCAAATGCAAATTGCACGAGCCTTCGCTGCAATGGCTTGCCACGTTGAGGTTCGATGGCTTCCTTGCCAATGAATCCACCAGGTTTATCCCACGAAACGGCAAATCCCAACCCGGCTTCAAGCGGAGAGTCTTCGTCGGCAATATCATGACCAAAGTGCCGATAAGCCTTTTCAATACGCAGTGAATTCAGCGCCAGATATCCGCAATGCGTCAGACTCAGACTTTCACCTGCAGCAACAATTTCGTCGTAAACGTGCTGGACAAAGTCGGTACTGATGTAGAGTTCCCAGCCAAGCTCGCCAACAAATGTAATTCTGGACGCTCGTCCATAGGCCATTCCAAGCTCAATTTCCTTTGACGAAAGGAATGGGAAGCTCTCGTTAGAAAGATCTGCTGTAGTCACTTGGGAAAGTAGTTCGCGGGAATTCGGACCCATGATTGAGAGCACCGAATAACCTGACGTGACGTCTGTTACTACGACATGCAGGTCATCGCTGATATGTTTTTTCAGCCATGACAGGTCACGAAGATGAACCGCTGCGCCGGTCACAACCAGATAACGGTTTTCTGCAAGACGTGTGACAGTGAGGTCTGCTTCGATGCCGCCTCGCTCATTCAGCCATTGTGTATAGACCACCCTGCCGGGTTCGACAGCAATGTTGTTGGCACATATCCGATTCAGGTAGCGCTCGGCATCTCGTCCCTCTACCATAAACTTTGCAAACGAGGTTTGATCAAAAATACCTACGTTGGTACGGACCGCTTCATGTTCTGCGCGGTTATTCTCAAACCAATTCTGTCTGCCATAAGAATATTCGTACTGCGGCGACTCGACACCTGGTGCATACCAGTCTGCTCGCTCCCAGCCGTACGTTTCCCCGAAACACGCACCGCGTGCGGCTAGCCGATCGTGCAAAGGTGATTTTCGAATATTACGGGAGGATACCGGCTGACGGAAAGGCCAGTGCATATCGTAGAGCAATCCGAGAGTTTCGGAAATTCTCTCTTTCAGGTATTGGCTGTTGTTCTGAAATGGAGCTATTCTTCGAATATCAATGTCCCAATAATCGTTCGCCGGATGGCCTTTCGAAATCCATTCTGACATAACCTTGCCGGCACCGCCTGATGACTGGATGCCGATAGAATTGAATCCAGCTGCGATATAGAAGTTCTTTAAGTTTGGTGCTTCTCCCAAGTAGTACAAGTTGTCGGGAGTGAAGCTCTCCGGTCCACAGAAAAATGTATGAATTCCGACATTGTTGAGGAGCGGAACCCGATGCAAAGCATTGTTGAGCGCAGGTTCAAAATGATCCCAGTCCTCCTTTAACTGATCAAAGCTAAAATCATCCGGGATACCGTCCATTCCCCATGGCTTTGCGTTAGGCTCAAAGGCGCCAACCAGTAATTTCCCGGCATCTTCCTTGTAATATGTAAATCCCGTTGGATCGCGCATGACCGGGAGATTGCCGGGCAATTCATCAATCGGTTCGGTCACTACATAAAAGTGTTCGGCGGCATGCAGGGGAATTTCGACTCCACACATCAAACCAACTTCCCTAGCCCACATTCCAGCACAATTCACCACAATGTCGGTCATGATGTCACCCTGATCCGTTGAAACTCCACGGACTGCCCCACTATCGGTCAGAATGCCGGTTACCTTAATGTTTTCCAGTATTCGAGCGCCGTTTGCTCTGGCGCCTTTGGCATAAGCCTGAACAACATCAAGCGGGTTAATTTGACCGTCTTTGTCAATAAAGACCGCACCAACCAAGTCGTCAATATTCAATATTGGGTAAAGTTCCTTTGCTTCGGCGGGCGAAATCACCGACGCTTCGAGTCCAAATGCCCGAGCCATGGTTACTGAACGTTTCAGCTCTTCGAAGCGATGTTCATCGGATGCTACAGATATCGAGCCATTTTGCCGAAATCCGGTTGGCTGACCAGTTTCTGCTTCAAGGCCTTCAAAAAGTTCGGCTGTATACTGAGCGAGTTTGGTTAAATTGAGACTGTTGCGCAGCTGACCGACTAAGCCCGCCGCATGCCATGTCGTACCGCAGCCGAGTTCTCGACGCTCTAGAAGAACCAGGTCTTCCCAACCTGCTTTGGCGAGATGATAGAGTACGCTTGTGCCGACCGCACCGCCACCAATGACAACCACTCGGGCTTTTTCAGGCAAGGAATTACTCATTTTTAGTTGCGTGTTTTGTGCAGGTAATCAGGATTGTAAAATCAGGTGAAATCGCATTTTATAGCAAGAATCGGATTGAAAGACGCCAACAAAACAGCAACAATATAGCCTGATGTCATTCATAGCAGTAAGTTAGCGGAAAAAGAGTTTATGGACAACTACAAACGGATTGAACGAGCCATTGAATTTATCGAGGACCATGCTTTAGATCAGCCATCGCTACAGGATATTGCATCTCACGTGGGACTCAGTGAATTTCACTTTCAAAGGCTATTCAAACAGTGGGCGGGAATTTCACCGAAAAGATATGTGCAATACCTGACTGCCAAGGTATGCGGGGACTTACTCAGAGGTCAGGCTTCTGTATTTGATGTTGCACTTGATGCCGGGTTATCCGGGTCCGGGCGGTTGCACGAACTGATGGTCAATGTTTATGCGATGTCAGCGCTTGAGTATCGAAAACATGGCCATTCTCTGCAAATTGAATATGGCTGGCATCACACTCCATTCGGTATCTGCCTGTTGGCCTGCACCGACAAAGGGGTTTGCTGGCTGAGTTTTCATGATCGAGAAGATGGTCTGGATGAATTGAAAAAACAGTGGCAAGCCGCATCATTTGTGGAAAACAGAGAATCGACTGGATCTATCGTCAAACAAATTTTCGAACATGTTTTCGATGAGCCTCAGTCGATCATGGTACATGTCAGAGGCACCAACCTGCAAATTCGCGTGTGGGAAGCGCTAGTCAACATTCCACCAGCAGAACACGTTTCCTATAGCCAAGTTGCAACGAGCGTCAATCACCCAAGTGCTGTTCGAGCGGTTGCGTCTGCAGTGGGACGGAACCCGGTCTCCTACATAATTCCCTGTCACCGCGTGATTCGACGATCCGGTGGTCTAGGAGGCTATCGCTGGGGATTGTCCAGAAAAAAAGTGATGCAGGCTTGGGAAAGCGCACAAATAATTGATGCCCGACTCTAGTGGAGTCGAATCAGTCTGGTGAGGCAGCCTTTTTGCGCACCTCTTTGGCGAAGAATTCGATTTCGTCTTCAGTGTTGTAGTAGTGAACCGGACTGCGAATGAGAGCGTCTACTCCCCAATCATCAAAATCAATCAATGCACAATTTCGTTTTGACACACCGATGTTGATATTTTTCTCACGCATCAGCATCTGAAAGTTTTCTGCATCCGTTCCTTCAATTGAGAAGGTGACAATACCGCACTTTTCGACACCTTTGTCCCAAACGGCTACACCGTCAATTTCACTTAATTGTTCACGCAATCGATCAGCCAGAAATCGAATGCGAGAATAAATTTCCGGCAATCCCAATGACATTGCATAATCGACTGCAACACCGAGCCCGATTCTAGCAGCAATATTGGATTCAAAGAGTTCGTAGCGTCGCGCTCCGGATTGCAACTCGTACCTGTCGCGCTCAACCCAGGTCGCTGAATGCAGATCCAAAACCGATGGCGGAAATTTATCCATTGACTGTTCCCGAATATATAAAAAACCTGTTCCGCGAGGGCCTCTCAAAAATTTCCTGCCTGTTGCCGAAAGCGCATCACAACCCATCTGAACGACATCCAAAGGCATTTGACCAACTGATTGACAGGCATCAACCAGATAAGGAATCTGATAATCGTTTGCAATCTGTCCAACGTTGTTGACAGGATTCACCAGCCCGTTGTATGTTGGAACGTGGGTTACCGCGATTAGTTTAACTTTCGGATCGATCAATGACTCAAGCGCCCGGCAATCCAATTGTCCATCCCCGTCGTCAGGGACCACAGAAACCTTAATCCCGGTACGCTCCGCTACCTGTTGATAGGCAATCATATTAGACACATATTCGGCGCGGGATGTGAGTACTCTGTCACCTTTACGAAACGTCTGCGCGATACCGTAAAACGCACTATTCCACGAGACTGATGCACTTTCACTCAGCGCGATTTCCGACTCTTTACAGTTGAGCATACCTGCAACAGACTGATAAGTATTTTTGAGCTTTTCACGCGCGTAGTCTTCAGCCTCATACCCACCTCGAAAGATTTCAAGGTCCAGATGCGTACGCACTGCATCAACCACCGGGTTCGGCATCAGCGCTGATCCTGAATGGTGCAGATGCACCAGTCCGAAACAACCTGGCGTTTCCCGCCTCGCTTTATCAACATCCAATGCCATAGTTATCAGTTCCCGTTTAATCAAACGCCTATATTCAGGAAGTAAACACCCTTCAAACGACTGTTTGTAACCTGTTGTCCAGAGTTAGACCAATTCATTGAGGAAATGGAGATGCAAATCAGAATCGATGGTGAAGCCGGTTCTTTTCCGCACTCAGGTGTTTAGCCTAATATACCAATTACCAGGAATTTAGTTTCGAGATAATTCAGAGTTGGTGACTATCCAATCAGTTGGACACACTTAACCAACAAGCCCCGATGCGTTCCAACAGGGCGCAAACAAGTTGGTCTTCGACAAGATGAGAATGCGAACGCGAATCCAGGCGATGAGAAGGATAACTGGGCATTATCCAGTCTTGGAAAGCGGAATCTTACGGCTCATACGAATTTCGAACAGGATCACAACAAGTCCGCTGCCAATGATCAGCGCACTGCCAATGTAATCTCTCAATCCTGGCAAATCTCCCCAAACCAAAAATCCCGCCAATATTGCTAGGGGCAGCGACGCGTACTCAAAAGGTACAACGACAGAAGCTTCACCAATTCGATAAGACTGGGACAGCAGGTATACTCCCACTGCGGATACAACCCCACAGATGGTCAACAGCTGATATACGCTAAGACTTGGCCACTGCCAGGCCCTGAGCAGAAACTCCAATGCGACCTGGTTAAACACGTTGAATTGACCATCTCCAATTAGGATTCCACTCACTATGCTCAGCAATATGAATGAAATCAGAGTGTAAACGCTCATCGTACCCGCAGAATCACTAATCCCAAGTTTTCGCGTCATGATGACCATCAACGCATACGTGACCGCCGACAACACGGGAAAGACAACATTCCAATTGAATTCGACACCGCTCGGCAGAGCGATTACTAACACGCCAGCCATCCCCACGATTATTGCCAGCCACCTTTGAAGTCCAATCGTCTCGCGCAGAAAGATCTTTGCAATCAGGCATACAAACAACGGTGCACAGAAGAAAAGGGTCACCGTCATCGCCATTGGTATGGCTGCCAGCCCCAGGAAATAAAAAGCATCTGAAAGAACGTACATAAACCCACGCAACAAGTGCAGCCATGGACGTTTGGTTTTCAGCTGTGATAAACCGCCAAAGAAATGAGCAAACAGTATTATCACTACCAATCCAATTGTCGCCTTAACCAACGTCAGTTCATGCAGCGGATAATATGGACTCAGCCATTTGATAATTGCATCGCTGACTGTTAAAAAAATCAATGCCAAGAAGAGGTACAGGATGCCTTGAACATTTCGGCTGATAAGTCCCAAAAATTGCATGTGAATCGTTTTGACTTAGAGTTTCATATTTTCAGATCGCGGATTCCGGAGTCGGCAGCACGATCACCGACTGATCAAACGAAAGAAATATCCGCTAGGGTGAAATAGTGCACATCTGAAAATTCAGATTATTCAAATTGGCTGGATGAGATTGAAATCCACCAGATCTGTCAACCGGCATCCTTCTCATCAAGCCACGCTCGGATTATGGCCTGATGCCGTGCCCTGTCATAACTTGGAAAGTGTCCAGCGTGGACAATATTGACAGGCAGGTCCAGTAAGCGAACCATGCTACGATAGTAGTCTGCCGCATCTGAATTGTAATTGTCTTCAACCAGCGGCCCGTCATATACCAGGTCTCCCGAAAAAAGAATACCTGTGCTTTTTTCAAACAACGAAATTCCGCCGGGCGAATGTCCTGGGGTGTGGATGACAAGGAACTGTCGATTGCCAAGATCGATCACATCTCCATCCTCAAGCAGTTGTGTGGCAGGTGCTTTCTTTACTGCATATTCGGTAGATTGAAAAGGACCTGGCGGCAATGCGTGGAACATATCGTCGGAAACATAAATATCGCTCAGAGTCGTCTTCGCGGTCGGGTTGGCAATCACATCCGCTTCTAGATGATGAACGAGGCGGTGTTCGAATTCACTATGAGCGCCTATATGGTCGAAATGGGTATGACTGGCGACCGCCAGACAGGGTTTCTTAGTGAGCAGGGGAATCTGTTCCCGAAGACTGACTACACCCATGCCGCTGTCAACCAGCATATCGCGGTCTCGGCCTCTCACATGCCAAATATTGCAGCGGTAATATTCCTTGACCCAATATTCGCAGATCAGGGTCACTTCATCTGCTAATTTCTTTGTTTTGTACCAGTTTTCTGCTGTGACTCGCTCATTCATAACTAACGATCAATTTGGGGAATTACATACTTGCTACACAATAAGCTAAATCGGTGCAGATTTTAGAATCCGCGTAACGTGGATGGTTAATCTGCCTGATTGCAGGCTGATGGTGGTTATCCAACCGTGTAGGATCATTAATATATCTTTCAAGCGCAGCGCTCGTACTACCAGAAGTAAAGTCACTCCTTCTCATTTACCTACTATCAAAAGAAACTCGCAGGTGGCATTGTCGAAATTTCTTATGCAGGCAAGCAAGTACAATTGCACTGAATTTTCACCCAACGGTCTCGCTATCTGAAGTTGGAGTCCGTCGACTTTCTGCATTTGTCAAATGAACAAGAACCTCTACGCCACTTCTATTTTTGATCAACTCAAACGTGCCTGTGCCGATGAATGGGAAGCATACTGTCATCACGACTTCGTCAACGAAGTTGGCGCTGGCACCTTACCAATAGAGTCATTTCGTTACTACTTGGAGCAGGACTATATTTTTCTCATTCATTTTTCAAGGGCATGGGCCTTAGCAGTGTACAAATCGAGCAGTGTGCCGGATATGCAGTGGGCAACTGAAATACTTAATTCAACCCTGAACACAGAGATGAATCTGCATGTCCTGTTCAGCGAACGTTTCGGTGTGTCGCAGGCACAGCTTGAAAACTCTTCCGAAGCTCAGGCCAATCTTGCCTATACGCGGTATGTATTGGATAAAGGACTGTCTGGAGATATTCTAGACCTCTATGTCGCCCTGATGCCTTGTGTGGTTGGGTACGCCGAAATTGGCAACCGACTCGCCTTGGATTATCATTCGGTACTTGAGCAAAACCCTTACCGAGAATGGATCGAAATGTACAGTTCAGAAGAATACCAGGAACTGGCCATTAAAACGATCAGTGTACTGGAACGCATCAGCCGCGAGCGAGGCGGCATGGCGCGAATTGAAGAATTAAAAGAAACTTTTCGCGCAGCAACCGTTCTGGAAGAAGGCTTCTGGAGCCTGTGCTACAACCCCAGTCAGCAATCAGTTTAACTCACTTTTCTGATATTCAGCACTATTCAGCCAATCCGGATTGATCTCAACTCCCCAGCCGGGTTCGGAAGGAACAGTGACGTGTCCATCAACAACATCGAAAGGGGGATTAAGAAACAAACCCTGTTGCCAGGGATAAACGTCCTCACCTTCTATAGCAAATTCAAGATATTTCCCTGCATTTTCAATAGCTTTTAGAAAGTGCATGGTGAAAATTGTGACCATAGACAAATTGGCTGCATGCGGAGTAACCGGTAATCCAGCCGGTTTCGCCATTTTCGAGACGCGAAGCGCTCTTGAAATACCACCGACATAACAGATATCTGGCTGCAAGATATCAACTGCTCGCATCTCGATCATACGACGCCAAGTTGGCAAATAGCAGTCCTGTTCCCCTCCCGTCACATCGATTTTCAGCGAATCGGTTACCTGCTTGGTCTGTTCGAATTCCCAGTAAGGACAGGGTTCCTCAAAATGTGAAATACCATTGTCCTCCAGCATCCGTCCGACTTCGATCGCTCGCGGTGGCGAAAACCCGCTGTTGGCATCAACGAGCAAGGCAACCTGATCATCAAGTCCATTACGAATACAAGGCACAATCGCTTCGGTTCGACCTGGCCAATAATCAACATCACGCCCGCATTCATCACCCACACGAAATTTAAACGCATCATAACCATAAGCATCACGAAGTATCTGGAATCGCTTCAATTCCTCCTCGGGTGTAATGTCTCTCTTCATGGATGAACCGTACACTCTAAGTGGACCGGGTGTTCCACCTAGAAGTTCAACGACCGGTTTTCCCTGCCTCTTTCCGCGAAGATCCCAGATTGCCGTATCGAGGCCAGCCAATGCGCGACACATGTAACTTCCGGGAAACTTATGTTCCCGTTCATAGATTGTGTCAAGCAGCAAATCTAAATTGCCAGTACCTTCACCCAGTGCCCAAGGAGCAACCTGGCGATGCAGAATTTGACAGGTGATATCAGCGTTATAGGTTGATACCTGTCCCCAACCTTCATCACCTGTATCAGCGACAACGCGAACAAAACCAACCTTCAGTTTGGTGAATGTCTCTATGCGTGCGATTTTCATATTTTCAATTTGCGATGTCTCTGTCATGTATTGCCCGCGCTCAAAAAAATCAGTCGAGAATGATAGCCGTATTTACAGCGATTTTAGATGTTTAGCGGAAGAGTCCTCTGTGTGATGAAAGGGACTAATAAGTCCCAAAAGTAAACAGAATTAGGGGATTACGAGGGCTTTTCATTGGAGACACTATCGTTGGCCAGAAAATTATCACCACGAAGGAATTTCCGTCGCTTGATCGGCTGATTTTTGTCGCTTAGTACGCTTACCATCATCTGTTTTGAAGTGACCGTACCGGACCTTACGCTGAGTCGGTTTCGATCCCCACGCCGAGGGTCCAGCCAATTCGAGTAGACTTGCGGCGGAACGAGTAATCGGTATCTGTTACAGAATTGACAATTCGTGCACTTGCAGGCCCAGCTGTTGCGGATACTGCTCCCTGCATCCAGATTCCTGTAATGATCAGAAAAAACAGGATTCGGAGTTTACAGAATCGCATGGTCAGTACCCCTTCTGTCAGCTTTTTGCGTGCAAACGCACAGCGAGTGATTGACGGTCTGTGCTGCCGCAAAGGCAAAAGATCTATCCATGCTACGAATCTGGGCAACGACATCGTCTCCATGTCATTTTCAATACCGGATCATTTTACGCACCTTTTGCGTATTGCTGTTGGATTGATAACAAACGGTCATGATTATGCTGGTGAGCGATTCTCATTTCGATTTGGACAAATCTGATCTTGATATTCCCATTAATATGTGCGTCGCTCATCTTGGAGGAAATTTCGCAAATTTCGGCCAATTGCAGGAAATATGACGCCTTTTGTCAGCGGCCTGAATTCGCGCTTCCAAGGAGTGTGGTATGACGCTGCGCGGCGCACAATTGTGGTGGGTTTTGGTTTAATCCGTTGGAGAGAGTCCGTTGGGTTTAAAAGCTAAAGCGTACAAGGCTTTGCTTAAAAACTCCAGTCCCGATTTACCGATCGGGGTTCTAAATTTAGGGGATTGTGTACGAAGGTCGAGGGCTGTAAATTTATTCCAAAAGTCGGACATAATTGAACTTACTCAATTTCAATAGACTCGATTCACTCAAATTTCACAGACGGTGTTCCGATTGCAATTCCTGTCATTGGCTGTTCCACCACAGTTTGAAATTGTCCTCCTGATCTTCCAGAAGATCCTTCACATCCTGAAATGAGTCTCTCGCGATTTCTCCAGTGACCGCTGGAATTTTGAACACTGCTACTCCCCATTCGATTTCTGACGGGTTGATGTCTGCTAGATCCATTCCAGCGTGTTTTGCATCATTCCACACTTTGAGCGGTGCACTCTTCGCCATCTGCAGCAACTCCTGTCGTTTTGGCACCTCGGTACCACAGACGGTTGGCTCTTCCTTTTTGGAGTCGCCTTTTCCGGTGCTTAACGCCTCTTCCAAACGAGACATATCCTTCATGGTTTCGCAGATGTCGCTAAGCTCCCAAGCCGTAGCAGCAACAATGACCGCAGCACCGAGGGCAGGAATTGCTTCGGCAGGCATCACTGCGACTTCCCTTGCCGCAGCCCTTTGCCAACGGCGAGTCACTCGGGTTACGGTTGTCGAAGCAGTGGCACGTACTTTGGTCAGTTTTTCTGATGTACGCGCCAGATCGGATTTTAACCGTTGGGAGGCTTTCCGTTCAACTGAGAGTGCAGTTGAATAACGCGCAACATCATCTAAATAACGAGCGGCCACGGTCCGAAGCCCAACTGCACTTGCCGCTGCTGTCACCGCCGTCTGTACGGCACCACTGAAGACCATCAGCCCACTGAACGAAATTGAAGCGATTAATATCGCGAGCACAAAGAAACGACGGGCCCAGCCAATCAACACCCAGAAGATGCGAAAGAATTTTCTTATATGGTGCCAAATCGCATTGAAGACGCTTGTATGACTTGTTATGGTGTTTTCATTTTCTATCATTGCTCTTCTCACTCGAATACCATGTGTATATCACTAGTGTCCGGTTGTTTGGGAAATAATGTCATGTATCTGATTGAAACTATTAGAATAAAACCCTGTTGGAGGGTGTCCGAGACTTCAGCGGAAGC
>JAJDXD010000046.1 GCA_022823405.1 Gammaproteobacteria bacterium
TCAAAATCGCTGATTGCGCGACTCACTTCGCGTCGTAGTCGCTTGCGTAGCTTATTAAAGTCATAGCGCTCGCGCGAATTTTGAAAAGACGGAGGTCTACAGACCATGGAATCTGATTCGAATTCAACTTTCAACAGCAATCACCAAAATAGAATTTGAACTAACAGGCAGTCGCACCAAGTATAAACGCGCGGTCGTACTCGGAGTTGACTTGAACAATGTCACCCTACCGATAATCCCTACCTGCAAATTTCAATCTGTACCGACTTGAATCGACCTATCTTTTTGCAAAGACCTTGTTCAAAACGTTTCGGTACTCAACGGCTCTCGAATCAGAATGGCACAATCATCTCTAGCAACCTGTAAAATGATTGCTACTCGGTTTGAGTGAAGATTGATCAATTCAAAGTTCTAGTATGCATTGGATAGCGATTGGTGTCGTTTGTATTGCGCTGATTTTTGTCAGCTATTACTCACCAAAAGTTGGATTTGGGCTGCTCGCTGCACTAGCTGTCCTCCTGACTGGTTTGTATTTTCTGAACCTGGAAGATTCAGAGTCAAAGAAATTCCCAATTCCCAAGGAGACTATTGATCTTGAGGTGACACAAACTGAAAAATCATATGGGGACAGTTGGGAGTTCGCTGGACGAGTCTCCAACACGTCAGATAAGAACGTTACTGATGTCCAAGTTAGAGTACTTCTTTATGATTGCCCAGCCGACTCCGTTGAAAGGACTGATGCCTGCGTAGTGATTGGTGATAAGGTCGAGTTTGTACCAATCAATGTCCCAACCCGTCAGGCTAGAGACTTCAAGGACAATGTTTCGTTCAGAAATGCGGTTGCTAAAGGAAAATTGTTTTGGGAATTCGAACTGGCCGGGATTCGGGTAACTGACTGAATTTCATACTGACAGGCGTTAATCTGCGCACAGTCTGTCAGAATTCTAAATCTTAAGTGCTAGTGGTGTTAATCCGACCCGGATTAGGAGCATTTGGAATCGCCGCAGTTCAAACATGTAAGACAACCGTCCATCATAATGACTGCGGCAACATTGCAAACTTTACAAAGCTGCGATCCTTCTGGAAAATCACCAGCCTGACTACCATTTGCTTTAGTGTTGCGACTTTCATATTCAGCCAGTTTCTCATCAAGTATCTGCTGAACGTGCTCGGGCCTGGGTTCGTCGGTGATCATGCCGATCTTTCGCATGTGCTCTTCAATGACTGAACCAATTTCAGCAACCAGTGACGGTACATATTCGCCGGTACCTGGTCTAAAGTAACCACCGCGGGGATCAAATACCGCTCTGAGTTCCTCAACTAGAAATGAACTGTCTCCGCCTTTCCTGAAAACAGCCGAAATAATCCGGGTCAGTGCAACAATCCACTGAAAGTGATCCATGTTTTTGGAATTGATAAATATCTCATATGGACGCGATTTTGCGTACGGTGTACCTGGGTTGATAGCGATATCGGTGATCGTGACATACAGGGCATGTTCCGACAGGTGGTTTTTGATTTTGTAAGTCGCACCAGGCAGAGTTGCAGGACGCGTCAGATGCTCAAGCATACCAACTGGCTGTACGCCGTTAATCATCGGATCAGTGGCTCCGTTGGAACCCAAGGGCGGCGAGACTGCCAGTTCGGTAGTTGACAACACGGGTTCTGCCGCAGCTGTGGGAACCACTCTGTAATCGACAATTTTCTTGCTGATTCTAATAGTCATACTGAGAACTTTGGATATTGTGTTGGGGTTGCGGGAACAAATCGAATTTCAAAAGCTGCGCTAGAATTTTCCGTAGTACCCTTCCTTAAGGGCATCATATAAATTCGCTGCGCTGTGGATTTCCCCGTCATATTCAATTTCTTCATTACCCCTGACGGTGACAACGCTACCGTCTTCCAGAGTAAACGAATAAACCGTCTCTTCACTGTCTTTCTTCCGAACCAGAACACCTTGGAAGTTTTCCGGGTTGTATCGAAACGTTGTACATCCTTTCAATCCGCTATCGTATGCCGCCAGGTAAATATCCTTAAACTTTTCAAATGGATAATCGGTTGGCACATTTGCGGTTTTCGATATTGAAGAGTCTACCCACTTTTGAGCTGCCGCTTGAATCGCAACGTGTTCGCTAGGTGTAATGTCATTTGAAGTGATGAAATATTCAGGAAGTGACTCTGGATCATCCATCGAAGCCGAATCATCCACCAATTCCCGGAACAATAGCAGTTCGTAGGAGTAAACGGGCATCCGCTCTTTTGATTTTTTTCCTTCGCGAATGACGTTCCGGAAATACTCGTGAGAAAACGACGGTTCGATGCCATTGCTTACATTGTTTCCTAGCGACAGGCTAATCGTTCCAGTTGGAGCGATTGAACTGTGATGTGTAAAACGCGCACCGATGTCTGCAATTCGATTGGTAATGTCATCAGGAAGTTGCTGCATATAGCGACTGTACTGGGAGAGCAAGACTTTACCCTTCACGTGATCACCGACCTGGATGCCATCCAGCGCCATTTCGGGTCGTTTGTATAACATCGCTGGAGTGACTTCAAAAGTTTCTTCGAAAATCGGAGCTGGGCCTTTCTCCTCGGCCAACTCAACCGCCACCTGCCAACCTGTAACTGCCATCTCAGCTGCTACCTTTTCTGTGAACTCAATGGACTTTTTGGACCCGTAGCGGATTTTCATCATGGCCAATGTCGAACCCAGACCCAGAAATCCCATTCCGTGTCGGCGTTTTCGCAAGATTTCGTTCCTCTGCTCATTGAGCGGCAATCCATGAATTTCAACAACGTTGTCCAACATTCGGGTAAATATTGCCACCACCTCCCGGTAGCGTTTCCAATCGAAGCGCACTTTATCAGAAAATGGATTTACAACAAAATGAGTCAGGTTCACCGAACCCAAAAGACAACTGCCATAAGGTGGTAGGGGCTGCTCACCGCACGGGTTGGTTGCTCGAATATTCTCGCAAAACCAGTTGTTATTCATCTCGTTTACGCGATCAATCAGAATGAATCCTGGTTCAGCGAAGTCATAGGTCGACTCCATGATTGCATCCCAAAGAACCCGAGCTGGAATAGTCTTGTAAATTCGTACCGCAACCATACCCTGATCGTTGGTAATCCAATCTCGATTGTTTTCGTCTACTGGCCAAAATTTCCAAGTAACTGGAACATCATCATCGGCCATTTCATGCTGAGTGGCAGGGAATACAAGATCCCACTCTGCGTCATTTTTGACCGCTTTGACAAATTCATCGGTAATCAGACACGATAGATTAAACTGCCGCAACCGACCATCTTCTCGCTTTACTCGAATGAATTCGAGTATGTCCGGATGAGAAATGTTGAACACGCCCATTTGTGCACCGCGTCGACCACCTGCTGAGGACACAGTGAAGCACATTGCATCAAAAATATCCATGAATGACAGCGGACCAGACGTATTGGCTCCGGCACCGCTTACAAAGGCGCCTTTGGGTCGAAGCGTGGAAAACTCGTAACCGATTCCGCAACCAGCTTTCAGTGTGAGTCCTGCCTCATAGACCGAATGCAAAATTCCCTGCATTGAATCAGGGATAGTTCCGGAAACAGTGCAATTGATGGTACTGGTCGAAGGTTTGTGTTCCTGAGCTCCCGCATTTGAAACGATTCGACCAGCAGGAATGGCGCCATTTTTCAGTGCCCATAAGAATCTTTTATACTGCTTGTCTCGCACCTTGACATCTTCCACCTCAGCTAATGCTGTAGCAACCCGATCAAAGGTATCTTCAACCGTTTGATCAACGAGATCACCAGTCTGAGTCTTTAAGCAGTATTTTCGAAGCCAAGTGTCGTAAGATGCCGGTTGAAGCTCAAGTTTAGAGGGCTGAACTTTTGATGTGATTTCTGTGGTTATTCCAGATACGCTAGCCATATTCAGTCTCGCGACGGGGTCTCGATTATGAGATCGATGATCAAGGTCTTTACCTTGGATATTTTAATCGAAATTACGATTCCGTTCGATTCGATTTGGAATTAACTGTAATAACTTCAATAAGTTATTGGGATTATTGAAATTAAACTAAATCAAATATATCAGATATATAAATCAGAAAATAAAACTTTCAGATTAAATAAACGCTGCACATTACTCACTACTTTTCGCAACAAATTGTCATTTTTACAGGTTGGCTGTAAGGCTGACTGAATCGCCATGGAATCAGGTCGTCAATTTGCGGTAAATGTCGGAAACTTTTAGCGGAAGTTTTCTGATATCGCTCACTACGGTGTAGTTGACATGGCCATACATGTGGGGCAGATATTCGTGTGCATGAGTGTCGATCGTGACGCAAAATGGATGAATGCCGGCATGCTTGGCCTCTAACAGTGCCTGGCGGGTATCTTCAATGCCGTACTCACCCCGATACCCATCGTAGTCATCGGGTTTACCATCTGAAATCGTGATCAGTACCCGAGTTTTTGCATCGATACGCTTGAGCTTTTCAGTTAAATGTCGAATGACCACTCCCATTCGGGTATAGTCCTGTGGCTTCATCCCTGCCATTCTCGCTTTGACATGATGGTTATAAGGTTCTTCAAAAGTTTTGATCCGATAAACCTCGCAACGTTTCCGGGTCATACCTGAAAATCCGTAGATCGCATAGCGATCACCCAGAGTTTCCAGTGCTTCACTCAATAGAACCAGACTCTCGCGCTCCGCCTCGTTGATCCATCCCTTGGTTGAACCACTGACGTCAACCATAAATACAACTGCAAGATTGCGCTCCATTTTGCGTGATTTAATAAACAGCCGTTCACTGAGTTCCTCCCCTTTTACGACATCAACATAACTGTCCACAACAGCATCGATATCAATATCATCTCCGTTCTTTTGCCTGCGCAGCATTCGCTCATCACCTCTGAGCGCCTCAAATGATTTTCGAATATCGCGCACCAGATGGAAATACTTGTCCAGAATGGCGGTAACGGTTTGCGCACTGCCCGGATGCATCTCCAGTTCTTTCAGCACACACCAGTTTTTGCGATAGTGACATCGTCGATAGTCCCATTCGTCGTAAAAAACTCCATCTTCGAATTTGCCAACTTCTTTCTCCGGCCGATCTTCAGTTGATTGACCAGCATCGTACAGGCCGGTTTCAGCGGGAACAAGATAGTCTTCCGGAATTTCACCAAAGTCTTGGACAATCGACTTTGCGGTTTGAACCATGTCTTCGGGCGGTGCTACCGGCTGGCCTTCAATGGTGACAGTCAACTCCCCGTCCCCTTGACTGTCACTTTCCATGTCCTGAGAATAGGAAACCTCGTACGTTTCTCGCTTCAGGCCCTCCCTGTCCAGTACACTCTCATCCTGCACCCCCTCCGCCAACAGAGCAAGATCCGTACGAAATTTTTCACGCTCCTTTTCGACTCGTTGCCGGGTAACCAGACGTACTCGTTCCAAATCAATCACGCCTTGATAACAGGCAGGTTCTGGAAAATTTACTTTTTTGTCGTAAAGTTGTTTGACCACAGAAAGCGAATCATTTACGGTCGCACCTGAATCCTGAACTTGTTCAAACTCAGGAAACTCCGAAGTAATTTGCTGCCCGCTCGATGCATCCTGCTTTAACGTCCTCATTTGTCTGGCAAGTCCCGGAAGTTCAGCTTCAAGGCGAGCTAACAGCCGATGTTCTTCCACCGCTTCGAAAATTCTAAGCGCCCTGGCCGGGTCTCGATAGTCGGCAATTTTTGTACAGACAATCGGCACACCCGTTGCTTGATCAACCCGAAAGGTTCCAAAACGAGACTGAGCCAGCATGAAACCAACCATAGCCTTGTAAAGCTCAAAATTCCTGCGACTTGATTCAAACTGTCGAACCGAATGTGGCAGGTACATCGTTTCGGTATCAGTCCACGCCTTTTTATCTTCATCAATTCCCAAGTGCCTTCCGGACACCCCAATGGCAAATTTGTTCATGACGGTTACGACATCATTGAAGGTTACGGAATATTGTTTTTGCACCAATTTTTCTGCGAAGACTTCCACTCCCCGAAGTGCCGCACTGCCAAGATAAAGGCCATCGCGATCGTAGATATCCATCGCTTCAATGATCCATTGAGTGACACCATCAGTATCCAGCAACGAAAAGGCGTGAGTAACATGACTCACGAATTGAAATGCCATCTCAGAGTTGGATTTTGATATGACACCAGTCCAGTGCAGAGCGAAGTCCTGCTCGGAACGATGTAAATGCGACAGTTTCAGTGCCGGCTCTGCAGCCGTTCGGCGGGAAGTGAGGACCGCACCAAGCAGGTCCTCCAGACGTTCTCTAATTTCAAATTCTGCGAGCGGTTGATTGACGCGGCCCGATGCATAGTTTATCCGGTCAGCCATTCTCACCACCTCAATTTAGAAAAGCGAGGAGGCCATTTCCTGAATCGCAGTTAGAATCTCTGGATCATCAGTCAGTGTCTGCGATATGCAAGCATTACAGGCATCCAGCGGTGCAACACCGTACACCATCAGTTTGGCTGCATGAATAAGAAGACGGGTGCTTGCGCCCTCTTCCAATCCGCTACCCTTTAAATTACGAGTCATTATTGCGAATCGAACCAGCGCAGCGGCATTGCCCGGATCAATGCCAGATTCGTGCACGATAATCGACTGCTCAAGTATTTCATTCGGGTAATCGAATTCAAGCGACAGAAATCGCTGTCGAGTGCTTTGTTTCAGATCCTTGAGAACACTCTGATAGCCTGGATTGTAAGAAATGGTCAGATTGAAATGATCCGAGGCGTACAATAGCTCACCTGTTTTATCGATGGGAAGCACTCGCCGATCATCAGCCAAAGGGTGGATGACCACGGTGGTATCCTTTCGCGCTTCGACGATCTCGTCCAGGTAGCATATCCCACCGATTCTGACGGCGCGTGTTAGTGGACCGTCGACCCATTGTGTTTCCCCACCAACGATAAGATAACGTCCGACAAGATCAGAAGCGGTCAAATCATCGTGGCATGCAACGGTAACCAGCGAGCGTCCGAGCCGCCAGGCCATGTATTCCATGAACCTGCTTTTACCACATCCAGTCGGCCCCTTCAACAGAACCGGAATGCAATTCTGGTAAGCACTTTCAAAAAGCTCTATTTCATTTCCCTGTGGTGCGTAGTACGGTTGCTGGGAAATTTGGTATTCTTCACTCTCGATTCTGTACATCACTAACCAATTTATTCTTCAGATCTTGTTCCTACGTTTTGTCCGGAACTGGGCAATTTGCGAAATCAGATGTCATATTCGTTTTCACGATTAATGCCCAACAAACACTCAAAGCCAAAAGTATATAAAGTTAGTCGATTAGTGACGCTAACACAAATCGCTTGAATTCAGAAATGCTTCGTAAAGACACCATTCATGCCAAAAAGGACTGTCGCCTGGTCATCAACGACTCACTGCGCGAACAGATTAAGGTACGCCTGTCCAGTTTCAATCGTATCTCGAATTCCGATACTCAACTCCGACAGGCGGCGGTCGCGTTAACAATTATTGACAGCGAACAAAGTAACATTGCAGCCTTTCTGTTGACCCGAAGGCCCAAACACCTGAATCGACACGGTGGGCAGTACGCACTTCCCGGCGGCAAGAAAGACCCTGATGAAACAGCGATTGGCACTGCGCTTAGAGAACTGCACGAAGAAATTGGGATTAATCTTGCAAAAGACAGCGTGCTTGGGATGCTGGATGATTATCAGACCCGATCTGGATTCAACATTACACCTGTAGTAGTCTGGGCCGGTGCCAACCTAAAGATCAATCCGGACCCGAATGAAATCGCCCGCGTGTTTCGAATCCCATTGGACGACTTGAAATCCACAGAAATTCCAATTCTAGAACAGATTCAGGAAAGCGACTATCCGGTGCTGTCAACACCTCTTGCCACACTTGGGCACCGGGTGTTTGCCCCAACCGCCGCCTTCATTTATCAATTTCGGGAAGTTGTGCTCTTCGACCGTCATACTCGTGTTGCACAATTCGATCAGCCAAAATTTGCCTGGAAGTAAGAAAGTTGGTCAGAGACAGGACTTTTACCTGCTCAATTTATTCATCAGCGCCTTGTTGACTTCCGGATGCACAAACTTGGAAACATTGCCACCAAATTGAGCAATCTCTTTCACCAGTGATGCGGAGACAAATGCATAGTTTTCAGCTGGCGCAAAAAACAATGTTTCGATGTCAGGTTCCAGTTGACGATTCATCCATGACAGTTGAAATTCGTACTCGAAATCGGAAACTGCGCGCAACCCTCGAATCACAATATTTGTATTCATCTGTCGAGCAAAGTCGATTAGCAAGCCAGTAAATCCCACGACTGAAACATCAGTCAAATGCTCTGTAGTTTTCCGGATGAGTTCAACACGCTCTTCCAGAGTAAACAGAGTTTTTTTACTTTTGCTGTCTGCTACTGCAACAACAACCTCATCGAAAAGCCGCGATGCCCGTTCAACCAGGTCAATGTGCCCTCTGGTTATCGGGTCAAAACTTCCAGGATAAATTGCTCGTGTTATCGAAGTACCGTTACTCATTGCCAGAAAACTTTAATCAAATAAAAAGTGGATGATCAACATCGCAATCAACAATTCCTACATTATGAATGGATGGGTTCATAATTCTTCAAGGGATTTCCTGTTTCTCTGCAGCAAATCAGGTCAGAAAATCTAGATGCGACGAAAATTTCATTTCGAATTTCACTAGCGTAATTTAAATGGGGGACGGTGACTCGTCATTCACGTAGAACTGATATTCGCATCTAGCTGTTGGGAAAGCAAATAATGCGACCGTGAACCCGCATTGAAATTTCGGACAAAGGTCCACTGGTCTGCCAACTTTTTCGAGTTGAAATCTCTCCCAACTTCCAGATAGATTAGTGCCTCCAAATTGAGGCAATTTATTGAGTCAAGATTTCGTAGTGCTTTGACTGCCAGTCCGCTGTGGTACGGAGGATCGAGGAAAACAATATCAAATTTCCGATTGCATCGCTGCAGGTAGTCCAATGCGTTCCGATTTACGATGGTGCAACGTTCGGTTTGCAATTCATTGGCAGTTTGGTGCAGGTTGTTGATGCAGCGGCGGTTTGAGTCGACCAAAACCACTTCACTCGCACCTCTTGACAGCGCCTCAAAGCCAAGTGCACCGCTTCCAGCGAACAAATCGAGACACACCGCTCCTTCAATTCGATGCTGCAGCCAGTTGAAAAGAGTTTCTCGTGCCGCGTCTGTGGTGGGTCGAAGTTCAGTCGAAGATTCAAAGTAAATTCGTCGTCTTCGCCACTCTCCGGCGATGATTCTCAAGTTTCCAGCTGCTGACTTGCGCGATTCTCTCTTCAATGTCACCCAAACAACGCAAACGTTTCAGTGAGAGTGCTCTGAATGCTAACTTCCACTACACTAATAATCGACTCTATTCACGGCCCGTTGAATTTCACCCGGTCATTCGTCGCACGAGGTCGTCAAACGATTAATGGCTAATAATTAGACGGAATGATACCGTTTTTGACTATGGCTGGTCAGTACACTGCCCGTGATTGAATATTCGAACGAGCCTGTCTGTTTACCCAAATTTCCTAGATGAAAAACAAAAATATTCCGAAAAAAGGTGAGACACCAATTTACAACGCGAATATTTGATTGATTCGTCCTAGTGTTCCGACCGACATTTCAGAAGATTGTTCAGAATATTCACCAACGAAAATCGCTCCCGATGGGTGAATCACTGTATAAAACCACTATAATTTCTCATGAAGAGATTGCTCCAATTTCTTCAACAGTGCCATCGCGTTTACAGTTGAATGGCGCTTGTCAATATTCCTAAACAATCGGTTATTGCACTAATTATTCGCGGTTAGAGTCGCCTGGATTACACTTGACAATTCGAGCTACACAATCATCTGCAGACTCTGAAGGCAAGTCAAAATTCAAATTTTTCAACGCCCTAGCGAAATCGCGTAGTTCTGTATTTGATAAGTTGACGAGCCTTTTCTCCGGTTCGTCAAGAGTAGACCCGGAAAAGATCGAAGAACTTGAAGATGTGCTGATCTTGAGTGATATCGGTTACGACATGAGCACGTCAATTGTCGATTCAGTGTCTGCCACGCTGAAAAAGTCCGGGCTGTCTACTGAACAGGTATTTGATGTGCTGCAAGCTGAACTGCTGAAAACAATGAAAATTTGTGAAGTTGGCTTTGACCTTAGCCGGCATCCCACCCCGACAGTGATTCTAATGGTCGGTGTAAACGGTGTTGGGAAAACAACCAGTTGTGCGAAAATTGCAGCCTTAATGCAACAGCAAGGACACTCTGTAATGCTGGCGGCATGTGATACCTTTCGAGCTGCCGCTGTGGAACAGTTACAGACCTGGGGACAGCGTCTGAACATACCGGTCATTGCGCAATCCACTGGAGCGGACCCGGCAGCGGTTGCCCACGATGCAATGCATGCAGCAACCGCAAGGCAATGCAGCGCACTGCTCATTGATACAGCTGGTAGACAACAAACCCGCGACGATTTGATGCGTCAACTGAACAAAATTTACCGGGTCATCGGAAAAATAGAGCCCTCAGCCCCGCATGAAACACTGATTACTATTGATGCAGGGACCGGACAAAATGCGATTTCACAGGTACGCGAATTCAATCAACACACGCCAATCAGCGGGATTTGTGTATCTAAGCTCGACGGTACCGCCAAAGGTGGAATTGTAGTGGCACTCGCTCACGAGTTCTCTTTACCGATTGCTTTTATTGGACTTGGTGAAGGAATCAATGACATCGCACTCTTCAATGCGGATGATTATGTTGCCTCCCTGCTTGGTACGGTACCCGATCAGCACCCGGTTAACTGATGATCTCGATTGAAAACGTAACGGTCCAATATCCCAACGGACAGCTAGGTCTGCGGAAGCTGTCGCTGACCATCCCCGGTCAGCACCTGGTCTTTATAACTGGCCCAAGCGGTGCCGGTAAGACAACGCTCGCCAAACTGCTTGCGTTAAGGATACGTCCAACTGAAGGCAAAATTACAGTAGCTGACAACGACCTTGATGAATTGCAAGGTAGGCAGATTGCCCGATATCGTAGATCGATTGGGTCAATTTTTCCTGATATGCCTTTGCTGGAAAACAAAACAGTTGGCGAAAATGTGGCGCTACCGCTACTGATCAATAGAAACGTTAAAACAGACATCATTCAGCAAGTCACCAACACTTTGGATGTCGTAGGACTTCGAAACAAGCTCAACTACAGCCCAATCGATCTGACAGATTCAGAACAGCAGCGAGTCAGAATAGCGCGCGCTATCGTCACCAAACCGACGCTGATCATTGCTGACGAACCAACCATCAACATGGACCCTCAACTAGGCGTCAAAATCATGCAGATTTTCAAGCGCCTGGCCGACCGTAAATTGACTGTAGTCGTGACGACGCATGACAGAACACACTTGGCAGACCCCAGAAATCCGGTAATTGAAATGCAAGGCGGCCAGGTATTTGATGCGATGCAGGGAGTCGTTAGACGTCGTGCTCGATAGCTCGTCTTATCGATATCAAATCATCGTCGAGTGCTTTGAAAGCCTATTCAGCACTCCGTTGAGAACCTGGTTTCCAGTCGTCTCGTGTGCGATCGCGCTGGCTTTACCAACCGGACTGTACATGACTGCCAGCAGTGTTAAATTCTTTTCCTTTTTTCTGCAACAACCGCCGGAACTGACAGTCTTTCTTGCGAAAGACATTGAGCAGTCAACTGCTCATTTGGTACAGCAAAAAATTACTGAACTGAACTCCGTACAGTCGGCCAAATTGATATCAGCAGACGAAGCGCTGGTAGACTTCCAACAATTGACTGGCTTGCACACCATCGCAAACTATTTACAGGAAAATCCCTTTTCCACCCTCGTGATCGTTCAGCCCGACAAAAGTCACGCCAGTCTGGAAGCATTTCAGGAACTGTCAGCCAAACTCTATCAGTTGGACTATGTTGACCTGGTGCAATTCGATCAAGAGTGGACAGCAAAATTGTTTTCACTCCGTAAACTCGCCAGCAGTCTCGGTCAGACAACCGTCGGCGTACTTTTGATTATCGCGGTCGCTTTAATCTGCTTCTTTGGTTGGAGGCGTGTCAGTGATCGAACCGATGAAATTAAATTACTGAGTTTGATTGGCGCTAACTCGTCATTAATCTCCAGACCATTTATTTATTCTGCTGTCTTTCAAGCAGCCCTAATCGTGCTGATCGCATTTGGGTTTGTTGAAGGATTTAGAGTGGTTAACCAGCAATCCGTTGCTGACCTGGTGTCTCTCTACGGTATCAATTCGGTAACAGAAGGGGTAATGTGGCAGGTTTGGGCAATTATCCTTGTAGCTGTATTGGTTATCAACGCAGCCGCAACCAAGATTGCCGTCATGTTTAGTCTTTTGAAACTCGAAAAGGAAATGCTGCTATAGAGGTTGAATTATTGCAACACAGCACCCATATTTTGGACATCAGGAACTAAAGAATCAGTGAAACAATTGGAATTGTAGTGTTTTCCAATTGCAAAATGAGTCTGAAATTAACCACGGAGCGGAAATAAACCTGTTAAAAAATCCGTAAAAAAACAGTTGCGTAGCAACAAGGATATGCGCCTCCCAAAAGCGCGCAATTCCTGGTGTTTTTTATGGA
>JAJDXD010000023.1 GCA_022823405.1 Gammaproteobacteria bacterium
CAACCCGAAATATGTTCTGGCACCGGGTGAATTGACGACAATGTTTGGTTGCTTGGACATGATTTATTTGAGAGACGACTGCGTTGATTCATCTCAGACTTCAAGTGCGATTGTCGCCACCAAAGCATGATTTACCTAAATGTGTGTGCTTAGCAAAAATTTCTTGGATCGACGCAATTTCAATACCAATATGAATGAACAATTGGCACTTTCGACGTGAGTCCTTCGTTAAGCCAATTCGCAAATCTATCTGCAATTTTCCTGTTTTTTCATCTTATTAATTTGCCAACTCTCCTAAACCATCCCGCTTAGTCAGGACACAATCGGAATAATCTACTCATCAACTCGCGTTCAATGTAGAATTGTTACGACAGCGAAGTGGACAGTATTTAAGCCAATTTCGCAATAGCTTATCTGAAGTACTGCGTTGGTTGCAAAGGGACTCGCAGACCTGATGCAGTGGAAATGTGGGTCGAGGAACCGATACCCACTTCTTTTTTCTATGGCTACGAAGGGCTGACACTCAAGCCGATCGGAGGCGGCTGGTTAACTGACTGGCAGATCAAGTGATGCGACGATTCATAGAGCAACACACCTTTTGGTCGATTGTAATTCTGCTTTTTGCAGTCATCCTTCTTTGGCTGATTTTCGCAGTGTGGCCGCAATGGCTCATTGAAATCTTCGGCCGTAAGAAAACTTTCGTTAACACACTCCTCAACGGCCTCACACTTGGCGGACTCTACTTTCTGGTCGCCAGTGGATTTACACTGATATTCGGTTTGATGCGCAACGTTAATCTCGCGCACGGATCAATGTATCTGCTCGGCGCCTACATTGGCTACGAAGTTGCAGATACAACTGGTAGTTGGTTCTTGGGGTTGGCAATAGCTTTCGTAGTCGTCGCCCTGAGCGGAATGCTAATGCAAACGCTGGTATTTCGAAGAATGGAAGGTGATGACATTCGTCAAACACTGGTCACTATTGCAATCTCTATCATTGTCGCAGATCTGATGCTTGCAATTTGGACTGGGACGACCTATCAGTTCACGCCGCCAGACTGGCTGTTCGGTGCCGCACAACTACCAGTTGTGTCCACCATTCGTTCCTCGGGTGATGCCGTTTACATCAAATATCCCATCTACCGGCTCGCAGTATTTTTCGCAGCCGTTGCGGTAGGCGCTGCACTTTGGCTATTTTTAAATCGTACAAAAATCGGTATGATGATTCGTGCAGGTGTCAATGATCGCGACATGCTGTCTGCATCTGGTGTGAACGTTCAACTGGTCTTTGTTCTGGTTTTCGGCATTGGCGCTGGACTCGCCGGATTCGCAGGTGTTGTTGGTGGAACTGCACTTTCGATATCCCCTGGTGAAGACGTGCGCTATCTGCTCGCTTCGCTTATTGTTGTGATCGTCGGCGGACTCGGTTCCGTCCCAGGTGCAGCCATAGGCGCACTGCTTATCGGACTTGCAGAACAGTTCGGATTAGCATACTTTCCCACATATGGCGTAGTGGTAACATTTTTGATTATGGTGATTGTTCTCGCGGTCAGACCGCAAGGCCTGATGGGAAGCAGCTGGTCAAGACAATGAGCAAACAACGTTGGTTTTCCACCTCCTGGTCCGATACCGGATTACACCCCGGAATCATAGTCGTTGCTGTTTTCCTGATCGCTTATCCCTGGTTTACCAGTGATTTTTTTACCTTTCAGATCGGCGCGTACTCGTTAATTCTTGCCACCATCGCACTATCGCTGATGATGCTGGCCGGGTACGGAGGAATGATCAGTCTCGCACAATTGACGGCGGCAGGACTTGCCGGGTACACAGTCGCTATTCTAGGCGAAAACAGTGTTGGCGTCATGGGGCTAGGCTGGCCCTGGTGGCTGACGGTGATCATTGCTATTTCCTTTGCAGCAATTTTCAGCTCTTTCGTCGGTGCAATTTCCGTTCGAACCGAGGGAATTTATACCATCATGATCACTCTGGCGATTGCTGTTGCATTCTTCTTCTTTGTCCGACAGAACTATGTAATCTTCAATGGATTTACGGGCTTTGCCGGGGTGGAACCGCCGACATTATTTGGAATCTACTGGCGTAACCCTACTCCATTCTATTACCTCACCCTTGTTATCGCAGCACTGTCACTGGCGGCGGTATTCTATATCTCGCGCTCTACATTCGGATTGACTTTGCAGGCCATACGTGACAATCCGAGGCGCATGCGATCACTTGGTTTCAACGTTCCCTTCCATCGGATTTTCGCCTACTTTTTATCCGGCATCATTGCAGGCACTGCCGGAGTATTGCTGGTTTGGTTTAATGGACGCATCTCTCCCGGATCCATTGGGGTCGATGTTGTAATTGACATTTTGGTTATTGCCGTCGTTGGCGGTCTTCGCCACCCGATAGGTCCGTTTTTAGGTGCCATTGCATTTGTGCTGCTGGAAAATTTTGCGATTGATCTGATTGACCGAGAACGATTCAATACCGTCATCGGATTGGCATTTTTGCTGATAGTGTTATTCTCACCTGATGGAATGCTTGGCCTTTGGCATCGACTACGAAATAAATTTCGTACCGCTCGGGAAAACCGCATGGCGATGAATGGTGTCAACCAGATCGACCCGCATTCACAGGAATCATTTGATAACCCCTAACTTTTTTCAATTAACTTTACGGAGATTAAATATGCTGAAAATATTGAAAAAAATGTCTCTTGTAGTCGCGTTGATCGCGTTTTCAACGGGTGCTATGGCTCAAGACACCATCAAAATGGGAGCCTTGGCCACTCTGGAAGGCGCTTTCGCTGCACTTGGTGAAGACAGCCTGCGCGGCGTACAAATGGCGCTCGCAGAATTTGGAAACTCCGCTGGTGGGAAGAATATTGAACTGATCACCGGATCTTCGGATGCTTCACCGGACAGTGCGATTCGCGCTGCACGAAAGCTCGTCGAACAGGATGGAATACAGGTTCTGGTGGGCCCGTTGTCAGGTTCGGAAGGACTTGCCATTAAGGACTATGCCAAAACTCAGCCCAATGTAACGTTTCTGAATGGTTCATCGGCCGCACAGGACACAACATTGCGTGAGTCGGCGGAGAACTTTTTCCGCTTCAGCACCGAGGGTGCCCAGTGGATGGCAGGTCTTGGTGAGTACGCTTACAACGAAAAAGGCTACCGTACAGTTGCGGTGCTGGCAGAGGATTATTCCTTTCCGTACACTCAGGTGTTCGGGTTTCTGGAGCCATTCTGCCGACTGGGTGGAAAGGCGCCACTCGACGCTCGATTTTGGGTTCCAATTGGCAACAAAGATTACTCATCTGTCATTGCCGCACTACCCGATGATGTTGATGCAATTTACGTTGCTCTCGGTGGAGCAGATGCGATCAACTTCTTAACGCAGTATGAGCAGGCTGGCGGAGATGCACCGCTTATCGCCGGTTCCATTACAGTCGATCAAAGCGTTCTAGGGTCCAAGGGTCCAACTCGTAAATTCGTGGTTGGCACACCTTCAGCGGGTCCAATTTCTGATACCTGGGACAACCCAAACTGGAATGCCTTCGTTGCTGCCTATCAGGAACAGTTTCCGGATGGTTTCCCGTCACCCTCCTTGTTTGCACATGCATACTACATCAACACAAAAGCAGCTCTGCTGGGGCTTGAAGCAGTGGGTGGAGACTTGTCCGACGGTGGTGCCGCTTTACGGGCTGCATTGTCTGCTCTTGAGTTTGATACACCAACTGGAATGGTTAAGCTGGATGAGCGGCGCAATGCCATTGCCGACATTTTCCTGACTGAGGTCATTGAAGGTCCTGATGGAAATTTGGTGAACAAAACCATCTCTGTTACCAAAGGCGTAAGCCAGACATTCGGTTTGCCGTATGAAGAGTTCCTGAAATACGGACAAGTCAGTCGCGAAAATCCGAGTTGTGAGTAACACTTAAATGGTGGATTCCCGCACATCTGCATTAGAGCGTCTGCAAAGCTCCGGGCAAAATGCCCTGGAACTTGAGGCTATAAGCCGCCACTTTGGTGCGCTGGTGGCACTTGCAGACATCAACATGACCGTCAGGGCCGGTGAACGGCGCGCGGTGTTGGGTTCCAATGGTGCGGGAAAGACGACGCTGTTTAACGTCGTAACTGGAGACTTTGCTCCGACAACCGGTCGCGTAAGGCTGTTTGGTGAGGACGTGGCGGACATGCCCAGTTTTGAGCGTGCCCGCCGCGGACTCAGACGGACTTACCAGATATCTCT
>JAJDXD010000067.1 GCA_022823405.1 Gammaproteobacteria bacterium
TGGTGAATTACTGCACCTCTCGCCAGGCAGGGAACATCGGGAAGTAAATTGCAGTACGAATTGGTCTGGAATCCATGCCGGAAACAACAGCCTTGTATTGGGTCAGCTGTTCACGGTAGCGCTCAACTTCCTGTTCAAGAAATGTGTCTACATTACCGGCCGTGGTTCCGCTCTTGTAGTCAATAATCCATCGAGTTCCGTCTTCATCTACAAACGTTCGGTCTAGAATGACGTTGGAAAACTGCCCGTTGGAGTAGCCTGTCAGCCTGAGTTCCGCACCAGACTCCTGATGCTGGTCACTCAGTATCCACTTTCCCCTTGGATCGATCAAAACATTGTTCAATGCAGTTTCAATGCGAGCAAGCGCTTCATCCAATAGTCTCTGATCATCTACCATTCCCATCGCCCGCAAGCGAATCTGCCATTTGTTTCTCTCTGCGGCGACTTTTTCCCTGGACCAGGTACTGACTCCGGTTCGAACGATTTTTTCCAGCCACTCATGCACCACATTTCCAATCCACAGTGCGACACTTCCTGCCCAATCAAAATCAATCGCCTCAAGATAATCGGGGCTCTCCAATTCGTACCCAGAGGATTTGACGGGTGCTGGCGGCGCTGGCAGCTTCCAGTTTGACGGAAGTCTGGTTAGGTCAAATGTCGCCTCATCGATTGAATCATCATCTGGAGTCTTCCCGGGATATACATGATCAGGACTGGAGTAATGAATTGGGATTACACAGCTGGCATTACTTGCAACCAATCCGGGCACTAGTTTTGCAATCAGTGAACTCTCACCAAATGACGTATCTGATAACAATGGCTGTCCGTGAACTTCCAGTTTCCCATATGCGTACATATACAACTTCTCTTTAGCACGAGTGCACGCAACATAAGCTAACCTCAACAATTCAAATGCTTCTCTATTTTTGTCCCAGTTCTGGAGAAATGTAAACATCTCTTCACTTGTGTCTGAACCGATAGGGGCAACAGGTGACATCAAAATTTGACTTCCTGCATCCGCACGCAGAAATTCTGACCAAACCAGTAGTGGCCGCGTTCTTGAACCGCCCTGTATGGCGTTGAATCTTGGTAGAAAGACCGCATCGTACTCCAAGCCCTTGGCACCATGAATTGTGGAAATGTGAAGCCAGGTGTCGTCCGCATTTTCCTCTGGTACAGCATAAAGAGACTTGAGTTCTTCCTCGAATTGATTCAAGCCCTCCACAGAAGCTCCATTGGAATTGCGTTCTACAAGATCAAGGAAAATTTGTGCGTTTTCTACATCTTTCGACCGATAACAAGCCGGTCCACCAAGCAGGATCCAGCAGTCATGGATCCAGTCGCGCATCCCAAGCCGACCGCGCCCTGAAAATGTTCGTTTCATCACATCCCTTAGCCGACTGATTCGCAGTTGCCCATCTGCAGATAATTCAGACTCAACATTGGGGTCCATAATCCGGTCCCAGATAATGACATCTCTTTCTCGTGCAATGATGAGAAGATCAGTTAATTCCAAACCACACCATGGTGCTCGAAGAATCGCGATCCATGAAGTTCGATCAGCCAGATTAAGTAAAGCGCGGGTTAAAGACAGCAAGTCGTCCACAACCGGACGCTGATCCAGCGATACAATGTCCTGTGCGTAGTAATTGATGCCTTCGCTCACCAAGCGAGGAATAATCTGCTTTGCATGACCTCTTGTTCGAACCAGAATAGCTGCACGAACACCTGAACCCGTGTTCTTTTTCCTAAACTGCTTTATGTCGTTGATCAGCAAGTCGTGTTCCTTTTCCACCAGAAGCTGACTTTTGATGGTTTGCTCTGACATTGCCTTTGAATTCTGAAGCACAATTTTCACAGCAGAATCTTTCGAAGATTTCTTTCTAGAGGTACACTTGACGTATGGCACTGACCCCGTTTCCAATTCAGAGCTCACCGGAAATGACGGTTCAAAAACAGCGTTAAACCATGAAACCAGTTTTGAATTGGAGCGAAAATTCTGTGTCAGGTTGACCGGCTTTATTGGCAGATTTCCAAGGCCTTTTTCGATCACCGAAAGGTAGATTCCGACTTCGGCCTCCCGAAACCGATAAATCGACTGCATCGGATCTCCAACGAGGAAAATCGTGCGGCCGTCGTCAGACTGCCAGCCTGCAATCAGTCGCTCAAGTAGGTCGCGCTGGGATACCGAAGTGTCCTGGAACTCATCAACCATGATGTGACTGTACTGGTAATCAAGCACCATCGATAAGTCGGTCGGATCATCTGAGTTCCCGAGAGCCTGCACTGCCTGTTGTGCAATTTCAATGAAGTCCACCTGACCGTGTTTTCGAAACTCAAGTTTCAACTCCGCCACTGCGTGCTGCAAGACCACTGAACACGCTTCAAGCACTTCCCACTGTCTGTCGCGATATTGTGGTGAAGAAGGAAAATGGTCGCGAATCGCAATCAGCTGTTTCCTGAGTTCGGAGTTATCGCGGCAGGATTCGATGACATCTTTCAAGTCAGCCACATCAATTTCATCAGGTACCAGATCTTTTGTCAGCCTGACTCTCCACGTTCCACCATTTGTGAGCATACTGTATGCAAATAGCTTCCATGTCATTAGGCTGGCTGGTTTAGAGTTATCCATGTTATCGAGACCCAACTTCTCACGAGCGAGTGTTGGCATCATGTCCCGAATCTTGTTTAGCTGTCTTGTGATGAGCACCTGCCAGAAATCTTCGACCTGCTTTCTGTCATCTGCCAGAAAAGAGGCTCCAACAAGATACCTAAGCCATTGATCTCGCTTTTGCAGTAGCTGAACAATAAGTTCCTGAAGTCGGTCACTGTTGTTGTCAAGGTGGTTGAGTAATTTCGCCAACGCTCTTCCAAGGTCATGATCATTGCCCGCGGATTCATACAGATTAAGAACGGCCGACGCAAAGTGATGGCTTGCGTCCTCAGCCATGCCCGGAAGTGAACCAAATCGTGAAGCCCATGGCATTCTGCGAATCAGACTCGTGCACAAGGCATCAATTGTCATAATCTGAAGTCTTGAAGGCTGCTCCAACAGATTCCATCCGAGTTTCTTAGAACGTTTCCTGACTATATCAACGGCATCGTTGACAATGTCCTGAGGAAAGCGTTCGTTAGTTTCCGGGTTGAGCGCTTCGATAATTCTCTTGCGCATTTCCGCGGTAGCCTTGCGGGTAAATGTAATCGCCAATACCTCTTCAGGTTCATCGACAACTGCCAGCAGACATATAAATCTGCTGATCAGTAAAGTGGTCTTGCCAGATCCTGCAGGAGCTTGAACAATAAAGGACTGCTTGATATTCAGCGCTTCGCTTCGAACTGCCTGATCACCCATTTGAAATCACTCGCATCGTAAAAACTCAAATGTCGGTTTTGCATTTGATTCTGCATACCGGTTCTACATGGCAGTATCGGCAGGTGTCATATGAGTTGAGTGGATCAGCAACCGCATGACCAGACAAATAACCATTGGCGAGGTGATCTAACGTAGTCAGCCAACTCACATCTTCTCTCGGATTGAGTAGCAATTCAATTGGCTTAGGTTTTGCTCTACTTTTTTCAAATTGAAGCCAGGAACTGGCGGACAGTTCCCCATTTTTCAACTGATAGTAGGCAACGTCTCTAACTTTTCGTCCCTGTTGATGCATTGCGACAGCGTATGCGGCCAATTGTGGATCTTTCGGCCTATAGGGATTGTTACCCCAAGCGTCAGAAAGATTACACGCGCCGGTTTTGTAGTCAATAAGAATGAAACTTCCATAGGATTCATCAATTCGGTCGATTTTTAGTGTCAATGTCATGCCTGACAACTCAATTTCAGTCCGGTGCTCGGTTGCCCAGAGCTCGTAAGTAGTATCAGATAGCTGACTGACTGGAGAATCTAAAGGTTCCTGCTCCTCGGTAATGCGTTGCATGTCGAAATGCACCAGGGCTTCAGAAAGCTGTGAGAGAATGGAAATCTCAACTTCCTCAATTGCCCTGCTGAACGGCCTGACGCGCTCACCGTTGTAAGTTTTCACTGCTGATGCGACACACTCTGTTACGACATTAGATAAATTTCTAGATTCCCATAGTGTTTCAAGCTGTTCTGGAGTCGGATATTTCTTGTAGAGTGATTCAGCAATAGCGTGCATCAACAATCCCCTTGTGAGCCTCGTTACACCCACATCCAGGGATGGCGCCTGATTAAGATATAAGCGGTGGACCGCAAAAGCTCGGAACGGGCAGTTCGACTGATCCTTCAAGAGCGATGTGCCTCCGCTCGCGACACCACCTTTCAACTGAACTGCGGGTGCTTTCCAATCATTGAAAGTCTCGCTATTTCTGTATTCCACAGAAAGCAGGCTCAAATAATTTCTACACGATGCTAATTCTGCTGAAACCTCTAGACTAAATCTGTCTGGCGATCTGAGCAGGTGGCTTCTCTGAAAGTGCTCCCCTTTGTCCGTTCGTGCATAGCTTTGCACAACGTGTCGAGCACTTGACACAATTCGATCGTAACGTCTTTGGACTTGTTTGTTCAATTCTTCAGCTGAACTGCTCGCAATCCGACATTTCTTCTGTACGGAAATCGGAATAAACGGAGTTGGACGCGGTGAGCCCGGCAGCGCTTTTTCATTCATGCCCAGCATCCAGAGGTGCGTAAAGGTCTGGCCTGCCATTGATAGATATTCCCCAACCTGAACTGGCGTTCGGACCGCTCTTGGTTGAACGTTTGCCTCTCTTACCTGACGCACCAATTTTGCAAGTGCGGTTTCAACCGTGCACCTAGATTCGACAAACCCCAGCTCTGCCAGGCCTTGTACGATTGAAACCCAAGATCGATATGCCTGCCATTCATCGACACCGAATTGTCGATCTCCTTTTTTCTTAGACTGAAAAATTTCCATCCACTCCATGAAAAACCGGCCCCAGGATGCGAAATCTGCTCTTTCTGGCTGCTCTAATCGCTTCTGTTTTGCTTTGTGCAGCACTTTGATCAGTTCAGGACATAAATCCGGTTGTTTAACCGTTAATTTATTTTCTAAATCAATCAGATCGTCAAGGGACAAACGATCGCCTCCGACCCCGTAAATCTCATTGGCTAACTTGGCACGCCCAGCTGATTCTTGATCCCAACCTTTAATCCGGTCAGATACTACAATCGACGTCATGACTTCGATACTCACGGTTGGTCGAATCAATTCAAGTAGATTCATAGCGTCAACTACGATCGGCACCTCATTGAGTGAGCCACTCAGTGTAATGTGAAAGGAAAGTTTGTTTGTCTGCCGATCCTCCATCAAGGCGTCAGGATTGAGATAATCTGACAGCACCCGACTCATTCGAGGTCCAATATCCCGAAGATTGGGTACGACGATACCAATTCGATGGACTTCGGGATTCGCATCGACCAAAACCCTGGCCCAACGTGCACAGGCATTGATTTCCTCATCTGTTGTATCGAACTCAAACCTCTGCGGCTGGCGGTCATAAGGGACTGTATTCGCTTCCAGAATCTCTATTGCACAATTCACCCTTTTCAAGGACTCAATCAGCCGCTCATGCTGTGGCGTCCAGGTGTCTATGCCTGCGAAAACGACGTCAGGCTGCTTGATACCAAATATTCTTTCAGCAGCGTTTCCAACATGATCAGGGAGACATTCATGATCAATTGCGCTACGCTTCGCCAGTGCGAGCCGATAGGCCTTAAGCCAATCTCGAAAATGTGCAACATCAACGCTGATGTGGTCAGTGTAACCATTTGGATCAATGCCATAACTGCATATCTGTCCATACGCGTCTTTCACCTGATTCGCTGTTGCGGTAATGTGCCATAGAAGGTATTCGTAGCCTTCACTGTATTGACTTCGAACGTTCTCGGAGATTACACGTTCCCAAATTTGTCTGGATTGTTCACCACTCAGAAGAACGCTGACGGTCTGTTCAGACAGATTTGCATAGTCTCGCCACAAGCGGCTGAGCCACGCGGAGAATGTGAACACTTCAGCACTCGGCCAGACAGTCAGGCCATCTGCCTGCCTGCAGCGGTTGAATTCGTCTGCCACTAGGTGTTGAAGGCGTTGCGTATCCACCACGACGGTAGAACCTTTCCGTAGCCGATCGACACAATCGTCGATTAAGCTGCGCTTCAGTACCTCTACTTGGGGAATCTGTATGCGATTGATCTGCTGCACGCTACGATTGCAACCAGTCTCCTGCGGATTTTCGAACAAACTGACTCAGCATCTGAATGTGTTCCGGGCGATCATTCAGGCAGGGTATGTAGTTGAATGCCTTTCCCCCGGAAGCAAGAAACAGTTCTCGATAACCAATATTGACCTCTTCCAACGTCTCCAGACAGTCAGCTGAAAACCCAGGACAAATCACATCGATGCTCTTCGTCCCTTGCTGACCAAGTTCCTTCAACACTGATTCTGTGTATGGCTGTATCCAGGCCTTTGGACCAAATCTGGATTGAAAGCAGAAACGCCAGTTTTGTACGCCTAGCTTACTGGCCAATAGATGCGCGGTTTCAGTACACTGCTGCTGATAGGGGTCACCGGCATCGCACACCTCTTGCGGAAGCCCATGAAATGACATGACCAGACACTCAGCCTGACCATGGCGTGACCAGTGCTGACGTACCGTCTGTTCAAGACATTCAATGTACTCAGTGCGATTCGCATAGCCGCTCATAAACCGTATTTCCGGCACGAATCGCCGCTTTGCAAGTACATTTCCGATTTCATCAAAGGTTGAGGCAACCGTCGAACCAGAGTATTGGGGATACAAGGGAATAACAAGGACCCGATCAATCCCCTGACCTGTCATTTCATCCAGTGCATCACCGACTGAGGGTTGCCCGTAACGCATTGCATGTCGCACAGCGATAGGAATCGCATGGTCTGAATTCATAGAATTTTCCAACGCCTCTGCCTGTCTAATTGAATAAATCATCAGTGGTGAACCGTCCTCTTGCCATATTTGCTGGTAGGCGTGCGCACTGCGTCGCGGACGGATCACCAGAATGATGCCATTTAGTATGAACCACCAAAGAATCTTCGGCAACTCTATAACTCTCGTATCCGACAGAAACTGTCGAAGAAACCGTCTTACAGATGATGTCGATGGCGAATCAGGTGTACCCAGATTTGCGAGGATTACACCTATTTGTTTCCTGTCAGATTTTGGCGCGAAGTTATTTCTATATCTTGGCATTCGCCTTTGGGTGGCAATAATCAGGCTGACGGAACAGGTGGTGCGTATTGCTTGCCAAACTCTACCATTCGCCGGATCGACCGTTCAGCCTGTCTCCGAATTTGCTCATCGACCCTGACCTCGTCTCCTAGATGAACAAGAACGTTCTTCAACCGCTGCAGGTCATTCATTTTCATCCAAGGACAGTGACCGCAGCTTTCACAGGTTGCGCCTTCACCTGCAGTAGGTGCAGTAATAAAGTTCTTGTCAGGTGTCAGCGCGCGCATTTTGTGCAAAATCCCCTCTTCGGTTGCAACGATGAACGTTTTTTCCGACATGGATTGCGCAGCATGAATGATTTGGCTGGTGGAACCGACAACGTCAGCCAGCGCAATCACGGAGGCAGGTGATTCCGGATGAACCAGAACTTTGGCATCTGGATAACGACGCATCAGATTCTGAAGAACTACGGCCTTGAACTCCTCGTGTACGATACAGGCACCATTCCACATCAGCATATCGGCACCCGATTCGCGCTTGATGTAATCACCGAGATATTTGTCTGGAGCCCACAGAATTTTCTCTCCCTTGCTGTGCAAGTGCTGAACCAGCCTGAGGCCGATGGAAGACGTTACTACCCAATCTGCTCTGGCTTTGACCGCAGCACTGGTGTTGGCATAAACCACAACCGTCCGGTCAGGATGCTGATCACAAAATTGACCAAACTCGTTGGCCGGGCACCCAAGATCAAGCGAGCAGTTGGCATCGTTTTCAACTGCAAATACACGCTTTTCAGGACTTAATATTTTTGCCGTTTCAGCCATAAATCGGACACCGGCCACCACAATCGTTTCGGCGGGGTGTTCAAATCCAAACCTAGCCATTTCGAGGGAGTCAGCAACGCATCCACCTGTTCTTTCAGCCAAATCCTGAAGGTCACCATCAACGTAATAGTGTGCGACTAGCACAGCGCGACGATCAGCCAATAGGTTGGCAATATCCCGCATTAGATCTTTTCTTTGCTGCTCTTCAACGACTAAGCCAGCGCGTTTTCTTGCGTCACGCGCAACCGCAACAATATCGTCTATTGCTGATGTCGAAGGTTGATAGGTGAAAGATTCCAATTGAGGGCTGTTTTTGCTGTACTTGTTATCACTTCATTTTACGACAACAGATTCAAACACGCCACACTTGCATTAGGCGGAATGTAGAGAACAGCGCTGCAAGCAAACAATGTTTTCAAGGATCAACTCATCAGCTGCCGGTGTGAGGTAAATTCAGCGAATCACAATTCTTTAACAACGAGAATTCAGAGTATTTGGAGTGAATGTGCGACTTTGAGGAAGAGAGTGAGGGACAACTGAGGTCCCTCAGCACAAATTTTGATCAGTCAGCACTAATGGTCTGGATAATATGGTGCGACTCCTTCAACAGCTAATGCTAGATCGTCCACGCTTTCCATGTCTGCATTTTGCTTAGCACGCATCGCTGCAACAATGACCGCGTGGTGTTTCTGTAAGCGTTCAGCGTAATCTTCCTGTGAAGATTTAACCCGCTGCGTCAGAAAATAATCGCTGATCGTATCAATGATGAATTGAGCGTGCTGCTCTTTATTCACCACCCAGCGTACTAACTGATTTTGCGACTGTGGGTCTGTTTTACCCGATAACTCATTGATCAAACTGACTGATTTGCGAACCGTGTCAACATTTTCGCGCATCGATTCAACCCGCGCATGGTCATCATAGATTCCGCAGGGAATTTGACAGTGTGCAAACGAGTTGCTGACAAACGTAAATGTCATCAGAGTTACAATCGCAATCGAAACAGCCAATTTATTAGCTTGAAACTTCATTTTGAAACCTCGCTTAGTTAGGGAACGAGCCAGCCAGGCGGAAACAGGCACAACATCCAGACTTTCAGCCGCTGCAATAACTCGATAGGATAAGTTCAGCTGCCATATTATCAGTTTCCCTGTTGGAAAGCAATATAGAGTGTTGTCCAACGAGAAATGAGTCTGAAGCAGGATTCCGTTTCCAACGAGAAATGAGTCTGAAAAACCGAGGTGATCGGGTTCATCATAGGCGGATGAAGACGATCATGAAACTGGAAGAAATCAGGACTCTGGAAGAC
>JAJDXD010000003.1 GCA_022823405.1 Gammaproteobacteria bacterium
GCCGTCCCTGGTACTATTCTCTGAGCAACTCAAGGACCTGCTCGATGAAATTGAAGTCGAAAGCGCTTCGATAATCGGCTTTTCACTCGGTGGAATGATAAATCGGCGCTTTGCAATGGATTACCCTGATCGAGTTCAATCTCTGATCATTCTCAATTCACCTCACGAGCGAGACCCGAAAGAACAACTACTGGTTGAGGAGCGCGCTAAGAAAACTGCAAAAGGAGGTCCTGTTGCAACACTCGATACGACTCTGAAACGCTGGTTCACTGCAGATTTTCTATCCAACCAACCAAATGAAATAGGAAAGGCACGCGAATGGGTATTGAGTAATGACCCGACAATTTATGCACAGTGTCGATTCGTACTCGCCGCCGGTGTGAAAGAACTGATTCAGCCGAATCCACCCATCAACAAGCCAACACTGGTCGCAACCTGCGAGAATGATAGTGGTAGCACACCTGAAATGACGTTTTCCATCGCATCTGAAATTAAAGATGCAAAATCTGCGATTTTGCCTGAACTACAGCACCTGGGACTGATCGAAAGACCGGAACTTTTCTTAAGCCTTATCCAAGATTTTCTGGAGCAAAACAAATGACGAATATGACGGGTGGCCAGGCTGTCGTTGAAGCGCTACGCGCCGAAAATACAACTCACATTTTCGGGCTGATCGGGTCCGCTACGATGGAAATATTTGATGCACTTTATGATGCTGATGACATTCAGTTTGTCGGAGTGCATGATGAGCGAACTGGAACTCACATGGCGGATGGCTTTGCACGCGCATCTGGAAAACCAAGTGTGGTTTTGGCCGGACAAAATGGTCCGGGTGCAACAAACCTCGTAACAGGCCTGGCACAGGCGAAAGCTGCGTTTTCTCCGGTCATTTCAATTGCCGGTGCTTTATCTACAGAACATGTCTACCGGGATGCCTTTCAGGAAGTAGATCAGGACGCACTATTCAAGCCTATAACCAAGAAAACCTGGACAGTAACGGATACTGCCCGAATTCCAGAGATCATGCGCCATGCGTTTCGCGTTGCGATGGCACATCCCCGAGGACCTGTTCAGATCAATTTGCCACGGAATGTGCTTTCTGGATCAGCAGATTATCCTGCGATTCAGGAATCCAAAAACTATCGCACATGCAGTGTTCCTGAAGCCTCGCCAAACGATGTTTCCAGAGCGTTTGAATTGCTGGAGTCCGCCTCTCGACCAGTAATCATTGCAGGTGGTGGTATCAAAACGACCAGACGGTTCAAAGAGACCGTTGAACTGGCTCATCTTATGCAAGCACCGATAGTTAGTTCCCCCGGCCACGGCGATGCCATTCCATTTGACGAAGAACTTTATGCCGGCCAAATGGGTCCGCGCGGCAATCAAGTCGCGTCTGGCTTAACTCGAAATGCCAATGTCATTCTGGCACTGGGAACCCGACTTGGATTTAATTCGACTTTCTATAGTTATTCCAACCTTAACCAGAATGCGAAAATCATTCAGGTCGAACTTGATCAGCAAGCAATCGGTCGCTTTTTTCCAGTCGAACTAGGCATCTGGGCTGATGCACCGACCTTTGCCGGACAGCTAGTCAAAATTGCCGAAGAAAGGAATAAACAGATTGAGTCCAGCAGGTGGCGTGAAGAGCTCTTGTCAAGTCGAAGCATCTACCTTAGAGAACGAAATGATCGCTCTGACATGCAAGCCAACCCGATTCAGCCAGCAGCGCTGTTTCGATTGCTGAGAGACATCGTACCCCAGGATGTCGTCTATACAATGGATGCGGGTACGTTGTGCTTACAAGCCACCGATGCCCTGAACTATTGGCAGTCACCGTCGCTGATCACACCACTCGATTTCGGATTAGTGGGATTCTCTTTCGCATGCGGACTGGGTGTCAAACTTGCCCTCCCCGACCGAACGGTGATCAGTCTGATAGGCGACGGCGGATTTGGAATGACTGTATCCGAATTGAGTACAGCCGTCGATCACAATATCAACACCACAACCGTAGTAATGAACAATCAATGCTGGGGTGCTGAAAAAGCTTATCAGCGGGACTTCTTCAATGAACGATACATTGGTGCTGATGTCAGTAGCCCACCGTTCGACAAACTTGCTGAACTCTATGGAGCTCAAGGCTTACGAGCTCAGACAATTGACGAAGTGAAAGAAACGCTACAACTGGCACTGAGCACCGAGGGTCCGTCAATTATCGATGTCGTAGTCGACCCGAAAGCACTTTACAGCTTCAGGCGGGATTCGTTCAAGCACCGAGGAGGCTGACATGAACCAACCTCCACCAAGCGGACGGAACGGTGCCCTGAGAGTCAGAAACACCGTGCGCCTATGCCCCGCAGGGCGAGCCTCGCATCGATACCGGACAAATGACCGTTCAACACTCTGCGACAGAGACTACATACCAACTGTGCTAGTGTTGTCGTAGCGAACCTGAAAAGTTTTTCTCTGAAATTAATTCAACAAGCTGCAAAATTACGACTTCACTGCGTCTCAGCCCATGAGTGATTCAAAAAGATCTTGAGATTAACGGAGTCAGGTTACTCTTGAATTCAAAAAGAGGGAATTTTTGGATCGGTAACCGATTGAATTGACGCTCGATTCAGCGAGTCTGAATTTTTCTTTACCCCACAAAAGCCGCCAATCAGGTGCCATTTGCGGCCTATCAAGGCAGAATCGCGGATTTTTACCCCAACCGTTCAGCGCGCTGCCGACCGCCGTCGCTGAGTGCACTCGGAGTGGTGGTTCAAATCAAACAAATTTCATCTATTTATTTGTTTTATTTGATGAATAATGCCATGAATGAACCCAGATCGAACACGGCGCGGCTGGAATCTGGCATCGTCGCCGGCAATGGCGGTTTTCGCACCACTGGGCGCCTTGATGACTCGGAAATCAGCGGCTGGCGGGATTTTGTTTCGCGAAATTGACCGGATTTTTCTCCGTGACAGAATTTTCTGCCCCTTAAAATGTCTCTAACGCAAAACCCTCAAAAAGTAATTTGGAATTCGTTTACAAATTGTTCTGATACAATTGCAAAATTAGGTGTTGCCATAAAGGCATTTTTCGATATAACGATATTACTCAATTTAATTAATTCTCATAGAAGGAGTAACACAAATGAAACTGACGAAAAAGTTTGTTGTAGCGATGTTTTCTTTGCTTCTGCTTGTAGCAGGCCCGGCAAAAGCAGCCGATATTATTATCGGAGTGCCCAATTGGCCTTCTGTTGACGCTACTGCATACATCCTTAAGGTAGTGCTGGAAGACAATTTAGGTCTGGAAGTTGAAACCCAAAATGGAAATAACGCAGTTGTGTTTGAGGCAATGGACAAGGGCGACATGCATGTACATCCTGAAGTGTGGCTGCCAAATCAGCAAAACCTTCACGATACTTATGTCAAGGATAAAGGCACTGTTGCCATGAATCCCAATGGCGTACCGGGAATTCAAGCGATGTGCGTGACTAAGCACACAGCGGATACATTGGGCGTTAAGTCAATTACCGATCTTTCCAAGCCTGAAGTTGCAAGTGCCTTCGACTCTAACGGTGACGGCAAAGGTGAAATTTGGATCGGAGCCGCCGGTTGGGCATCAACAAAAATCGAACAGATTCGAGCAAAAAGCTACGGATATGACCAGACACTGGACTTGCAGGAAATGGACGAAACGCTTGCATTATCCAACTTGGATGCCGCAGTTCAGCAGGAAAAGCCGTTTGTATTTTTCTGCTACACACCGCATCATATGTTCCAGTTGTATGATCTGGTGATGTTGGAAGAGCCGGAATTTGATCCCGAAAAGTGGATCATTCATCAGCCCACTGACAACCCGAACTGGCTGGAAGATTCTTCCGCCGGTGTAGCGTGGAAAGTAGCGATGCTGCACATTCACTATGCCAAGTCATTGGAAGAAACGCACCCCGAGGCAGCTTCAATTCTGAGCAAGGTAAATCTGAGTTCTGATCAGGTTGCTGCAATGGTGTACGCAAAAATTGTTGAAGGGAAATCCTCGCCTGACCTGGCTCGGGAATGGGTTGATGCCAACGGTGATACAATTGATGAGTGGTTGAAGTAAGTGACTTTGTAAGGTTCAATACATGAGCCGATGTCTCATCAAATGACAAAGAGAGAAAGGCGCGATGTAAAGAGCATCGCGCCTTTTTTTAATTAATAATTTAATTTTGACTGCTGTAGACAAAAATTACGACTTATAAGTGTCTACTGTTTACAAGAGTCAATCAATATTAACGCGGATTTCAACATGCAAGATGATGTCGTTATAGAACTAAAGAGTGCCTGGAAGATTTTCGGGTCCAGGGACAAAGAAGCGATGGAAGCGGTCAAGTCGGAGGGGCTTGGTAAAACAGAAATTCTCGAACGCTATGGGGCAGTGGTTGGAATCGCTGATTGCAGTTTTAATGTGCGCCGGGGAGAAATATTCTGCATCATGGGCTTGTCCGGAAGTGGAAAATCAACACTGGTGCGTCATGTCAATCGATTGATTGAGCCGACCTCAGGAGAGATTTGGCTGATGGGTGAAGACGTGATGAAACTGTCTTCCACAGCGTTGCGGGAGATCCGGGCGAAAAAAATTGGGATGGTGTTTCAGCATATGGCACTGCTCCCCCACCGGTCAGTGCGGGATAATGTTGGCTACCCGCTTGAAATACGCGGTGAGTCAAAAGCCCGCAGGTGGAACGTTTCTCAGCATGCTTTGGGACTTGTTGGGCTGGAAGGTTTTGAAGACCGATTTCCGAGAGAACTGTCCGGAGGCATGCAACAAAGGGTTGGTCTGGCACGGGCGCTGGCGTGCGATCCCGATGTTCTCCTCATGGATGAGCCATTCAGCGCACTCGACCCGTTAATCCGGCGCCAGCTTCAAGACCAGTTTATGGCACTGTCTGAGCAGTTGCACAAAACAACTTTGTTTATTACGCACGACCTTGACGAGGCCATTCGTCTCGGAACCAGAATTGCTATCATGAAAGATGGCCGAATTGTGCAGATTGGTACACCCGAGGATATCGTCACCAATCCTGCTGACGATTATGTTCGGGACTTTGTACAGAACATATCCAAACTGAAGCTCATCTTTGCCCACACTATTCAAGTTCCCGTGAACGACTACGTACCAGCGGCTGGCGAAGATCTTGGTCAGTCACCGCGGGTATCCGAAGATGTCGACCTGGATCACCTCGTCGATATTGCAGTGACAACCACACAGCCTATCGTCACAACCAATGAAAAGGGTGAGGACGTTGGGGTGGTGTCCAAGGACCGATTGCTTCAAGGCATAAAAGGAGGAAAATAGATGTCTCAAGTCCTCGAAGAAGCTCCGGAAATTGATCTTTCAGATTCTATCCGGGAGTTTTCAGGCTCAAACTCCGACTATTACATCGAAAAGTTTGCAGAGATTCAGGGCACCAGCGAGACTGTTAATCCGTGGAATATGGCAGCTGCTGTCTTGGGTCCGGTATGGACTGCTGCACGCGGTATGTGGACAATGTTTTGGCTGTTTACGATCGCTGAGATGGTTGCGCTCGTTCAAATCGGCAAAGGTATCTGGGGCGATCTCGGTGCAGAAAAAAGGGCCGAAGCGGCTGGTTTTTTAGAGCGTGCGGATGAAATCAGGCGGCAGGCGGCGATTGACGCGGCTGCAGGAGACGATATCGAACCATCGCTGCAGATCGCACATAATCTGCAAGAGGCAGCTGAAAATTCGATGATTGCAGCAGAAGCACTTGGTTCGACCTGGTGGATTTATTTACTGGTCGGCTTGGTACTGCTGGGCCTGTTACGCTATCTCCTGGGACGTTACGCCAATCGCCTGTACGAACTTCAATACAGCGCCTGGCGCGTCAACACCAATATTCTATCTGGATTCAACTGGCAGCGAATCGGCTACTCTGTCTTTTTGTTGTTGCTGATTGTTCCGGTAACACTATACCGCTTTACCGTGTCGACTCCGGTTGCATGGACAGTCGATGTCCCTGCCGACCCGAATGTCTTTACCGTTACCTCTCTGTGGCTTGACGGGTGGTTTGACAGTACAGCTAACATGGGACAGCATTTCTTTGATGCCATCGTCCTCGCCACGCAGAGTGTGCTTGACGGCATTGAGCTTGCGCTGGTTGATGCACCATGGCCGGTAGTAGCTTTGCTACTGGTGCTGGTGGCATGGCGTGTGGCCAGCATTCGTGTGGCCATTTTTACCGCTGCATCACTGGCATACATCGGTTTGATGGGTCTTTGGGAAGCCAGCATGGTCAGTATCGTCATGGTCGGTACCGCATCGGCTTTCTGTATTGCAATCGGTATTCCGCTTGGCATCTGGTTTTCGAGAAGTGAGCGTGCATATACTGCAGCACGGCCCATTTTAGACCTGATGCAGACAATACCACCATTTGTTTACTTGATTCCAATCATTGCGTTTTTTGGTACAGGACGTGTGCCTGGCGTAATTGCGACCATCATATTTGCAATGCCGCCGGTCATTCGTTTGACGGCTTTGGGCATGCGGCAGGTTTCACCCATGGTGAAAGAAGCCGCAACAGCATTTGGCGCGACACCCAGGCAGGTTCTGATGGGAGTGGAACTGCCATTAGCAAGGCCTGCGATTATGACGGGCGTCAATCAGACGATTCTGATGAGCCTGTCGATGGTCGTAATCGCATCGCTGATCGGTGCCAAGGGATTGGGACAGGAAGTGCTCATTGCACTTCAGTATGTTGCTAAAGGACAGGGGATTTTAGCGGGTCTCGCTATCCTGTTCTGCGCAATGATGCTGGACCGAATTGTTCAAGGCAGATTTCAGCGGCAGGAGGATCACTAGATGGTTGAAGAGACAACAGTCCAAAACACATCCAGTCATTTTCCGGATGTTGATATTACTCAATCGGTGCACGATTTTGCCGGGACAAAGGGCGAATACTATGCGACGGAATTCAAGCGGGTTCAGAAATCCAGTTCTGGATACTGCTGGACTTTCAATTTAGGCGCAGCTGTATTCGGGCCACTGTGGGCCACTGCGCGTGGACTGTGGGGACTGTTCTGGGTATTTGCCGTACTGGAACTCGTAGTGATCGTGATGATCGGTCAGGGACTGTGGGGTGACCTCGGTTCTGACAAGTTTGCCCGGGCAGACCGTCTGCAGACCAATTACGAGAGAATGATCGAAAGGGTAGAAAACGCGAAGGAAGAAGGCGATGAACAGGGAGTTGAATCATTTCAAAAGCGGGCAGACAACTTGGCTGCAGCGCGTGACAAAGCACTCGCTGAAGGCGAACTGGCACAGGCAGGTAAAACACGGCTGCTGATTGTCGGTCTTGTACTACTGGCACTGATTAAAGCATTCGAGGGGTTTTCGGCAAATATTGCCTACGAAAGGCAATATACAACGTGGAGAACCGACTCGACGGTCCGGTCCGGCTTAAGCTGGAAGAGCGGGCTGTTGGGTGTTGCCATTGTCGGATTTGTTTATATTGTCACACTGATACGGTTTACCTCGGGCGATCCACCCGACTATGTGGCTGAATTTCCGATTGATAACCGGTTCTATTTGGGTGTAGCTGGCTGGATTGATCATTATTTTGATATGGCCTCGCGCAACTTCGCGTTCCTGTTCTCAGGAATTTCCCAAGGCATTCGAATCATTCTGGATGGGGTCGAAACTCTGCTGATCGGAACGCCGTGGCCGGTTGTAATGGCGGTTATATTGGTATTTGCATATCGATCTGCCGGGCCGAGAGTCGCTATATTCACTGCAGCTGCTTTGGCATATATCGCAGTACTGGGATATTGGCAGGAAAGCATGGCAACAGTGGCGCTTCTCGGCACTGCTTCGTTTTTGTGCATTTCAATCGGCATACCGCTCGGAGTATGGTTCGCCAGAAGCCGTAGAGCATACAATTTTGCCAGACCTGTATTGGACCTGATGCAGACAATGCCTTCGTTCGTATACCTGATTCCCATCATTGCATTTTTTGGAACAGGAAAACCACCGGGCATTCTCGCTTCAATGATATTTGGACTGCCTCCGATCATTCGCCTGACAACCTTGGGACTTAAGGAAGTGCCGAAAGATGTGGTTGAGGCTGCAAGAGCCTTTGGTGCGACAGATATGCAGATTTTGCGAGGCATTGAGGTGCCGCTGGCGACACCCAGCATTATGCAGGGTGTCAATCAAACCATTATGATGTGCCTGTCACTGGTCGTCATCGCAGCACTGATTGATGCCAAGGGGCTTGGTTACGATGTGCTGGTGGCGTTGCAGTACGCGGCAAAGGGACAAGGCATCCTGGCGGGTGTTGCAATTCTCTTCTGTGCAATTGTGATTGACCGGGTCGTTCAGGGCCGGTTCAAGGATACCGAGAAAGGCGGATAATCATAAGGTCGGCATAAGGCTGGTTTCGTTTCCGTTTTTTGGCGCCGGTTTCGCGATTTGTGGAACTGGCGCTGGACATCCTGGCTTCCAATCCTGTATCGTCTGCCAGGACGGTCACCGTGGACTAAGGTGCAGGTCACGCGCAGATTCACAAAACCTTTCTTCAAAGTGATGACATGCGTTTCAGTGCCAGTTCCTGTTGAGGCTGAATCAGCCTCAACATCAATCATTCATGATTGCCAACTGGTCAACCGCACTCTGAATCGATCCGCGGGTTGCGCATAAGTGTCGCTTTGCACCTTGATTCTGTCAAATCGATCCGTTCAGTCTCGACGCGTGAAACTGAATGTGGTCTTCGATAAAACTAGAAATGAAATAGTAGCTGTGATCATAACCTGGCTGCATGCGAAGCTGCAAGGACTGGCCGGCTGCTTCACAGGCAGCGGAAAGAAGTTCGGGTTTCAACTGTTCTTCCAGAAAACCGTCTGCCTCACCTTGATCGACTAGTATGGTTTGGCTCCTGAATCCGCGATTGATGAGTTCGATTGCATCATAGTCAGACCACAAAGTTTCATCCAGTCCCAAATAGCCGCTCAATGTCTTTCGACCCCACGGGCATTGGCTCGGAGCACAAATGGGTGCAAACGCAGATAATGAGTGAAACAGGTTCGCGTTCTTGAGGCCAATTGTCAACGCTCCGTGCCCACCCATGGAATGCCCGGTTATTCCCTGCCGGGAAGGGTTTGCGGGAAAGTTTGAAATCACCAGATCCTGAAGTTCACGGGTAATGTAGGTATACATCTGGTAGTTGCGCGACCAAGGCGATTCAGTCGCATCAACATAGAAACCAGCACCGGTACCAAAATCATAGGTGTCGTCTTCTCCCGGGATGCCGGCGCCGCGGGGACTGGTATCCGGTGCGACCACAATCAGGTTATGGCGAGATGCAAACTGCTGAGCGCCAGCCTTGACTGTAAAGTTCTCTTCCGTACAAGTCAGCCCTGACAAAAACCATAGGACTGGACAATGTGACTCAGTTGCTGCCGGCGGCAAATAGACCGAAAACTGCATCGGTGTACCGGTGCATTGCGACTCGTGTCGATAAATGCCCTGGACACCGCCAAACGATCGATGTTCGCTAACGACTTCCATCAATTCTGTCAGTTGAATTCAATCACGCTACGAATCGATTTCCCTGCATGCATCAGGTCAAATGCATTGTTGATCTGCGACAGCGGCATCTTGTGAGTAATCATCTCATCAATATTGATCTTGCCATCCATGTACCAGTCGACAATTTTCGGTACATCAGTTCTGCCCCTGGCTCCGCCAAATGCGGTGCCACGCCAGACGCGCCCAGTAACCAGCTGGAAGGGCCGAGTACTGATTTCCTGACCCGCACCAGCCACACCAATGATGATGCTCTCACCCCAGCCCTTGTGGCAACATTCCAGTGCTGCGCGCATGAGACCGACGTTTCCGACACACTCAAAACTGAAATCTGCACCACCTCCGGTCAGTGATACGATGTATGGAGCCAAATCGTCTTCGACTTCATTCGGGTTGACAAAGTGTGTCATGCCGAATGCTGTTGCAAGCTCTTCACGGGCTGGATTGATATCGACTCCCACTATCATGTCGGCACCGGCAATTCTGGCACCCTGGATCACGTTAAGACCAATTCCACCCAGACCAAAGACGACAACATTGTCACCAGGCTGTACCTTGGCAGTATTAATCACGGCACCGATTCCGGTCGTGACGCCGCAGCCAATGTAACAAACCTTGTCAAATGGTGCATCTTCTCGAATCTTGGCCACGGCAATTTCAGGTACCACGGTGTAATTTGAAAAAGTCGAGGTTCCCATGTAGTGGTAAACGGTATCTGCACCGATTGAAAAGCGGCTGGTGCCATCTGGCATGATGCCCTGACCTTGGGTTTCTCGTATCGCCTGACAGAGATTGGTCTTACCACTGGTACAGTAATCGCACTGACGGCATTCAGGTGTATAGAGCGGGATCACGTGATCACCCTTCTTGACAGTGGTAACGCCAGCACCAACATCGACGACCACACCTGCACCTTCGTGACCCAGGATGGCGGGGAAAATGCCTTCTGGGTCAGCACCCGACAAAGTGAATTCGTCGGTATGGCAGACTCCGGTCGCCTTGACCTCAATCAGAACTTCGCCAGCTTTCGGACCATCAAGTTCAACTGTTTCAATTTGTAGTGGTTTGCCTGCTTCGTAGGCAACGGCTGCTTCAGTTTGCACTTTCTGAACTCCTTATCTTGTACGTTGTAGTGTTTTCAGTTGATTATATGTTCACGAAAATGCAGAATTGAAATCTCCTTTGCTCAGAAAAACACCCGCTATTTCGCTTGTGGTTTTCTAGCAGTATCCTGATACCAACAACCCCGTGCGACCAGCAGCACAACAACGACGATGATTTAGAAGGAGGTCTTTCCCATCAATTCAGCCAATTCGAGAAGAAAAGTTCTGTCCATGACGTTTGTGGTTCCAAAACCACCTGACTGAATGAGGGAATGGTTTTGTCGGTCGGATATTTTTCCGTCAGTTCGTAATTCCTGGTAATCAATTTGCAGACTAAACGGTCCCAAACTTGGAAAAGTAGGCCTTGCAAAACTCCTGAAATTCATAGGCAGGTTTGGACAGTTCAACATTTTTTCGACGAACAAGGGCAACTTGACTGGGTTCAACATTCGCCATCAGCTGCCGACTGACCAATGCAAGCCCGTCATATGTCATTGGCGAAGCTGGTTTTGTTGCGAGCAGCGTGTAGCCCAGACCGTGTCCAACCAGACCGCGCACCATTTCAAAGCTTGAAGATCGATATGCGATCTGTGGCGTAACGCCTGATGCTTTGAGAATTCCAATGAAGTAATCACCGCTTGGTGGTGCATCCAAAAGCACCATTGGATATTGGTCAAGATCAAATGGAGTCAGTGTCGATTGTTCAGCCAGTGGGTGCCCTTCCGCGAGCAATACGTATGGATTTAGCTTTGTCAGAAGGGCAACATCCAAGTCTTGCGGGAGATCTAGGTCATATAGCAGTGCAATTTCGACTTCACCCGCCAGCAGGCTTTCCTGAACCTTTCGCTGATCGCCTTCAATTAACTTAATTGATCGGGTTGGATCCTTTGTCATCAGGTTTCGAATAATTTCCGGCACAAAATAAGGACCAAAGGTGTGAAAGCAACCGACAGTCAGTTGATTCTCCTTATCTCTATGCACTGCATTGATTGAAGCGGTATGCTGAATTCTTGAAGTGGCACCGTAAGCCCGATTGGCATAAATCAGTGGCGAACCTCGCTGGGCAACAAAGATATCGGCCACCTCACCAAAACATACGTGATGGGTGCCGACCAGATTCGATGAAATCAATCGACAGTCGAATGCGACCAGTGGATCAACTACGCGAGGTGCTCCTGACGGCATTAGAGTCCATTCAGCACATTCAAACTTGTCAGCAAATTGATCAATGTGGCGTCCGGCAAAAGTATCCGATACAAATGCCTGGTCATCCCTTAAGACATTCACACAAAAGACTCCGTTTTCGATGATTTTCTGTGCTGTCGGGCTTAAGCGGTTAATGCAAACCAAAAGTGTTGGTTTGGGTGTATCAGCCGACACAGATGACATTGCCGAAACAGTCACTCCGGCTCGTCCGGCAGCGCCATCAGTCGTGACGACGTTGACGGTACACGCTGCATGACTCATGCCTTCAAGAAATTGATCTCGAATTCCAGACTTCAGCTCATTGGACATGACTCGAACCGCTTGTCTCACTCAATTTTGTTGATATCGACAAAATTGGATTTTAGCAGTTCGCTACATTCAATTGAGTGGTCTCAAATCGCATGGTTGGAAATACTAGCTCACTTGACGAACTTTACCAACGATCAAGCTTTATCTGCTGTCGCCAGCCTTCATGAATCGGCTGAATCTCTTGACATCGCTATCGAATTGAGTTTATAAGAATTGGCAGAATCATAGCATGCGTTAACTTTGCCAAATCAAACCATTAAGTCTGTTTCAAACCGTTTTAGTTCGTTGATTTTCAATCAAAATTGCGAAACCCGATTGACAGATAAATGTCAGAAATAATTCAGTTCTCTGCAGGTTGCACGTGGAGTCGGATAAATCTGCAAATCGCAGCAAACCCAAAGGTGAAACAAAATGTCAAATCAGAATGATCAACTGAGTGAGGAAATGACCACTTTGAACACAGGTTCGACCGCTGATACGACTAGTAAGCCTTCCTACTTTCGCGGAACTACGGAACCGCAATTTGCCAGCATAACCATTCCGCGTCTCTTATCGGCAACGGCTGACATGTTTCCAAAAAAGGAGGCACTCGTGTTCCTGGAGCAAAACATCAGGATGAGCTACGAGGAACTTGAAAGGACAGTTGATGAACTTGCTGCCGGCATACACACACTTGGCATGGTCAAAGGTGATCGAATTGGTATCTGGTCTCCAAATCGATACGAATGGGTGCTAACCCAGTTTGCGGCGGCACGTCTCGGTCTGGTGCTGGTGAACATCAACCCGGCGTATCGATTATCCGAACTTGAATACGCACTAAACAAGGTTGGGTGCAAAGCGATTGTCTGCGCTAAATCCTTTAAGTCGTCGGATTACATCGGAATGCTTCGGAAACTCGCACCGGAACTTGATTCCTGTGAACCTGGACAATTGCAATCCGAAAAGCTTCCACAGCTTCGAACTGTTGTGGTCATGGATGATGATCCCGGTCCAGGTGTTTTTTCCTTCAATCACCTTTCGAAACTTGGGGGTCCAGAAGATTTGAGCCGAATGCCAGACATCAACAAGGATCTCAATCCCGAAGATGCCATCAACATTCAATTCACGTCTGGAACGACTGGACAGCCAAAGGGAGCAATGCTGTCACATTTCAACATCATCAACAATGCCCGGTTTTGCACCAGCCTAATAGACATGACAGAAAAAGACCGACTGGCTATTCCAGTTCCTTTGTATCACTGTTTTGGAATGGCCATGGGAGTTATAGGCGTACTCAGTAAAGGTGCAACAATGATCTTCCCGGGCGAGGCATTCAATCCAGCGCAAACACTGGATGCCCTGGAAAAAGAACGGTGCACGGCGGTTTATGGCGTACCCACCATGTTTGTTGCAATGTTAGAAGACCTGGAGCAGAAACCTCGTGACCTCTCCAGTATGCGAACAGGAATTATGGCTGGTGCACCCTGTCCGGTTGAGGTGATGCGACGAATCTATACAGAAATGAATATGCCAGAAGTGACAATTTGTTACGGTATGACTGAAACTTCCCCTGTGTCCTTTCAAGGTGCTACAGATGATCCAATCGATAAACGCTGCAAAACCATCGGTCGAGTGCATCCCCATCTGGAGGTCAAAATTATTGATCCGAATGGAGCGATTGTTCCCATAGGAACCAAGGGCGAACTTTGCACTCGAGGGTATGCAGTCATGATGGGCTACTGGGATGATGAAGCCAGAACCCGAGAAAGCATCGTGGACAAATGGATGCATTCAGGAGATCTTGGCATTTTCGATGAAGAGGGTTACTGCTCCATCGTTGGCCGAGTTAAAGACATGATCATCCGCGGTGGAGAGAACATTTATCCTCGCGAAATTGAAGAATTTCTGATTCGAAATCCGAAAGTCAGTGATGTTCAGATATTCGGAATCCCAGATGAAAAGTATGGAGAAGTGGTTTGCGCATGGGTCATCGCAAAACCCGGTGTCGATGTGGATGAATCAGAACTTCGAGAGTTTTGTCAGGACCAGATCTCACACTTCAAGATTCCTGCCCACTTCAAATTTGTGGAAGAATTTCCGATGACCATTACAGGCAAACCGCAAAAGTTTGTGATGCGGGACAAGATGGTAGAAATGCTGGGGTAGACTTACCTATTGGTGAGTCTGACGCCAAGTCTGTTCTCACAGGCTGATAATTCGGCAGTGAATACCCAATCATTCTCACATGACTGGAAAAGGTGTTGGGTCAAGAAAACGCTGCAGCACATTGCCTGTAATTCGCGCAATATCGTTATTGTAGTCGGCGTGAGAAAGACTGCCGCACCAAGCGATGGAACCGGTCGAAAATACAGCACCGCCCTTCGGGGTTTCGAAAAATACCATCTCTGCTCGAATAATCTCTGCTTCCGACCCGCCTAAACCCGGGGCCGGGTCATCCATGTCTTCCGGCGTCATCAAATAGAGATCTGAATGGCGCTCTGAGGTTGCCAGTACTAATGTATTTGGTGGTGTACCCCACGCATGGTTTGTTGCATCCAGCTCCAGACCAGCCGCACCGCCACCAGACAAGCCGTAATCGCCGACAACTGGCCCCTCGACTCCTTCAAAAATAAACGACACACGTGGGTCGCGGCTGGCTTCTGTCAGAATGTATGGCGACGAGCAATCAAACCCCTGTGAAACCATACCGATGCCTACCAACTCATTCGGCGCTCGACCGTTACGTCGCCAAAGCCCCGTGTACTCGCCTGTAAAACTGGCATAAAACTCCCCAGGTGGAGGCGGATACACGCGAATTCCATCTTCTGATTTTCTACACTCAATGACACCTGGAAGTGTCGGATGAAAACTCACCCTCCAGTAAAAACCGTTACCGCCAAGATACATCAGACGACCGCCAGCATTAAGATACGACTGAAGACCATCCAGCATCCCAACCGAATAATACTCTGGGTGGGTACCTGTGATTACCGCCTTATAGCCTTCTAGAACCTGGCCACCTTCATTTTCCAGATCTTCGTCTGTGATCACATCAAACGGCTGTTCCAACTGATCAAGCCAACCCAAAATATGGGTATCTGCGTTAAATTGCCACAGATTTGAACCGACACCTCCCAGGTGGCCGATCTGCCTGGGTTGCATTTGAACGATGGGTCTGAGACGTGATGAGTAGTAGACGCCACTTCCATCATTGTGCACATCGTAAAAAGACAACCCAATTTCGGGGTGAGTCTGCATAAAAAGATCGATCGGATTCATCTGCACCAGGCGTCCGGTTACGATTTCAGTTTCCGGTACATCAATGCCAATCCGATTATTCGCATAAGCCATGTAACTGGCACTTGGCAGGATGAATGCGACAGGGGCAGATCGGGTGCCGCGTGGCGGCCGCACTGCGAAGGGAGTGTAGTACTCCTCAGACCCGCTTTGCAGATGAACGGCATAAACGCCGCTTTTCAAACTATCAGGTAGCTTGACTTCTATATCGGTTTCCCATTCACAGTCGTAAAGATCGTCATCATGAAAATGGATTGCCGCATAGTGATCAAAGTTGTTCTTCCAGCAATGTTCATCACCATTCCAAAAGTGACCTGTGACTCCACGGGCGGGAAGATTAACCAGAAGTCCGTTCAGCTGATTTTCTGACGCATCAATAATCCTGTCCGTTGAAATTCCAACAGAAAAATCCCACGCGGCAATCAGTTCTCGATCTTCAGCAGTGCCAGGATTCACCTTTTCGTATTCATCCAATAATCGTGTAAAAATTTTCGGTGCTTCAATGCGACCATTGAAATGCTCAAGTGCTGGACGTTCACACCCGCTGTGGGCAGCGATCATGATGACTGCATCAGACCCCGCTTCAAATGTACCTATCGTGCTAACTTTCGAATTTTTGTGTCTATCCTGTACCTTCGGGGTAGAAATCTGCGGCACTTGAAAAACCGTAAGCGTTCGTGAGTCAGCGTCAAATTCTCCAGTTACCAGATACCATCGCTGCGCGAAAAGCGGTGATCCTGTTGAAATGCTATCGCTATTACCCTGCAATTCGGTGACTTGAAATGCGAGTGCACCAGCCGCGTCCATGTAGAGTCTGAAACCTGCACATGAATTCGGATCCTCGTAGCTCAAGATCGTCTGTGGACCGCAACCCGGCAAGGTTGGCCATATCAGTGCCTGCATGCTGAATGACTTACCCATATCCAGAGGTGGTGCGCCTTCGACGATGCCATAGGACCCCGCATGAATGGGTTGAAATCTACCCGGAATTGGGCCACCGAGATCGAGGTCAACGACTTCTTCTCGATAACCTGGACCCGACGGGTTGACATCACCCTGAATGACCCGAATCAATCTGGCATGGTAATGGTCCAGACCATCACAACTCACCTTAACCTGAACGGATCCACCCGGTGCAACACTGATTCGATCGGTGTATGCCAGGATGCGTGTCATGCCAACTCCTGCTCGAGATCCTGGCCCGTACTCTCTTTCCACCTACGCTTGAAAACATCCCACTCAGCTTCGGCAAGATCGGTGTACTCGATTTCGCTGATGATTTCAATGGGCTCGCCGCGCGACTCTGGCATGCGTCCCAGATTCCAGCGGCGAAAAGGTTCCTTGACAATCAGAACGTACTTTCCCTTTTTTGGTCCGCCGCGCAGGAGATTCAGGACTCTTTGCAGTCCGGGACTCGGTGTACCGAGTGGGTTGGCCCTGAATTCTACTGCGTATTTAAGATCCTCATCAGACAGTCGATATCTTGACATCAATCAATCCTCAAAGAATCGAAAACCTGATCGATGGTGGTTTGAAGCTTGTTGAATAGCTCGTCAATTTGATCCCGCGTGATTACAAATGGCGGTGCAACAACAATGGACTGGCCAATCGGTCTGCAAATCAAACCATTGTCCGAAGCGACATTGGCAATGCTCTCTGCAACGGGCTGCTCGGGCGGAAATGGTGATTTCAACTGCTTGTCCTTTACCAACTCAAGAGCACCCATCAATCCAACTCCGCGTGCCTCACCAATATGCGGATGGGAAGCAAACTCTTCCAACCTATGCAAAAAATAAGGCGCAACATTCACAACATTCTCCAGTACACCCTGTTCCAGAATGATTTCAATCGCCTTCAGTGCAATCGAACAGCCAACCGGGTGACCTGCTGTTGTAAACCCGTGCGGAAACTCTTCGTAAGCTTCACTGGCCTGATTGAGCTTGTCGGCAATCGACTCCGAAATCATAATCGCACCCATCGGAAAGTAACCTGCGGTGATGCACTTTGACGCGATCAGGATGTCAGGTTGAATGTTGTAAGTCTGACTGCCCCAGACACGTCCAGTGCGTCCAAACCCACATATCACTTCGTCTACGATCAACGGTATATCGAATTTTCTGAGTACGTTCTGAATGGCTTCAAAGTACCCTTTAGGTGGTGGAATGACTCCACCGGCTCCCATGACGGGTTCAGCAACAAAACCGGCTATGGTATCGGCTCCCTCCGCCTCAATCAGTACCTCCAGATTTTCAGCACAACGGCCAGCAAATTCGAGTTCGCATTCGCCATCTTTCGCAAATCGCCAATGGTGGGGACAATCAGTAAACAGAAAGTCATCAAGAGGAAGCCCGAAAGCTCCGACATAGTCCTTACCCGTCATGCTCGCCGTTATTCCAGTGACACCGTGATAAGCGTTGATTCTGGAGATGATCTTGCGACGCTGTGGATTACCCAGACCGCGGTGAATCATCCACAACATTTTCACTGCTGTATCGTTTGCTTCGGACCCGGAATTCGTGAAAAATACCTTACTCATTGGTACAGGGGCAATTTCAATCAATTTTTCCGATAACGCCACAGCCGACTCAGTGATCCGTCCGAAAAATGCATGATAGGTTGGAAATTTTCTGTATTGATCACAGGCCGCTTCAATCAGTGACGGATGATCAAATCCTAGAACCATGTTCCATAGTCCTGAGTTGGCTTCGAGATATCGCTTGCCGTGAGAATCGATAACGTAAATGCCCTCCCCTCGTGCCATGACGGACGGACCTTTCTCATGAAGGGTTCCAAGGTGAGTGAACCCGTGCAATACCGACCTTAAGTCTCTTGCTTCCCACGAACCGGAATCTGTATTGGATTCGAAATTCATTTTTCTCTTCTCTATTGGAAAAACTCAAGTAGCCTTTCGTGATCAATTGCACGACACATCAGTCCCGGAGGACGCACGGTCGACATGTCTTCGGCCGCTAGAATTGCATTGATGATGGACTCTTCAATCGCTTCGGTTGCCGCCAGATAAATTGGATCAAACAATTCATCATTGATGACTTCCATCTGCCGCCTGCCAGACGCCAGTTGCGGAATCGGGCCTCGATTGGCAGTGCTGAAAGCAAGAAAGATGTCGCCTGAGTTGTTACCACCGGGCGTACCGCCACGGCCAATACCAATCGCAGCTCGCTTGGCCAATCTCTGTAACTGATGTGGAGCCATCGGTAAGTTAGTACCGAGCATCACGATGATCGAACCGAGTTCTTCATCCATCAATCTATCTTCCGTCATCGATTTCCCCACCTGTCTGCCTAAAACCGTAAGCCAGGGTCGCACGCCATGATTGGCTTGAACCAGTGCGCCGATCACAAACTCTTCACCGTCAACTTCCAGACAACGTGATGAAGTGCCAGTGCCACCTTTAAACTCATAGCAGATCATTCCAGTTCCACCGCCAACGTTACCCTCATCCACAGGTCCTGGTTTCGCACTATCCAGTGCTTTAAGTGCGTCATCTTCCGTGAGATGCTGTCCATTAATGTCATTCAACACCCCGTCGTATGTTTCCGCCACAACAGGCATCGACCAAAGGTGTTCCGATTGCCACGCTTCCTCATAGTTTCGAATCATCCACCTGACCGCCGCATGGTGAACGATACCAACACTGTGAGTGTTGGTGATACAGATCGGTCCGACAAAGTAACCGCCATCCCGAATCCAGTGCGTACCAGTCATTTCACCGTTACCATTCAGTGCATACATGCCTGCCCACACCGGCTGAGGCTCTGGATTTCGTCCAAGGGGCAGAATTGCAGTCACACCCGTTCTTATGGGTCCCTCCCCCTGAATCAGCAGTCCATTCCCTTCAATTCGGGTACAAAATCCAACTTCCACGCCCGGAACATCCGTCATGGCATTATGCTCACCGGTTCGACCTGGAAAGGGCAACCCAAGTTCTCGTCCTCGTCTTTTCATCGTTCAGTACGTCAGTGGTTAGTGTTTGATCAATTTCGTCTTCTAAAGTAAAGCCCAAGTGCAGCTATTGCGAAAGAAAAAAGTAGCATGAGTGTGGCAATTGCATTGATTTCCGGTTTTACACCGCGCCGTAGCATGCCGTAGATGAAAACGGGCAGTGTTGTTGAATCAACTCCAGCAATGAAATAGGTAATCACCAGATCATCCATTGAAATGATGAAGGCCAACAGCGCTCCACCCACAATGCCTGGCAGAATCTGCGGGAAAGTTACGCGCCGAAATGTAGCCCAGGGATTGGCTCCCAGATCTGCTGAGGCTTCCTCCAGTGTACTATCCATGCCTGCCAGCCGGGCACTGACCACAACAAAAACATAAGAAATCAAAAATGTACAGTGTCCGATGATGATCGACATCAATCCAAGCTTTACACCAAAGTTGATGAAAAACACCAGCAATGCAATACCCAACACGATGTCAGGCATGACCATCGGCATATACAGCAGGCCTTGGTAGAAAGGCTTGAGTTTGAAGTGATATCGATAAATTGCAAGTGCGGTCGCAGTTCCAACGATGGTCGCGAATGTGGTCGTCGTTAAGGCAACAGTCAGACTGTTTTTGACTGCTGACAACAGTTGATCTGTAGATTCGACGTAGAGAGTCTGTTCAGTCAATTTTGTAGGATTACCAAAAATTGACAGGTACCAGTCGAAGGTAAAGTCCTTCCACACCATCATGTTGACCGGATGGCTATTGAAAGAGTAAACAACAACAATAATGATCGGCGCGTAGACGAAAGCCAGAAACAAGAAACCGTGCAGGGATAGTAAACGCTTGAGCCACGGGTGTTTCATCTGACAATCTCCGAACGGCCAATGCGCCTAAGATAAAACACAATTAACATAAACATGACCAGCATGATCATGACAGAAAGCGCCGAACCAAACGGCCAGTTACGTGCTGACAGAAACTGCTGCTCAATCAGATTTCCGATCATCATCACTTTCGCACCACCGAGCAGATCAGGAACGATGAAGTTGCCCAGACTGGGGATAAACACCAGTACTGCACCGGCTGCAATTCCGGGAAGCGTACAAGGCAGAATAACCCGCCAGAAGGTTTGAAACGGATTGGCACCTAAATCAGCAGAAGCCTCCAGCAGTGAATGATCCAATTTTTCAATGCTGGCATAAAGCGGTAGAAACATAAATGGCAGTAAGATATAGGCCATTCCGATCAAGACCGCGGTTTCCGTGTAAATGATGTCGATGGGTTCTGAGATGATACCAAGGCCCATTAATGAGGTGCTCAGAAACCCGCTTGGCCGCAATATTAACACCCAGCAGAACAGGCGCACGACCAGGCTTACGAAAAAGGGAAGCGTGATAATAAAGACAACAAAAGTCCGCCATCGCACTGAGAGTCCACTCACCCAGAGCGCTGCCGGATAACAAACTAGTAGTGTGATGCCTACATTGGTCAACGCAAGACGTACAGACCTCAAGAAAATATCGATGTAGACCGGATCGAAGTCTTCCCATTCTCCGTCAGCCCAGCCAAGTATTCGGCCGTAATTCCAGTGATAAAAATTCCAGACGACTCCGCCATAGATGCCAGGTTCCAGAAAACTGAATATGACCATGACAGCGAGCGGACCCAAAAAGAATACCCCGAGGAACAGGGTTGACGGTGTCAACAGAGTACTGAGGCTGCGAAGGTCCCGTTTGGTTGCCATGTTCAGGACTCGAGTATCAGGTGAGGTGTATCCCGGCGGTAGGCGAGGCGAATTGAATCACCTGTATTGACGCTGCTTAGAGCTTCGTCTCCCGAACCTGCTGCAGAAACAGAAATAGAAGCGCCGTTAGCCAGTTTACAGACATACTGGCGAGTTGCACCCTGAAACACGGATTGCTCCAGCACAGCATCTAAAATTCCCAAGGAATTGTCGTGTTCCTGAGGGGCGATATTCAGGTGCTCCGGGCGGATGATGAGCGTCGCGTTGGTACCGACTGATGGCCCGTTGGCAACTGAGATACGCAAGCCACCTTCTGTAACAAGGATTGGGTCTTCAGCGCTATTTTCGATTGTTCCCGAAAAGAGTGTACCGTCCCCTATGAAACCTGCAACAAACCGAGTGGCAGGCTGGTGGTAAAGTTCCTCGGGCGGCCCAATCTGCTCAATTCTACCGTGATCCAGCACAACGACTTGATCGGACATCGTCAGTGCTTCTTCCTGATCGTGGGTGACGAACAGGAAGCAGATACCTAGATCATGCTGCAGACTTTTCAGTTCGAGCTGCATGGACTGGCGCAAATTGCGATCCAATGCTGAAAGCGGCTCGTCCAGCAACAGGAGCTTTGGCTGGTTGATGATTGCTCTTGCCAGGGCTACGCGCTGTTGCTGACCTCCTGAGAGCTGCGCTGGCTTGCGTCGATCAAACCCCGACAGGTTTACCCTTTCCAGTGCTTCGCCAACTCGTTGTTCACGCTCAGTTTTTGATACACGGGCAAGATCCAGTCCATAACCTACATTGCCGCTTACAGATAAGTGAGGAAACAGCGCATAGTTCTGAAAAACGGTATTGACAGGACGTCGATAAGGCGGTACTCCTGCGACTGATTCGCCAGCGATTCGTACTTCTCCCGAATCAAGGTCCTCAAAGCCGCTGATCGCTCTCAGCAGCGTCGTTTTACCACAGCCAGAGGGACCCAGCAAGGTCATGAACTGACCCTGCTGGATATTTAGCGAAATATTGTCAAGCGCCGTGATGACACCGCCTTCGGGTGCCGGAAAGCGTTTAACAGCTTCTCTGACCTCGGCGATGGAGTCCATTCAACTCCGTTCCCGTTACTGCGCGGTACGAACCTTTGTCCAGACTCGATTGTACATTCGAAGATCATTGCCTAGATCTTCAAAAATCTGCAGTTTGGCAACCACTTCGGGCGGCGGGTTCGTGTTCGGATTCGCTTTCAGTTCTGGTGGTAACAAATCACGAGCCGGAGCATTTGCGGTGCCGTTAACCTGCTGCAATGTATTGAGTGCGGCAATTTCGGGCTGCATGTAAAACTCAAAAAATTTGATTGCGCTGTCCTTGTTTGGTGCATCTTTGAGAACGCAGATATCTTCCTGATACATGGTGGCACCTTCTTCCGGAATCACAAAGCCCAACTTGTCCGGTTCTTCCAGCGTGTACAGCGTCGCACCTACATACCAGTGAGCCGCGGCGATATCCCCTGCCTGAACCAGTGACACAATGTCATAACTGAATGCAGAAATCTTATCTTTACGTTCCAACAGCCAGGCTTCGGCTTGTTTAAGCGCATCGCCATCCGTTGAATTTACTGAATGGCCATTCTTGATGAGAGCCACGCCAATGGTTTCTCTCAAATCATCCAGCATAGTGATTTTCTTGCCCTTGTCTGGCAATGCAAAAAAATCGTCCCAAGTTTTAAGTTCACCGGCTTCCTCCTTGTTGTAGAAGATTCCAACGGCACCCCACGCATAGGGCAGGCAGAAAGAACTTTCCGGATCAACTTTGGAAATCATATTGGCCGGATCGATGTTTTCAAAGCCATTCAATGTGTTGACCTTGGCATCGTGTAGAAGTCCCAATTTCTGCATGATGTCACGCATATGTACAGACGGAAATACGATGTCGTATCCAGTTGCACCCGATTGAATTTTGGCCAGCATCTCCTCGTTGGTCCCGTAGGTATCAAGCGAAACTTCAATACCTGTCTCTTCAGAAAAACGAGTCAGGACTTCCGGATTGATGTAATCACCCCAGTTGTAGACATTGAGCTGACCGGCCGCGTAGGCGGATTGTGAAATAATCAGTGCGCTTGCGAACGCAATTGCAAACTTCAGAATTGCATGCATTTTCTAACTCCTCCATTTGATGGATTTAAAAGCTCATATGGCGACCGAATTGCTACAAACAGCGATTCAGCGATGCCACTACACCATAATAAACGAAGAAATTTTCACACATTGTGAAATTTGCCAAGTTGCCGATTCTTAAATCACACCAACACTTCAGGCTTGCTTTGTTTGTGCCCTGACTGTTCATCTTGTATCTCATAGGAGTGAAACAGATTAATATATGTTGCTGATTCAATTAGAGTTTCAACTTTGGTTAGAACCTCTACTTTTTGATATTTTGATTTGAGCGTATACAATTCACCTAATACTTACATACTGTGTAATAACTCTTCATGAAAAAGTTCTTGTTTCTAGTTTTGCTTCTTGTTCCCGCGGCTGGATTTGCGGTTCATGAACTAGACAATCGTGATTTGAAAAACGGGCAACGGCATTATGAACAGCAATGCGCTTCATGCCACGGGGTGAATCTAGAGGGACAGCCCGATTGGCGGTCACCGGGTCCAGACGGCGTTCTGCCAGCTCCGCCACATGATGTAACCGGGCACACCTGGCACCACGATAATCAGATGCTGTTCGATTACACAAAATACGGTGGGCTGGCATACTTTGCGACCCTAGGCTTGACTGACATCAAAAGTGGTATGGAAGGATTTGGTCATGCATTGACGGATGATGAAATCTGGGACATTTTGGCGTATATCCGATCGACCTGGCCGTCAAGAGTGCAACAAATTCAGGATAGTCGGAATCCTCCCCACTGAACCGCTGGAATTACTGACGCCTGCTGTTTATTCGGGTTTTCCGAAATTCAGATTGCCAAACAAATCAGTTCTATCTGACCAATTCAAATCCTGTTGTGCGAAGCAGCACAACTTTTTTGGAATAAGGAGCATAGCAACTACTTCTGCGCTTTGATCTGGGTCAGTTATTGAGTGAAACGGAGGACAACTGAGGGATTTAATCTCCGAATCCGACACTTTTGAAGACAATAAAATGAGAGTGATTCACTTAAAGGCTAATCAAAATGAATTCTGCTATGTATGCTCTAAATAGACTGACTCTTGGAAATCAACGCTATGTTGCTGAGCAAAGCTATGGCGGCAACATTTCTTCGAAACGACGAATTCAACTGACCAAAGGTCAAAATCCATTCGCTGTGATTGTCGGTTGTTCTGACTCCCGCGTTCCGGCAGAATTGGTGTTTGATCAGGGTTTGGGAGATTTATTCGTCATTCGTGTCGCTGGCAACATCACTGATGAATCAGTCACTGGCAGCGTGGAATACGCAGTTGCAGTATTGGGCTGCGAATTGGTCGTCGTATTGGGACATACCGACTGCGGTGCTGTCAAAGCAACCATTCAAGAAGTCAGCGAACCATCAGGGAATTTATCGCCAAACCTTGGGTTTATTGTCGATGCAATCTCACCCGTGGTGAGTTCACTAACATCGAATGGCTCCAACTTAAATCAGGATAAACTGATCAACAACGCGATTCGTGCCAATATCAAGCATTCAGTACAGCAGTTGTACGCAACCTCAACTATTTTGGAATCTGCTGTCAGTGATGGAAAGCTCATCATTGCTGGCGCAGAATATCATCTCAAGACGGGTGCAGTTGAATTCTTTGACCAGATTCCGGAATGACCGCAGAGGCTCATTGGCGCGGACTTGAGCGCATTTACCTTGCCGCACTAATTAATCGAGATCTTAAACCAAGAATGATTATTGGTGATGGCATCTGCACAGTCAGTATGTCAATCTCAGAATCAATGCACCATACTGCAAACGCGCTGCATGGCTCAATCTATTTCAAAATGTTGGATGAAGCAGCGTTTTTTGCTGCAAATTCACTGGAACCAGAAGTCTTCATGCTGACATCATCCTTCAACACTTACCTGACTCGACCAGTTTCTGAAGGGGTTTTGCGAGCGGAAGGTAAAGTAGTCAATCAAAATCGATCGCAGATTATTTCTGAAGCAGTTGTCTATAACGAACAAGACAAAGAAATCGGACGTGGCAGTGGACTTTTCGTTCGTAGCAAGATTCTGCTGAAAGAACTACCAGGTTATCTTGCGAACCAATCAGAATGAACTCCAATATTTCAATTGTTCAGGGGAATATCACTGAAGCAGACACAGACGCAATCGTGAACGCTGCGAATCAGAAAATGCTGGGCGGAGGCGGCGTAGATGGTGCAATTCATAAGGCGGCCGGCCCCGAGTTACTGAAATACTGTTTGCAGATTCCAGCAGTTGGCGATGTTCGGTGTCCAGTCGGTGAAGCACGTATCACACCTGCTGGTCGACTTCCTGCCCGCTGGGTCATTCATACGGTTGGTCCGCGATATACGATTGATTCCGAACCTCAAAACCTGCTTGCTTCAGCGTATCGAAACTCGCTTACTTTGGCAGAGAAACATCAGTGTAATTCTATCGCGTTTCCGGCAATCTCTTGCGGTGTATACGGATACCCTTACTCTGAAGCAGCTGAAATTTCGCTAACGGTTTGCAGAGACGTGAGGTGGAATGGAATCAATATCAGCTTTTACCTCTTTACTCCTGAACTGGTTGAAATCTGGCAGAATGAGTTGAATCGAAGCGAGTAAACTACGACCAAAATGCAAGGTTTCCCAAGCGGAACTATGGAAGACTTGTATATGGCTTAGTAGGTAACATTCCTTTGATTACTTGCGACATCATCAGACTGTCGGTTTCTAAAAAGAAACACATCTTTACCGGATTGGGGGATGGTGGTGACCAATTCGACACTTGTAAATTCTGTTCTACTGATTTGAAATCAATTAGCGAAGGTAATTGGTAGTCGATGCTCTCTTCTTTTTTCGGAGTTCCCACTAAAGATCGTCCATTTACAGCGCTGTGGCTTTTGCTCGCTGGCGTGTTTGCCTTGGCTCTACAGGATGGCCTGATCAAGGACATCGCTGATTTGACTTCATACTGGCAGTTTCAGTCAGTAAGGGCGGTCGGAATTTTGAGCTTAGCGGTCATTTTGGCGCTCGTTGGTGGCGGACTTTATCTGCTCAGACCCTTACGCGCAGGCCCTGTTTACCTCCGTGCCTGTCTGATGACAGCCGCTATGTTCTGCTTTTTTTCAGGTGCACCATTTTTAACAATTACCCAAATGGGAGCGGGACTCTACACCTATCCCATGTTCGTCACCTTACTCGCTGGCCCAGTGCTAGGAGAAAAACTGGGCCGTTGGCGCTTGTTCGCATTAATTCTGGGTACTGCAGGAGCAACGTTAGTCCTGTCTCCCTGGGAAGATGGTTTTTCGCCTTGGCAAATCCTTCCAATTTTTGCTGGATTTTTCTATGCCACCAGTATTCTCACCATTCGAAAAGCATGTCGTTTCGAGAATACGCTCGCGATGGCCTTTGCAGTTGGAATCACGTTCTTCATATTTAACGTGATTGGCTGCATTTTTTTGAGTATTTCGCCACTCCCGCTCGATCTTCAAGAACGCATGCCGTTTGTTGCGATTGGATGGCCCACACTGACTTGGATAGTTATTGCAATTGCGGGATTCACAGCGATACTGAATCTGACTGGTAACCTCTGCCTGAGTCGGGCTTACCAGACTGCTGATGCCAGTTGGCTCGCCCCGATGGAGTTCAGCTACCTTCTTTTCGCGACCTTCTGGGGTAAGACACTTTTTGATACATGGCCATCCACGAACTCAATCGCTGGGATGGTGTTTATCGGCACTGCAGGAGTTTTGACAGCATGGCGAGAGAGTGTGCGCCGCAGAATTCAAGAAGGGGTTTAGCGCACTTTAGTTAATTCAATTGTTTTACTCAAGAGTGGTCAACTGACAACAAGCGTTGTTTACAGCACTTCATCCAAAGCTTTGATCAATCGCATCACTTCCTGTGCACTGTTGTAGTGAACCATACTGACGCGAACAACTCCACCGGGATGCAGGTTCAGCGCATCAATACAGCGCCTTGCATAAAAATCTCCAACTCCTATACCGATATTCTGCTCACCCAATTTTGCTGCAATATCGCTGTGTTGCTGGCCCCCGACAGTGAAAGAAATGGTTGAAACGCGACGAGTGTAATCGATTTCAGGAATTCCAATAATCCGCACATTGGTTTTGGAGTTCAAGAACTCCATGAACGGGCGTGCTACTTCATCCTCATGCTGAGTGAATAGTTCGAATACTTTGGCGTAGCGCGAACTTATTGAAGCGTCACTTTTTTTGTAGTGGTGCGAAAATACCTGATCGAAGTATTCCACGATACCTTCAATTGACGCCGCTGTTTCGTGCAAATAGCCGCCAGGCTGGAGTTTTTGAGGTAGTGCAGACTTTGTAAAGAAAAAATGATTCTGGTTTTCCAGGTTAAGCAGGAAATTTCGCTTGCCGCACAATACACCCAAGTGTGGACCATAGAGCTTGTACAAACTGAAAAGCAGAAAGTCGACGTTGGAGTTTCTGAAATTTAGTGCACGGTGCAGCGCGTAAGCCACGGCATCAGCACAAACCAGTGCTCCAGCTGAATGTGCGAGCTCAGTAATCTCCCGCATGTCATTAATTGTTCCGGTTATGTTGGAACACCAGGTGCAGCAGACTAGACGCGTTCGGTCAGTCAGCAGCTTTTCGAGTTTCTGCGGCCCACCCAAATCAGCCGTTTCAGGGTCGATTTTCCATTCTTTGATAACGATTCCGCTTTCAGCTAATCTTCGCCATGAACCAACATTTGCTTCATGATCAAGATTAGTGACGATAACTTCGTCTCCCGGCTTTAGAGATGGCCTTAAAGCATTGGCTAGCACATAAACGTTCATCGTCGTTGAATGCCCGACAATCACTTCACTTGGTTTGGCATTAATCATTTCTGCAAGCTGGCGATGGCTACGGCTAATCCGTTCCATAGCTTCAGCTGAAGCGGCATATGACGCTCCTGGTTGAACCTGGTTGCGACGCATGTAATCATAAATACGATCGCTAACAGTGGAGGGAACATAAGTACCACCGGCATTTTCGAAAAATGCCAAATCTCCTATATTCGGAAACTGGTTGCGGACAAATTGCAAATCGTAGCGGGAATGAATCATTAGCTAAGTCTCTGATTTAGCAAATTACTGGATTGCAGTGAATTGGGTCAAGTTTGAAGCAGACCAATCATCGAACATCATTCTCCGATCAACAACTCAATATTTGTTGTGCAGAAGCGTTAGGCCGATTCAAGACTTCAAACTACCTGGCGAAGCCAATATTTTACAGATTCTCAATTGGGTGCTTGGGCACTCAGTGTAGATTAGTTTAACCATGAAATTCTCAATCAAACTCAGTAGGGATAGCTTGTGCTGATCTATGTTCAAAGATGTGCGATATATTGCAATTCTCGAGAAAATTTTTCTTCTTTAATTTCGAATAACAAATTCAATCTTTCAGAATTCTAAATTGGCAACCATGCGCGTTTATCTCAGAACATGACTTCGAAGATATTCCCCACAACTTCTAGCGATAAGGATTTAGAAGACAAACGACCCATTCCAACCGCAACGGTTGAGGAGTGGTATGAGGTGAATGCAGATTTCATCACTGAGGAGTTTGAACAACTAGAGTTTCAAAATCTACATGCAACGTTACTAAACCACTTGCCCCAGCATCCCTGTTCGATTCTTGATATCGGTTCTGGTTCAGGTCGGGATGCTGCGGGATTGGCTGAACTTGGGCACAAAGTTATCGCAGTTGAACCATCGAGTGGATTGCGTGCAAGGGCTCGGTTACTGCATCCACATCACAGCATTACCTGGGTTAACGACAAGTTACCAGAGCTGAAAGCAGTTCGGAAACTCGGTGATCGATATGATGTGATAATTCTGAGTGCGGTGTGGATGCACCTCCCTTACTATGATCGGCAGCCTTCTTTTGAAAGAATATTGGGATTGCTCAAGAAAGAAGGACTGCTTTACATCACACTTCGACACGGCCCGTATGAAGTGGTTGAAGGCTTCTGGGACATCCCGGATGAAGAATTGGTGCAACTAATAAAGAACTATGAGTTACGCGAAATTGAGCAAATCACTGAAAATGACCTCTTAAATCGCCCTGGTGTCTCTTGGACCCGTTTCTTCCTGCAGCATTCAAATGGCTAAACAAGCTTGATACAGACATTCAATGAGGCTCGTCGGGTTTAGGTCAAGTAAGCTGCAACCATTGACTTAAAGGGGGGTTTTCACTACAATGCAAATCCATAACCGATGAAGGTTATTTTTGGTGGCAAAAGAGCTATCAAAGAAAACAAGTGGCAAAGCGGCCTGATGACTGTTCGATTTTGTGGATGGGTATGACGGGTAATTTGCTGCTTTTTTTAACCTGCCCCTTAAGCTACAGACAATCCGATAGGCGTCCGATTTAGACTTTGACGCCTGCAAATTGCGTGCCGCTAAGCAACCTTGTTGAACCCAAAGACTATTTATTAGTTTTCTAAAGGTGTTAGCTATGAAAAACAATTTGATACCAGATTCCGAGAGAGTTAGGTCTCAGAAGTTCAAATTTTTCTGCCTGGTCATGCTTGCTGTTGCGATTTCTCTAGTTGCGACTGCTCAAGTAAAGGCAGATGATGAAATCAAAGTTGGTTCGATTTTTGATCTTACCGGCGGATTGAATATCTATGGTATTCAGCAAAGCCAAGCATTGCATTTGGCTGTGAACAATATTAATGAAAATGGTGGAGTGCTGGGACAACAACTAGAGGTTGTTGAATATGACGCACAATCTGAATTGGCAAAGTTCACTCAGTACACAAACACAATTATTCTGCGTGACAAAATCGATGTACTCTTTGCAGGGTTAACGAGTTCGTCGCGTGAGGCAATGCGTCCGATTGTTCGCAAGAACAATATCCCATATTTCTATAGTGCTCTTTACGAAGGTGGCGCTTGCGACAAGCAGACATTTATCACAGGTGCCTCGGCCTCTCAGCAAATGAGCGTGCTGATTGAGTGGGCGATAAAGGAGTATGGTCCAAAGATCTACATCATGGCACCAGATTACAATTTCGGTACCATTTCTGCGCATTGGATTGAGCACTATGCAAAAGAATACGGGGGTGAAGTTGTTGGTTCTGACTTTCTGGCATTAACCGTGACAGACTATTCACCAACAATTCAAAAGATTCAGGCTGCCAAGCCTAATTTTGTTGCTGCGTTACCTGTTGGCGCTAACCAAACCGGGTTTCTGGAACAATTTGCTGCAGCTGGTTTGAAAGAAAAAATGGGAATCGTTTCAACCAACTATGGATCAGGAAATCAACAGGTCGTTGTCTCACCTGATGCCGGTGAGGGTATTGTTGCTTCGCAAGAATATTTCATGTGGATTGATGAACCGAATAATGAACCGTTCAAAGCAAAGTGGGAAGCCGCCTACAGTCTTGATGAGCCAATCATTTCCGAGGCAGCTGACGTTTGGAATGCTGTTCACATTTGGGCAAAGGCGGTAGAAATGGCCGGAACCACAGACAGCGATGCTGTAATTGCAGCACTCGAGAGCGGAATTTCATTTGACGGACCTAATGGGACTGTTACTATGCAACCTGGTTCGCATCACTTAAAGCAAAACATTTACATCGTGCGTGGAAATCGAACTCATGGATTTGATGTGATCCAGACGTTTGAATCGGTAGCGCCGAGTTTTGAAGATCAAGTTTGCGACCTGATAGCAAATCCCGACACGGCGGAGCACTTTACTCCTGCAGATCTTTGATCGAATGTGATCGAAGTTTAAAAATTTAACGTAACTGCGGCGCGGGTAAGTTTCTGATAAATTTACTCGCGCCTTCTGATTTTCTAATTTCGGGAATTTCGGAACTTCAATTGCGATGGAACTTGATTTTCTAGCTACGCTACTGCTGTCTTCGCTGTCCAGTGCGGCGATTTTATTGATTGCGACAGTTGGCCTGGCTGTGATGTTCGGCTTGATGGGTGTCATCAACCTTGCACACGGTGAATTCATCATGTTTGGCGCATATGCCACTTTGTTCGCGACTCAGATTGGCGTTCCATATCCTCTTGCAATTGTTTTCGCCACTATTGTGACTGCGATTTTCGGTGGTATTGTCGAGCTGCTGATTATCCGTCGCTTATATGGCCGCATATTTGATACATTGCTTGCGACCTGGGGACTCAGTCTCGTTTTGTATCAATCTGCAGTCTTAATCTTTGGAACCGTCACACCTGGAATTGGTTTACCCATCTCAAACGTTCAAATTGGGGACTATTCGATATCTGTATATTTGTTGTTCCTGATTCTCGTGGCTGCGGTCTTGATCGGCAGCCTTTACTGGCTGTTGACCAAAACGAGTTATGGCATCACTGCGCGAGCCGCAATTCAAGATCGAGAAACGGCATCAGCGGTGGGAGTTGAATCCGCACGTATCAATACGATGACTTTCGCACTGGGCTCCGGCCTCGCTGGTTTCGCAGGCGCAATTTTGCTCCCAGCAATTCCCGCAACCCCAAATATGGGATTTGCATTCGTCATCAAAGCGTTTCTGGCTGTTGTTGCTGCCGGACCTGTCACTCTGACTGGGACTGTTGCAGTGGGCAGTACGCTTGGTATGGTCGGAAATATCACTGCAAGTTTCTGGACCAGTGTGGTAGGCGACATCGTTTTCTTTCTGCTTACAATCACCATTCTGCGCATATTTCCTCTCGGAATATCAGGCCGTTGGCGTTTGAAACTATGAGTTCTTAACTGTGGGCAACTCATCTGGTTCCATTTCATCACTGCTTCGCAATTTCAGATTGCGTTCAAGTGACCCAAGTATCTTTATTGCGCTGTTATTCGCAATATCCCTCGCTCTCTCTTCATTTTGGATTGATCCTTATCTGGCATATGTAGGAACTTCCTGGATAATTTTTGGGTTGCTGGGTTTAAGTCTGGATTTAGTTTGGGGTCGCGGAGGATTATTGAGTCTGGGACAAACCTCGTTCTACGGAATTGGAGGTTATGTCGGAAGTATTGCGGCGATCAACTTTGCCCCATTAACAGGGAACTCACTAATATGGGCGCTGCCCTTTGGCGCGATATCAGGCGCCATTCTCGCCACGCTGGTTGGGTGGTTTATTTTCTATGGTCGAATGGGATCGCTTCAGAGCACGATTTTGACCTACACGTTCACCTTGATCGTTTGGACGATCACGCTCTCGTTTACTACTGAAATTGGGGAAGCCGTTGTCGGTGGAGACAATGGCATGTCAAACATCCCAGGATTCGTGTTGGGTTTTGACCAGAATGCTTCATCGCTTTCTCCAAACATGATGTTTCTTACAGTCATCGTAATTTCGGCGATCATTTATCTGATCGTTGCGTTTATTGTTCGTTCACCCTTCGGAATGGTTATCGATTCAATTCGGTTGGATGCCGTGAAAGCGGAGTTACTAGGATTGGACATCCGCCTATTTCAAACCCTCATGTTTATGCTGGCGGGCGCGATTGCTGGCATTGCCGGAGGATTATTTGGAGCATGGGCGAATTACCTCAATCCATCAATCTTCAGCGTGCAAGAAGCCTTACTGGTGCCAATCTATGTCCTCGTGGGTGGATTGGGCACACTCATAGGCCCATTTGTCGGTGCGCTCACTGTGGGTGGACTTTCATTTTGGTTGGGCGGTGGCGTTATTGGTGGACAAACAACTCTCGTTATGGGTGCCTGTCTGATTGTGCTTGTAATATTTTTGCGCAAAGGGATCGTTGGTGGAATTCAGACGGTGTTTGCAAGGATATTTGATGGTTCAGAAGTTAGAGATCAACGTTCGCAGCAGACATCACAGGTTCGTGTCAATTTAGACTTGCTTGAAAAACTACAGGCTTCAGCAAAGATACAGAGAGATGCGACCCTCAAAACTGTCGATACATCAAAGAGATTTGGTGGTGTACTGGCCGTTGATTCTGTGAGCCAGGTCTTTGAACCCGGGAAGGTGCGGTGCATTATTGGCCCGAACGGTGCGGGCAAGAGTTCTTACCTAAAAACCTGTACTGGCGCATACGCACCTGATTCCGGCATGGTGCTGTATTCGGGCCAGGACATTACGAAAATCAATCCGTTCGAACGCGTTAAGCTGGGTCTTGGCATTAAGATGCAAACAGCGCAGGTATTTGATGAGCTAAGCGTCAAGCAAAATTTGTGGATAGCAGGCTATGGGAATGGGCTGAATAAAGAAAGAGCAGATCAAGTTTCCGACGAAATGTTGGACGTTCTTAATATGCGAGAGATATCCACTCGACTGGCTTCTACGCTTTCTCACGGAGAGCAACAGTGGCTGGACATTGGCATGGTACTGTGTCTTGCACCATCGGTCATTCTATTGGATGAGCCTGCTGCAGGCATGTCAAAGGAAGAAAAACGGCAACTCTCTGAGTTGGTGCGGTTGATGGCAAAAACGGCAACCGTTGTGGTTGTTGATCACGACATGGATTTTGTCCGAACACTGGATGCGGAAGTAACTGTCCTTCATCAAGGTGCAGTATTCGCCCAAGCAGAGATTGATGAGCTAAGGAAGGACGAGCGAATTCTCGACATTTACCTTGGAAGGCGGGAAAGTGTTACAAATTTCTAATGCTAATGGTGGCTACAAAAGAGTCACCATCATTCGAGACTGCTCATTACGTGTGAGTAAAGGAGAAATTGTGGCGCTTTTAGGTCGCAATGGAGCAGGTAAGTCTACGCTGATGAAATACACGATGGGGCTAGTGGACACATTCGGCGGTTCAGTGTCAATTGATGGAAACACATTACCACAATCCACTTCCAAGCGGGTGAAGATGGGCCTCGGTTATGTGCCGCAGGGACGTTATGTATTTCCTCGGCTGAGCGTACCCGAAAATATCGCTGTAGCGGCTTTGGCATGTGGGCATAACCGCCATGAGTCAATAGACGATGCATTTGAGGACTTTCCAATTTTGGCCGAAAAGAAAGAGGCTTTGGCTGGTACTTTAAGTGGAGGGCAACAACAGATTCTTTCAATCGCGCGGGCTCTGGCAACCAAACCCCAAGTATTGTTACTTGATGAACCAACAGAAGGTGTTCAACCATCAATTATTGAAGAGATTGGTGAGAAACTGAAACGGCTAAACGAGGAACGGGGGCTTTCGATATTGATTGCAGAGCAAAATCTTGACTTTTGCCTTTCGATTGCAAAGCGCGCCTACATATTGAACAATGGTTCGATTTCACATGAAACTACAAGAGACGAACTGATTGAAAACAAAACAATTCTTCACGAATTGCTAGGAGTGTGAAAGGAGTTGAAAATGACAATGTGGACAAAAGAAAACCTAGTCCAGTATCGAAAACAATTGGGATGGGACGAGTTGAATGATGAACAATTGAATCAGGTCCTGGCAATACTCAATAGTGCTCACGATACCTTGGAATCTCTTGATGGAATCTCTTGGGTAGAACCCGATATTGGATTTCGTGTTAAAGTTAAGTGTGATTGAAGTGGAAAAGAGTAATTTATACGAACTCACGATTGCTGAACTAAGTCGTAAGATACATCACGGTGAATTCTCCGTAACTGAGCTAGTGAGCTCGTGTCTTGACAGAATCGAAAAGACACAGGAAACCACAAATGCTTTTGTAGCACTCAACCCAGAATTGGCATTGGAGACCGCCCGGAAGCTGGATTTGCATTTCGGACAAGGTCAAATCAGCGGACCGCTACATGGAATTCCAGTTGCTGTCAAGGACAATTATCTGACCGCAGATTATCCGACTACAGCTTGCTCAAAAATTTACCCGGACAATCCAATTGGGCTTGATTCGACAATGGTTGCAAAATTGCGAAGTGCCGGTGCAGTCATTATTGGAAAAACCAACATGCACGAATGGGCATATGGAGCGACCAACGAAGAATCGTCATTTGGAGCCACCCGAAATCCCTGGAACAGTAACCACATTACAGGCGGGTCTAGTGGTGGTTCTGGCGCTGCTTTAGCGGCTAGAATGGTGCCTGCAGCACTTGGAAGCGATACTGGAGGCTCCATCCGAATTCCGTCATCTGCCTGTGGTGTGAGTGGATTGAAACCTACTGCTGGACGCGTCAGTCGTACTGGAATTCTACCGTTGTCATGGACGCTTGATATTGGAGGGCCTATGGCTCGGTCGGCACAAGATCTTAGAATCTTGTTCGATGTCATTGCGGGATTCGATCCCAAGTGCCCAACTACATACGGAATTTGTTCCGCTAACAAAATAAAAAATTCAGGTCATCGTTTTCGTATTGCTATGTTTCGTAGCAGTGAAATCCTCTGTGATGACGCTGTCACAGAATCAGTGGAGCAAGCATTAGCTGTATTGCGTGAAGATGGAGCCGTTGTGGATGAGGTTAACTTTACAGGACTGGAAACTGGCTTTGGTGCCTGGAAAATCATACTCCACTGTGAAGCCGCTGCCTATCATGCAAAATTTCTTGCGGAATCTGCCGATCTGTATTCTGACAATGTCAGAGTTCAAGTCGAAGCCGGTCGCTGTTTATCTTCATCAACATACCTTAAGGCACAACAGTATCGCGCTGTATTTAATCAAAGATTCAGTCAGCTCACTAATCAATATGACCTGATTGTAATGCCAACGCTCCCGGTAACTGCACCACGAATTGGTCAAAGGGAGCTTGAGGTTAACAACTCAACAATAACGTCACAAGACGCTATGACTTCGATAGCGTGGATAGCAAACTTTACCGGCCTGCCAGCCACTTCGATTCCATGCGGATTTGATGAGCGAGGACTTCCGATAGGGTTGATGTTTGTAGGACCCCCGTTTGGCGAAGATACGATTCTCTCAGTTGCCGAAAGGTATCAAGCTCTTACCGATTGGCATAATTTAGTACCGAGTTGAATTCGATTCCTTTGATGGCCATCGCTACTACTGGAGATACAAATGCCTGATCTGGAAAGTGAATTGGGCGAAACTGATCACAATTCTTACATTCCTATTGGCGTCCTGTTTTCTCAAAGCGGTCCAATGTCTGTGACCGAACTAGCGCACCTGAAAGGGACCCTGATGGCAATTGAAGAAGTCAATAGAGGTGGCGGTATTGACGGAATGCTGCTTCAACCGATCATTGACGATCCAAAATCAGACCCAATTACCTCTCGAAAATTAGCAAACAAACTGCTAACCCAGGACCAAGTATCGGTAATTTTTGGGTGCTGTTCTTCAAGTATTCGTAAAGCAGTACTTCCAATCATTGAACGTCACGGCGCGTTGCTGTTTTACCCTTCGTTTTACGAGGGATTCGAGTACTCACCAAATATTGTGTATACAGGTGCTACACCTAACCAAACTGTGATACCACTCGTGGAAATGCTGTTTAACAAGTACGGGAAAAGATTTGCAATGGTTGGTTCAGACTACATATATGCGCATGAGATTAATCGAATCGTCAAGGAATTCCTGATTGAAAGTAGCGGATCAGTTGTAACCGAACTTTATATTCAGCAAGGGGCAGATAAAGAACAATTCAAACTGGCTGCAGAAAAACTAGCAATGTATTCACCTGACATCACTGCTGTCCCGTTGTTCAGAGAAGAATGTCTTGTATCTAATTGATAGTATTAAAATAAAACCCTGTTGGAGGGTGTCCGAGACTTCAGCGGATGCTGACACATTCCGCCGCCCTCCAAACAGAGCAGCTATCAGTC
>JAJDXD010000141.1 GCA_022823405.1 Gammaproteobacteria bacterium
ACGCTCGTCGTTATAGAGTGTCCAGATTCGATTCAATGCTGCTGGACCTAGATAATCAGGCGACCACCTGACAACATCGCAGGCCGAATAGCAGACACCGCAGCCAATGCACTCGATCGCCTGGTCGGCGACTTGACGAGCGAGGCTGTCAGGTCGAACTCTGGCGAAGTCATCTTTACCTTGATCGGTACCGCTAAACGCGCCACCGGCCGATTTCCATTTTTGAAAGAACGGATCCATGTTGACGACAAGATCTTTGATGACAGGAAAGTTCTGTAGCGGTTCGATCCGAATGCGATCGGACGAGTCAAAGATCGAGGTCTGAGTTCTGCAGGTCCAGCGCGGCACACCATTGACGGTCATGGCACACGTGCCACACATCCCAACTCGACACGAGTAGCGATAGGACAGAGTGTTGTCGAGCTTACGTTGAATATAAGTGACAACGTCAAGGATCGTCTGTTTGTCCAGCCGCGGAACCTTGTAGCTGGTAAATGACCCGCTGGATTCACTGCGCCAGACTTCGACGTTTATTACCTGATTCTGCATAGCATGGGTTGAATTATCACGATGATCCGGAGAGTGGAGTTTGACGTTCGGACCTCAGACATTGAATATTGATTATGGAAGTCAGATTTTCGCAAAATTTTACGCTACACTTATGGCAAATCTCTAAATTGCTTCAAACTGTGCTGTAGTCAAATCAAGCACTCACCCAACAAATCTTTCCGAATACAAGGAATTGAATTCTATGCTGATAGAGAACATCGAAATTTCACGTCATCAACTGGAAATTGATCCGGCTTTTCCGTCCTCATGGGACCCAAGACCATTAAAGACATATGAAACGACGGTTGTTCGGGTTACCGCCGACAATGGGACAGTTGGCATCGGATCAGGAGACGCCATGATTGGATTCGATCGGTTCAAAGACTTGTTCATTGGTGAAGGAGTATTCAATTTTGAGCGTCATAATCGAGTTTTGGACAGCATTTCATTATTTGCATCGCGGTGTTGGCCATTGGACATGGCGCTGTGGGACTTGCGCGGTAAGGTCGAAAATAAACCTGTATACGAGTTGTTGGGTGGAGACTCAGGCAAACTGAGATTGTATGCATCGACCGGTACTGTCCGAGGCCCGGACGAGTTAGCAGAACAGGCAATTTTATTGAAGGAAATGGGATTTGATGCGATCAAGTTCCGAATTGCCCGAAGATCGCCTGAAGAAGATGCTGCAGCACTACGAGCCGTTCGACAGGCGATCGGTGATGACACTGAGATTATGGTCGATGCCAATCAAGCATGGCGGATGCCCTGGGACATCTCACCCTGGTGGACCTTTAACGAAGCTCGGCGAATGATTGAAATGACCCGTGAACTTAATATCTACTGGCTGGAAGAGCCGCTGCACCGTGGTGACTTTGAGGGGCTTCAACAATTGAGGGAGATACCGGGGGCACCGCTGATTGCAAGTGGCGAAATGAATCAGGAATACCATGAACTGCGTCACTTAATGTCATTCGGATGTGTCGATGTGCTACAGACAGATTGTGTTTATTTCGGTGGAATTACTGGTCTTTCGCATATCGCTCGAGAATCCAAAAGCTATGGTGTCACCTTCAGCCCACACACCTGGGGAAATGGCATTGGATTCCTGGCAAATGCTCACCTTGCTGCGGGTACCGGGGCACCTCCCTATCTGGAATATGCAATTGATCCGCCTGAGTGGCGACTGGAAGTCCGTGATCACATGCTAACAGAAATTGTGATGCATGATGGCACCGGTTACATGGACCTCGGCAGTGCGCCAGGACTTGGTTTTGAGCTTAACGAGGAGATTTTAGAGAATACACGAGTTGCTTGAGGTCGGCTAGTCGCGACGATACCAACTCGTCGTAGTTTGTGACAGCAGAATTCTCAATCGGTCTGCAGTTCAGGAATATTTCGATAAATATCCAAAGCTTCCGGGTTGTCCAGTGCCTCAATATTATCAATCGATTCTCCGTGAACTAGCTTTCTGACCGCAACTTCAGTAATTTTTCCATTCCTGGTTCTCGGAATGTCCGCGACCTGAATGATTTTGGCTGGTACATGCCGCGGCGAGGCATTGATCCGAATGATGCTCCTGATTTTTGTCTGCAGATTGTCATTTAGAACGAGACCCTCTCGAAGGCGAACAAAAAGTACCACTCGGGTGTCACCATCCCAGCGCTGTCCGATCACCAGACTTTCAATCACTTCGTCAATCTGTTCAGCTTGGCGATAGATTTCAGCCGTTCCAATGCGCACGCCGCTGGGATTGAGGACTGCATCAGAACGGCCATAAACGATCATCCCTCCGTGGACTGTAAGTTCGACATAGTCGCCATGATGCCAGTTACCCGGAAAGCGCTCAAAGTATGCTGCCCGATACTTCGAATCGTTTTCGTCCTGCCAGAAACCAACTGGCATTGATGGAAACGAATTTCGACAGACAAGTTCGCCTTTCGTGCCATTTGGGACTTCTTTTCCGCTGTCATCAAATACAGCAACATCCATGCCCAATCCCCGGCATTGAATTTCACCTCTCCAGACGGGCAAGGTTGGGTTGCCCAGAACAAAGCAGGAGATCAGATCCGTACCGCCGGATATAGAAGACAGGCAGAGATCCTTCTTGACAGAGTCGTATACGTAATCAAAACCCTCTGGATTCAGTGGTGATCCCGTGGACATCAGTGTGCGAAGGGTAGACAGATCATGCGTCTCGATCGGGCGTACGCCAGACTTGGATATGAAGTCAATGAATTTTGCAGAAATGCCTAAATGGTTGATGCCATACTGTTCAACATAGTCGAAAAACACATCAGGTTTGGGATGGAAGGGCGAACCTTCGTAGAGAACGATTGTTATTTCTGATGCCAGTGCGGTGACCAGCCAGTTCCACATCATCCACCCGCAGGTGGTGAAGAAAAACAGTTTATCTCCGTGCTTGAGGTTGACATGAAATCGGTGTTCCTTCAGGTGTTGAATTAGTGTGCCACCGACACCGTGAACAATGCATTTGGGTTTACCAGTGGTTCCAGACGAAAACAGAATGTAGAGTGGGTGGTTGAACGGTAGTTGTGGGTATTGGATCGGGTCAGCGGAACAATTTGCCACAAATTCCTCCAGAGTGACCGCACCCTCCAAGCTGTGTGACGTTTGTGCATCGAGGTATGGAACCAAAATATGTTTTTCAAGGGTAGGCAGGTTTTCGAGTATTTCTTTCAGTTTCCCGGATATATCGAATTTTTTGCCGTTGTAGGTGTAGCCATCAACGGAAATGAGGATTTTCGGGTAGACTTGACCGAAACGGTCAATGACTCCCTGAGCACCAAAGTCCGGTGAACAGGATGACCAAACTGCACCGCAGGCTGCTGCAGCTAGCACACATATGACCGTTTCAGGAATATTCGGCATGTAAGCGACAATCCGGTCGCCGGGTTCAATCCCAAGTTCCCTGTACGCGCGTGCCAGTCTGTTCACTTGGCAATGCAGTTCACTGTATGAGATGGTTCGGTCGCGTTTACCTTCGCCGCGGGAAATGATTGCTATTGTCTCGTCTTTTTTTCGAAGCAGGTTTTCGGTGTAGTTCAGTTCTGCATCCACAAACCAGCGCGAGCCTGGCATTTCGTTCTTGTCTTGAACGATGGTGCTGCTCGATTTGGACGCGCGGATATCACAGAACTGCCAGACTTCCTGCCAAAAGGCTTCGGAATCGTCAATGGACCAGCGATGAAGTTGGTCGAAGGTGTCTAGGCTGATGTTGTAGCGGGAGCCTGCTCGCTTGGCGAACTGAGTGATATTGGCCTGTTCTAATGAATCGGAGTCAGGTTGCCAAAGTGGTTCAGACACGTTCAACGGGCTCCTTCAGTCAGTGGGAGGGGAAGAAAATAACTCAAAAAGTTTTATCAAAATGATCGGTTGTGCTATTCCTCCAGCGCATATTGGAGTGGCAGGGCGGTTGTGTACTTGATCCTCTCCATGGCAAAACTGGAACTCACGTCGTAGATGTCAACGGATGAAATCAGGCGTTTATAGAACTTGTCAAATTCGGCGATGTTGGGGACGACGACTCGCATCAGGTAATCGATCTCTCCAGTCATTCGGTAAAACTCGACCACTTCAGGAAATTCAATGACAGCGTTAGCAAATTCTTCAAGCCAGGCAGCGTTGTGCTGGTTGGTGCGTATGGCAACAAAGACATCTATTCCTAGATTAAGTTTGTCTCGATTAAGGAGTCCAACCTTGGACACGATAACGTTGTCGTGTTCAAGTTTCCTGATGCGCCGCCAGCAGGGAGTCGTACTCAGTTCTACACGCTCTGCGATTTGTCCGGCAGATAAGTTTGCATCGTGTTGAATACAGTTCAAGATTTCAAGATCAATTTTGTCCATAGCAAATATTTCCCCCAATGTTGATGTTTATAGAACATCATACCTAAAATGGTGTTGATAATCAATAATTGTTTGCAATAATTTATCAAATTGTGAACCACTGACGTGTGGCGGATAATTAATCAATACTCTATTAATTGTGCGACTGTATAATGACCTGTCCACTTGAAATCGATTCGGATTGAGCCGATGTTTACAGCAGGAGGTGTTTTCTTTTATGCCAAGTGTTCGCGTCCGAAGTGACGAACCATTTGATGTTGTCCTCAGACAATTTCGCCGCTCATGTGAGAGAGCGGGTATCTTCAGTGAAATTCGCAAACGCGAGTATTACGAGAAGCCAACGAGCGTTCGCAAGCGAAAAGCAGCCGCAGCGGTCAAACGCGAGAAAAAGCGTATGCAGCGACAGCGCGGTTTCCGTCAGCGGTCTTACTAATTCCTCAAATTGTTGGCTAGCTTGTACTGATTAGCCAGCAATCGTCCAATTCAATCTGTTCTCTGCAATGGTTTCGCGTGTGCGAAGAGTGCGCGATTCCGAATCTAGGGATTTTCAGTTTCTGCCTGTTTTGTGAGCGGATGCTTTTGTTAAAATGGGTTGAGTGTGAGTACCGATAATAATTCTCGATTAGTTACTGAGCGACTTCTTTGTGGCAGGCCATATCTCAAAAAATTTCATTCAGGAACTTCTGTCGCGCATTGACATCGTAGATGTCATAAACAGTCGGGTTCCACTTACCCCGGCTGGTCGGGAATACAAAGCTTGTTGCCCCTTCCACAATGAAAAAACTCCTTCGTTTTATGTTAGTCCAGTGAAGCAGTTCTATCACTGCTTCGGCTGTGGTGAGAGTGGTACAGCAATTCAATTCTTGATGAATTACGGAAACTATCAGTTTCTTGATGCAATCGAAGAACTCGCATCAATCGCTGGTTTGGAAGTTCCCAAGGGTTATGTCCAGTCACATCAGCAGGAAGGGTATACACAGCTCCTGGAGTTAATGGAAAAGATCAATGCAGAATATCAGCGACAACTTTACAAGAATCCTGAATCTGCTGCAGCCAGGGAGTATCTTAAAGAACGGGGAATCACATTTGAAGCAGCCCAAGAATTCGGGCTAGGGTTCGCACCGAACGAATGGAGTTTTGTACAGAACAAGTATGGCAAGACTAAAAACGACTTGAACATGCTAGAGAGAGCAGGTCTCATTGTTGTTAAAAAGGACAGTGTATACGACCGATTTCGAGGACGGCTGATGTTTCCGATTGAGGACCGAAGGGGTCGGGTGATTGCGTTTGGTGGTCGAGTCATTAGTGAGGGTGAGCCAAAGTACCTGAATTCTCCAGAAACCATACTCTTTAAAAAGAGCAATGAACTCTTTGGATTCAAGAAGGCACTTCAAGCGATCAAGACTGAAGAGAAAGTATTGGTTGTAGAAGGTTATACCGATGTTATTGTGCTGGCGCAGTATGGTGTAAATTACGCAGTCGCGACGCTAGGTACGGCCGTAACTCCAAGTCATGTCAAACAGCTTCTTCGCACAATTCACAATGTCGTATTCTGTTTTGACGGTGATGAAGCTGGTGTTAGAGCTGCCTGGCGCGCAGTTGAATCGACTTTGCCAGTGATGGAAGACGGACATCTGGTGAGTTTTGTATTTTTACCGGAGGGAGAAGATCCCGATTCAATGGTCAGAAGGGAAGGTGGCGAAGCATATAGGGAAAGGATGTCGAATGGTGAACCTATTGCGGAGTTTATCTTTCGAACGTTGCTTGAGCAATCTGACATCAGTCGTACAGACGGTCGAGCGAGATTTGCGGCAGAATTTGGAAAGGTTATCTCTGGGCTGAGACCGGGAATGTTGCGTCAGATGATGCTGTCAGATCTTGCTACTCGCACTGGCTTGTCAGAATCAGCTATCAAGAGTGTGCTTGAAACACCTACCTCTGAGCACAGTGCATCAAGGTCTAAACCGGCCGCCAGTATAGATTTCTCATTGACAGGACAATTTATCTCATTACTCATTCAGTACCCTCAATTTGTTAAGTATGTGACGGAACTCAAGGGGATAGAAAAACTACGTGATTCGAACATTAGGCTGTTGGTGGTAGTACTCAAGACTGTACAGAAAAATCCCGAACTGAATACAGCTTCATTGGTAGAAAAGTTTCGAGGCACAGACTACTTCGCACAGGTCAAACTATTTGCCATTTCTAGAGATAACTACAGCGAAGCTGAACTTGAGCAGAAGTTTAAAGGGATCGTAATGAAGATTCAAGAACGGATCATCAAGCAAGAGAACCAATTGAAAATTTCGCAATCCGATCACACTCTAGATGATGAAGAATTACAAGACTTTCTTCAACGTTTGCGGGACCAGGATATGCTGAAGAAAAACGTTAAGGAAGGTCGAAACATTCATTGATAACAGATTCTCAACAGAATAGTCCATTGAGAAAATGTTCTATCAATCTGTTAAATTGCAGCAATTATTGTCAAGTATTATCAACAAAATAAGTAGCGTTGATTTGATAAAGACATTTGGGCTGATAGAGATCATTTGATATTTGTAGATTCAGTTTTGGGCCTGTAGCTCAGTCGGTCAGAGCAGTGGACTCATAATCCATTGGTCGAAGGTTCGAGTCCTTCCGGGCCCACCATAGTTTTGGTTTGTCATATATGACAGCATCTGGGTTAGATTGGATAGGGTCAATCATACCCCACTACTGCTTGAAGCGGTCATTTGTAGTTTCGTTTCCGTGCTGGAATATCCCCCGTAGTTCTTTCCCCTATCTCCAATAGAGTATCGAACTTCAACCCGCACATGTATTTGATACTTTGAGGCAGTGCCTCGTTAGCAGATTGGGTTTTTTATGGAGCTATCACCTGTTTAGATTGTGTGAACTAACAAACTTGTTGATTGTCTGGCAGCTCAATGGCATAATGATTGCATTGAAATCATTGTGAAGACTGGACGGAATGGCTGATCAGAGGACTAGGTTATGGCAAGCATTACGATTCGAAACCTTGATGAAGACGTTAAAACGCTATTGCGGGTGCGCGCCGCTGAAAACAGTCACTCAATGGAAGAAGAAGCACGATTGATTCTGCGCGAGGCTGTTAGTAAAAAGAAAGGTTCTCAAAATCTCGCTGATGTTGCTGAATTCTATTTCGGACCAAAGAATGGGGTGAAGTTGGAGTTGCCAACTCGAGAAGTAGGACGAAAACCTCCTTGCTTCGAGTGATTTTACGGTTGTGTCTTTGTTGATCGACACCAATGTGATATCGGAATTAATCTGTAAGTTCCCAAATCCAGATGTTAAGAAATGGGTTGCTGACCAGCCAGCCGAGACGTTGTTCATCTCAACAGTTAGCGAAGCGGAGCTACTGTATGGTGCGGAAATTCTGCCGGCAGGCAAACGTCGGGAAAAACTGATTTCAAATATCGAAAATTTGATTCGAGATGCTTTTGGTGGTCGTGTTCTGC
>JAJDXD010000079.1 GCA_022823405.1 Gammaproteobacteria bacterium
CAGAACTCGGTAGTTTAATTCTGAAATCAAGAATATGTTGCGAATAGGAATATCAGGAGCCTCTGGCAGAATGGGTAGAACGCTTGTACAAGCAGTACATTTGACAGATGGCGTTCAGTTGTCAATGGCTCTGGAATACGAAGATAATCCATCAGTGGGCAAAGATGCAGGTGCAATAGCAGGGATTGAAAATCAGAATGTGTCGATCACAGATCAATTCTCAAAGGATGAATTTGATGTACTGATCGAATTCACACTCCCGGAAGTAACGGTTATACATGCGGAACAGTGTGTAGAAGCCGGAAAACCAATTGTGATCGGAACAACAGGATTAACAGATAGTCAGCTTGAAACACTACACAAAGCGGCTCAGACGCTTCCAGTCGTATTTGCTCCAAATATGAGTGTTGGTGTAAATGTGTGTCTGAAACTGCTTCAGACTGCGGCACAGGCGTTTAGTGATTCTGTAGACATAGAAGTCATTGAGGCTCACCATCGGCACAAAATTGACGCACCTTCAGGTACCGCACTGAAAATGGGGGAAGTGGTCGCAGATGCACTCGGTCGTACACTGAAAGAGGATGGTGTGTTTTCCCGACATGGTAGGACTGGCGAAAGAGAGCGAAAATCAATTGGATTTTCAACTATTCGAGGCGGCGATATTATTGGTGATCATACAGTTATGTTTATCGGTGCTGGTGAGCGAATTGAAATCACACATCGTTCAAACAGCAGAATGACCTATGCCGCTGGTGCAGTTCGAGCAGCGCAGTGGGTGGCGGAACAACCACCAGGATTTTATGGAATGTCAGATATTCTGAATTTGGACTGAATGTAGCGGAAGTGCTGACGATTAGCCGAATTGAGGCACAGATAGGATCATGCTGACATAACAGAATGCCATTTCGATGTAGTCCGAATTTGGAAGAGAAAAGTAACGAAGGAATTCCGCCGTTGTAATGCGTCCCTCATTGTAGTAATTCATGAACAGTTCGCTGACGGGATGCAACCTTAGCGGAAAATCACAGAAATACTGAGCTTCTAGATAGTCCATAGACGTTTAACTTATCAGATTCCGGGGAATAAATCAAATGCAATTTACCCGATCACAGTTGCCAATCTGCGAGTGTGGTTCACATTCTGTACCTGAGGCAGATTGAAAGGCAGGCAAAGATTGACTGAAAAAGCAACTCTGGCACTTGAAAATGGTGCCATTTTTCAAGGCTATTCTTTTGGCTGTGCGGATACGGCCATAGGTGAAGTTATTTTTAATACCTCAATAACAGGTTATCAGGAAATCGTTACCGATCCATCATACGCCCTCCAGATCATTACACTCACACACCCGCAAATTGGTAATGTGGGTGCAAATCACATCGATGTCGAAGCAGATGTTTTACACGCGTCTGCACTGGTTGTAAAGAGTCTTCCAAAACAGGTCAGTAACTGGCGCTCAGAATATTCTCTAGATGAGTTTTTGAAAGCAAGAAACGTTTCTGGAATCTACGGCATAGATACCAGAAAACTAACGCGTTTGCTTCGCACTGAAGGCGCATTGAATGGCTGCTTGATGTGTGGCGACGATGTCCATGAAACAGCGATTGAACACGCACGAAAGTTTGCCGGATTGAAGGGTATGGATTTAGCCAGAGTCGTGTCAACAAAAGAGAGATATGACTGGAAAGCTGGATCGTACAGAATGTTTGACGAAGAGTCGAATAATGTTGAATGCCCTGATAGAAAATCATTTAAAGTTATTGCCTATGATTTTGGAATTAAACAGAATATCTTGCGCATGCTGACGGACCGAGGCTGTTCGGTCACCGTTGTACCGGCACAAACGAACTTCGCCACATTAGATAAAGATGTTGATGGATATTTTTTGTCAAATGGCCCAGGAGACCCCGAACCCTGTGTATATGCAATTGAAGCTATTCGAGAAATGTTTCAGAGTGGAATTCCTGTTTTCGGTATCTGCTTAGGTCATCAACTGCTTGGGCTTTCGGCTGGTGCAAGAACTCAGAAAATGAAATATGGCCATCACGGAGCAAATCACCCAGTCAGAGATTTGTTAACAGGCGAAATCATGATTACCAGTCAGAACCATGGATTTGCAGTTGATGATGAGAGTCTGCCTGACGACCTTATCGTAACGCACCGATCGCTATTCGACGGTACGATTCAGGGTCTTCAGCACGCGAAGTATCCAGCATTTTCATTTCAAGGGCACCCAGAAGCCAGTCCCGGGCCACACGACTGTGGGGCACAGTTTTTCGACCGGTTTGTTGAGTTGATGCAACAACATAAAGACGGTAGATTGAGACATGCCCAAGCGAACTGATCTGGAATCAATATTAATCATCGGTGCTGGTCCAATCATCATTGGACAGGCGTGTGAATTCGACTATTCAGGTGTACAAGCGTGTCGTGCCCTGCGTAGTGAAGGCTATCGAGTCATATTGGTTAATTCAAATCCAGCCACAATCATGACCGATCCAGAATTCGCGGATTCGACATACATTGAACCCATACGCTGGCAGTCGGTAGCAGAAATAATCCGTAAAGAACGGCCAGACGCCGTACTGCCCACAATGGGAGGGCAAACAGGGCTGAACTGTGCTTTGGATTTGGTGCGTGAGGGGATATTGGAAAACTACGGTGTCGAGTTAATTGGCGCAACGAGGGAATCGATAGACAAAGCGGAAGATCGAGAAAAATTTCGTGATTGCATGGATCAAATCGGACTTGAATCGGTTCGGGGTACTTTGGCTCATAGCATAGAGCAGGCGTATGACGTTTTAGATGAAATTGGCTTTCCTGCAATCATACGTCCATCCTTCACACTCGGTGGAACCGGCGGTGGTATCGCGTACAACCAGGACGAATTTACCGAGATATGCATGCGCGGACTCGCTGCTTCGCCTACCAACGAACTTCTGATTGAAGAAAGTATCGCAGGCTGGAAAGAATATGAAATGGAGGTTGTTCGAGATCGCTGCGACAACTGCATTATCGTCTGCTCAATTGAAAATTTTGATGCTATGGGAGTCCATACCGGCGACTCGATTACGATTGCACCTGCTCAAACGCTGACTGATAAGGAATATCAGCGAATGCGAGATGCAAGCATCGCGATCATGCGAGTGATTGGTGTAGATACTGGCGGATCCAATGTTCAGTTTGCAATCAATCCGAAAAACGGCAGAATGGTGGTCATTGAAATGAATCCAAGAGTTTCGAGATCATCCGCGCTCGCTTCAAAAGCAACTGGATTTCCAATTGCTAAGGTTGCAGCAAAGCTCGCAGTCGGGTACACCTTGGATGAACTCAAGAACGATATTACTGGCGGCGCAACACCAGCTTCATTTGAACCTTCAATTGATTACATCGTCACCAAAATTCCACGATTTGATTTTCAAAAGTTTCCACATTCGGATTCAACCTTAACGACTCAAATGAAGTCGGTTGGTGAAGTAATGGCGATTGGCAGAACTTTTCAGGAATCTTTGCAAAAGGCGATTCGAAGTCTTGAGATCGGCACTTTTGGATTTGAACCTTTACTGAGTGACGAACGAAAAGGGAGAGGAGATCTAGACGGCTATTTTAGAGCCCGGTTAAGAGTCCCGGGTGCCGAGCGATTGTGGCACATCGCAGATGCGCTAAGATGTAACTTTAGTGTTGAAAATATAAATAGACTGACAGGGGTAGACCCTTGGTTTCTTGCAGAAATCGAAGATCTTGTCTCAACTGAATTGGAAATTAAGAAATTCGGTCAGGCTGGAAATTATTCATTACTTCGCACTTGGAAGCAAAAAGGGTTTTCCGACAAAAGAATTGCTGATCTAGTCGAAGCAGACGAGCAGTTTGTTCGCAGTATCCGAGTTGCCAACTACATTCACCCGGTCTACAAGAGAGTTGACTCATGTGCTGGAGAGTTTGATACACCGACAGCATATATGTACTCGACCTATGAAGAAGAGTGTGAATCAGATCCGACTGGAAATCGAAAAATTGTCGTTCTGGGAGGTGGTCCCAATCGAATTGGACAAGGAATTGAATTTGATTACTGCTGCGTACACGCTGCGATGTCGCTTCGGGAAGATGGGTACGAAACCATTATGGTCAACTGCAACCCAGAAACAGTATCGACGGACTATGACGTCTCAGACAGACTCTATTTTGAACCTCTTACGATTGAAGATGTACTGGAAATATGTCGCGTCGAAAGACCCAATGGCGTAATAGTTCAGTATGGCGGACAAACACCGCTGAAACTGGCAGCAGAGTTGACAGAAGAAAATGTAATCATTGTCGGAACGTCCGCAGAATCCATACATGAGGCGGAAGATCGTAAGTTTTTTCAAGCTCTGATTAGAGAATTGAAATTACAACAGCCATCCAATGCAACTGCTGTTAGTGTTGATGATGCGTTGCTTGCTGCAAAGTCAATTGGCTACCCCTTGGTCGTCAGACCCTCCTACGTTCTGGGTGGGCGTGCGATGGAAATTGTAAGAGACGAAGATCAATTAAGTCAGTACATGGGTGCAGCAATCGATGTATCACACAATTCACCAGTATTGCTTGATAAGTTTCTAAGTGACGCAATTGAGGTTGACGTTGATGCGATCTGTGATGGACAAAGTGTTCTGATCGGTGGAATCATGCAGCACATCGAACTCGCTGGCGTACATTCAGGCGACTCATCCTGTTCACTGCCACCTTACAACCTGTCTCATTCAGTTCAAGATGAGATCCGTCAGCAAACCGAAAAACTTGCGTTTGCACTTGATGTGTTAGGGTTAGTGAATATTCAATTTGCTGTGAAAGGTGATGATGTCTATGTACTTGAGGTTAATCCTAGAGCTTCCAGAACTGTTCCATTTGTTTCAAAAGCCACATCGATTCCTTTGGCTAAGATAGCGGCTCGATGCATGCTAGGGCAATCACTTGCTGATCAGGGAATAACGGAAGAACTTATTCCAAATTTCTATAGCGTCAAGGAAGCAGTGTTTCCGTTTGAGAAATTTCCCGGCGCAGAACCCGTACTTGGACCGGAAATGAAAAGCACTGGCGAGGTTATGGGCATAGGGCAGACATTTGGTGAAGCGTATTGGAAGGCTTATCACGCAACCGGATTTACAATTTCTGATGGCGGTAATGCATTGTTGAGCGTATCAGAAGATGATCAGGAAGGTTTAGTGGATGTAGGCCGGGCGCTGCAGGAAAGGGGTTTCAAGCTCTTTGGCACTCAAGGGACTGCTGATCTATTGCGTAGCCATGGGATTGAAATTAGACGGGTAAACAAGGTTAGAGAAGGGCGCCCTCATGTAGTTGACATGCTGAAGAACAACGAAATTAATTTGATTGTCAACGTCCCACGCAAGCGCACAAGTTTGGCAGATTCTGAGACTATTCTAAAAGAGGCTCTAAAGCGTAAAGTTGCCTATTTCACAACCATTGCTGCTGCCAAGGCAATTTGTGGTGCGTTCAATGATTCGTCAAAGTTGACGAATCCATATCGACTACAAACCCTTCATCAAGAACAAGCCGCCGTACGACAAAGCCATACGGCGGCTGATGGTTTAATTCAGAATTTGACTTAGACTACTCTCTGCCGCCGAAAATACCAAGAATTTGGATAAGGCTGATGAACAGGTTGTAGATGCTGATGAACAGCGTCACTGTAGCCATGATGTAATTCGTTTCGCCACCGTGAATGATTGCGCTGGTTTGGTACAGAATTAATCCTGACATAAGCAGAATAAACATTCCAGACACAGCGATCGAAAGAATCGGTAAGCTAAAGAATATAGCTACCAGGGACAAAACGAACGCAGTCAGTATTCCTGCAAATAGCATTCCACCCAGGAAAGCGAAATTCTTTCTTGTTGTCAGCGCATACGCAGACAGTCCAAAAAAGATCAAACCGGTTCCACCAAAAGCAGTCATTACAACTTGGTCACCATTAGGGATAACGGTCAGGTAATAACTGATGATCGGACCAAGTGTCAGACCCATGAACCCTGTCAGGGCGAAAACAAACACTAATCCCAGAGCTGAATTTCTAAATGCTGAGGTGAGAAATAGCAATCCAAAATATCCAGCCAAAGTCAGGAGCAATCCTGGATAGGGCCAGTTAAATACCACTGAGAGGCCTGCAACCAAAGCGCAGAATAAAAGCGTCATTGACAGCAGAATGTACGTGTTTCTCAAAACACGGTTGACTTGGATACTAGATGAGGGGCGTGATAATACTTGGGTGTTTAACCTCATGAGACAAAATCCTCACAGATGTACAGATAATGGCTACTATTTTATTCGTAGTGAGTAGAAAGTTCAATCAACTGTTGAAACTGTTCTTATGAAAATATGGAGATGAATCATAATATTTCAACCGCGGTAGATATAGTCGACAGCAGATTCTGCTTGGTTTGAGAAGGCATTGGAATTGTTTCACAGTGGGAGTCCGGCAGTCAAAAGGGTTCAATTGTATCCCGTCGACTTGATATAGATTTTCTGCCTGCGCATTGCAGTTATTGCGAGATTCATGCGAATCTCGCAATATTCATATTAAGGTTTGGAGAGGTGGCTGAGTGGACGAAAGCGGCGGTCTTGAAAACCGTTGGGGGGCAACCTCCCGGGGGTTCGAATCCCTCCCTCTCCGCCATTGACCACAAATGATCTTTCATATCCCATGATCCTCTCATTCAACCGAACCTTCTCTGAGAAGGGCGAAGTATTCTGAAATTCTGTGATGGCAGTGGCAATGCTGAACTGGCTGCTGCATCAAATCGTTGAATGTGCGAGCTATCGTTTCAGAGAACACCGGGGTCTACCAGTTCATTTCTGATGCTACACCCTTAATGTCAAACCTGCTGACATTCAAAGTTGAAGGATTAAGACATTCGTGTTCAAACCCAGACGGTAAGTGCTTCAATTGATACAGGCGAGCCGACCAGACTGAACTCAGCGAACTTCTAACAGGAATCGAAGTTTCAGTTTTATCGATTGAATCCAGATCGATGAGCCCAACCGGTCATACGCTGTTCCAGGCCAGCCATGATTGCATACATGCCAATCCCTTCAACCGCCAGCGCAATCAGACATGCGAATACTAATGGAACTTCAAAATTTGCCTGAGCTGTCAGCATCATGTGTCCGATACCTGAATTTGCCGCAATGGTTTCAGAGAGTACTGATCCGATAAAAGCGAGAGTGATTGCGACTTTTAGTGCGCCAAAGAAATAGGGTAGGGACCGGGGAATTCCAACTTTCACCATCACATCAAGTTTCTTCGCTCCCAGTGCACGCAATACATCTTCCATTTCAGGCTCAATGGTCGCAAGACCCGTTGCAACATTAACAACAATTGGGAAGAATGAGATCAGAAAAGCAGTGAGCACTGCTGGAAGCCATCCTGCACCAAACCATAGTACCAAAATAGGCACAACAGCAATCTTCGGGATCGAGTTGAATCCTATCATCAGTGGGTAAAGTCCCGCATAAATTCGCTTGTCCCAGCCAATGAACAATCCGAGCAAAAGACCAAATACGATGGCCATTGCAAAGCCCAGTAATGTAGTCCAAAGCGTCTGAATTGAATTGAACCACAATGCGCCAGAAAACTCATACATGGCGTATCCGATTTGGGTGGGTGCCGGCAAAATGTAGTATGGAATGCCAAACATCCAAACGCTAGCCTCCCAAATCACGAACAAACCAAAGGTACAAAGCCAGGGTGAGGCTCTAACCCAGTCAAATTTCGCAATACCAGCAGACTTAGTTTGCATGATGACTATCCTCGGGCTTCTGCAATGTGGCCGCGCAGCTCATGAGTTAATTCAGCAAACTCAGTTTCGTAGGTTATCTCTATGGAACGGGGTCGGGGAATTGGAATGGTACGACTCACGATGATCTGGCCCGGACGTGCACTCATTACATGAACAGTATCCGCTAGAAATACCGCTTCTCTTAGATCATGAGTGACAAGAATGCAGGTGAACTGCTTTTCCTGATGCAGGTCTCTGATTACGCACCACAACTCCTCTCGAGTAAACGCATCAAGTGCTGCAAACGGCTCATCCAGCAGCAAAAGTTCTGGTTCATGAATGAGAGCCCGGCACAGTGAGGCTCTTTGTTGCATTCCACCGGACAGTTGCCAGGGATACTGATCACCCGCTCCCTCCAATCCAACAGATGCCAGTATTTCATCCGCCTGCAGTTTGTACTTGGTGCGATTCGTCCGAATTTGCCTGCGGTGAGGATCGACAACCTCCATAGGTAAAAGGACATTGTCCCGCGTGGACCGCCAGGGCAGCATGACAGGATTCTGAAATGCCATGCCAGCAATAGAAACTGGCCCATTGACTACCTCGCCATCCAGACGAACCACTCCCGCACTTGGGAAGTGCAATCCGGTGGCAAGTTTCATTAAAGTTGACTTGCCACACCCTGATGGACCGACTACGGCGACGAAGTCGCCGCGGTGGACTTTTAAATTAAGGTGTTCAACAGCTAATGTATCTTGGCTGCCAGCTCTTCCCGTATATCGAAGTGCAACATCACTGATATCGACGAAAGTTTCCACCGAGATTACGGCACCATTCTTTCTGATGGGTCGGGGAGAAAGCTGGAGTCAAATACGTCGTAAACCGCAGGGCGATTTTCAAATTCGTAAGTATCAGCAATTTGATCGATTGAACGTTGAAGTCGTTCAATCACCACCCCACCCAAACCATTTGCTTGCACCTCATCGGTAACGATGTTCTGATTGAGTGCCATCATCAGTCGCTCCAGTTCAACTTCTTCCCGAGCAACATCATTGTGATTGATGACATGCTTTACTGCGCTTGCCGGGTCAGCAATGGTTGCTTGAAACCCTTTAATAGTTGCTCTCAAGAATCCCTTGACTGCTTCCGGATGTTCTTCCGCAAACTGTGGATTGACAAGAATGACATTACCGTATAGGTCCAGTCCGTGCTCTCGCATGAGCAATACTGAAATATCGTCTTCCGGGACGCCATTGGCCTTGAGATTGATGAAAGATGAAAAAGCGTAGCCGGTAATTGCGTCGACTTTACCCTGAGCCAGCATCGGTTCTCGGACAGGAAAACCAACGTTCTCGATCGTTACCTGGCTGGCGTCAATGCCATTGGCTTTAACAAAAGCGTTCCATTGGGCGTATGCTCCATCTGGTGCTGGTGCACCTAAAATTTTGCCTTCCAGATCTTTGGGTGTATTTACTCCAAGTGATTTGCGGCCAACAATGGCGAAGGGTGGAGCGTTGTAAATCATAAAAATGGCTTTAACAGGCAGGTCAGGATTTTTGTCCCGGAACTTAATCAATGAATTGATATCTGCATTGCCCATTTCATAAGTGCCTGATGCGACTCTGGGGATGGCATCCAAAGAACCCTTACCAGTATCCATCTGAACATCAAGTCCTTCGGCTGAATAAAGCCCGGTGTCCCATGCCAACAGTAGCGGTGCTGCTGGTCCTTCCCATTTCCAATCGTTGGCAAACTTAATTGACGTTTCGGCGTGCGCCGCGCTGGCTACGAATAGACTGGCAAGTAGCACAAAAATTGTTCGAAATTTCATTTCACATTTCCTCAGGTTATCGAGAATTCTTCAGAACTTTGATTAAGTCAATTGTATTGCAACCATATGAAACTAGGCTTGATATTAGGAAAATCACCAGATGCTGATCTTGAACAATAGTCTTGGTAGGTCAGGCTGATTTCATAATTCATCGGCAACTGGGATGCATTTCCTACAGGCAACCCAAGAGATTTACACAGACAGGAAATTGTGCTTCTGCCTTTAGGATTCCACTATTTATAGGGTCTTCAAAAACCCAATGCCAATACCACATCAGGAATTTGAATGACTAGTCAACCAAAGCGACCAGTTTGTCAATACTGTCCTTTGCGTCGCCAAATAGCATGCGATTGTTTTCTTTATAGAAAAGTGGGTTATCGACACCCGCATAACCAGAGGCCATACTTCGTTTCAGTACAATAGTATGCTTGGCCTTCCACACCTCGATGACAGGCATCCCCGCGATCGGGCCGTCGTCATCTTCCTGAGCAGAAGGATTGACAATATCGTTGGCACCTATTACCAGAATTGCATCTGTATCCGGCATATCTTCATTGATTTCGTCCATTTCCATCACGATGTCATAGGGAACTTTCGCCTCTGCAAGCAGAACATTCATGTGTCCTGGCATTCTGCCCGCAACCGGATGTATGGCAAATCGAACAGTGATGCCCTTATCGCGCAGCTTTCGGGTCAACTCAGCCACTGGATGTTGTGCGTGAGCGACAGCCATGCCGTATCCAGGCACAATGACAACGGACTTTGACGAGTTCAGTAGCGAAGCAGTTTCATCCGGAAAGATTTCAGAAATTTCACCGCCTGATTCACCCGAAACTGAACTTGTGCTGGTCGTTCCAAACCCACCCATAATGACACTGACAAAATGCCGGTTCATGGCTCGGCACATGATATAGCTCAAAATCGCACCACTGCTTCCGACCAGAGCGCCCACTAAAATCAGCAAGTCATTCGCAAGCATGAATCCGGTTGCCGCCGCTGCCCAGCCAGAGTAGCTGTTCAGCATCGATATAACAACAGGCATATCAGCTCCACCAATCGCAAGCACCAGATGAAGTCCCAAAATAAATGCCAGCAGCGTCATGATAAGCAGAAAATTCGTGCCAGACACAAGTGAATCCGCGGTGAGAAACTCGGCTCCTAGCCAAATACACACAATCACGATGGCAAGATTCAACCAGTGTCGTAGCGGAAGCATCAATGGACTGCTGGAAATTAATCCCTGAAGCTTCCCAAATGCCGCAACTGAGCCAGTAAAGGTAATAGCTCCAATAAATACACCAACAAAAATTTCAATTTCATGAACCAACTTTTCGGTTCCTTCGAATTCGGTCAAAGGCTCAATGAAATTGGCAAATCCCACCAAAACCGCGGCAAGTCCCACAAGACTGTGAAGAATCGCAACCAGTTGCGGCATTGCGGTCATTCTGACTCTCATGGTGACCAGAATGCCGATCACACCTCCAACTGCCATCATGCCCACGACAACACCAATATTGTCAAGAGATTTAGCTGCAATTGTCCCACCAACTGCGAGAATCATGCCCAGAATGCCGAAAACATTCCCGCGTACGGCGGATTCCTGGTGACTCAAGCCGCCAAGACTTAAGATGAAGAATATCGAAGCGATGATATAGAGTGAGTTGATAAATCCGTCGAACATTTACTTCTGAAACATTTTGAGCATTTTTCGGGTAATGAAAAATCCACCAAAAATATTGATGGAAGCGATCAGAATTGATACTGCTGCAAAGGCTTTCACCCAAGGGTTCACAGCACCAATTTCGAGTAGTGCGCCAACAATGATGATGCCGCTAATGGCATTGGTAACGCTCATTAATGGCGTATGTAACGCAGGAGTCACATTCCAGATAACATGCCAGCCAACAAAAATTGCCAATACAAATACAGTGAAATGAGCGAGAAATGAAGGCGGTGCATATGCTCCGACACCGAGTATTGATGCCAGTGCCAGAATAAATGCATAGGGAGCCAGTCGAAATTTCTTCTTCAGCGGTGCTTTTGTCGCTTCTACGTCAGTCGATGAATCCTGCTTTTGTACAGGAGCTGCTGAAACTTCAACAGGAGGTGGAGGCCATTTGATTTCCCTATCTAACGTTACTGTCGCACCACGAATAACATCATCATTCATGTCGAGCACTAGTGTGCCGTCATTTTCGGGACAGAGATCATCAATGAAATTTACGATGTTGGAAGCATAGAGTTGGCTCGATTGAGCAGGTAGTCTGCTTGGAAAGTCTGTGTAGCCAATAATGCTGACACCGTTTTCGATAACGACCTGATCTGGTTGTGTGAGTGCACAGTTTCCGCCTTGCTCAGCCGCTAAATCTACAATGACGCTACCTGGCTTCATGCTGCGTACCATTTTTTCCGTAATGAGTTCTGGTGCAGGCCGTCCAGGAATAAGTGCTGTTGTGATGATGATATCGACTTCCCGTGCCTGCTCAGAAAAAAGCTTCATTTCGGCTTCAATGAATTCCTTGCTCATGACCTTCGCATAACCACCGGTACCGGACCCTTCTTCTTCAAAATCCAAGTCCAAGAACTCAGCCCCCATACTTTCAACCTGTTCTTTCACCTCAGGACGAGTATCGAAGGCGCGAACGATTGCTCCGAGACTGGTTGCCGCACCGATTGCAGACAAGCCTGCAACTCCGGCTCCGATGATCATGATCTTTGCAGGTGGTACTCGACCGGCTGCAGTGATCTGCCCACCAAAAAACCGTCCAAAATGACTGGCAGATTCAACAACCGCGCGGTAGCCGGCGACATTTGCCATAGAAGACAGTGCATCAAGTTTCTGTGCTCTGGAAATACGTGGTATGGCATCCATTGAAATTGCATTCACACCACTATTGGCCAGCCTTTCAAGTAATTCAGGATTTTGCGCTGGCCATAGAAAACTCATTAGATTTTGACCTTCGCGAAGAAGGCCGAGTTCTGATTCATCAGGCGCACGCACTTTCACAATGACATCTGCATCGTGAAAAATAGATTCTGCGCTCGAAACGACCGTGGCACCTGCTTCTTCGTAGGCCAAATCATTGAAACTTGCCGACACTCCTGCACCGGTTTCAATCAATACGTCAAATCCCATTTTCTGGAGTTTGGGTATCGAATCAGGTGTTAGTGCTACACGCTGCTCCCGAGAATACTGCTCTTTAACTATTCCGATTTTCATTAATCTGTCAATTTAACTAGGGAAAATGAACCACAAAGCATTATAGATTTGTCGACTTGGAGAATTTCCGTAAACAGAAGAGTGATATGGAATCCTCCCGGATTACAAGGTGTAATGTCGATACGATGAAAAGAACGAATTGGGGCTTTATATCTGGCTTAGATTATGGAATATTTGAGTTCATTATCCCCGAGCCATGATGATTTACGCGCACAGGCGACTCAATCTAAATTGTGGCTTGCGTGCTGGCTGCTGGAATATTCCCTAGGCTCTTTCTGTGCAGGCATTGCTCTTTTTTGATCAGCTCACAGTCTTACCCTTACAATTTCCCTCGACAGGTTGACCGCTTAACCTGTCACCGAGTCAATCATTTAGATGAGCGCAGTTTCATTTTGAGATCATCAACGGATCGTAATTGATCCTTCTGTCAAGATCACCAGACCTATTGGGCCAGTGGCAATGAGTTTTTGGTTTATGCTGCTGTGTACAAAGCAATTATCGAGTGCTTTGGAAGATTTCCACACTGAAATGAAATACCAACTGTCAATCTACCGCAGAAGAACTTCAGTATCTCGCTAGCGGACTCGAATCCTTCGGAAAGACAGCACGGTAGAACAACTTGAATAGCGAACAATATCAAGAAAACTTGATGTACATAGCCGATGTCCAGGCCGTTGCACCGTCAACCTGAGTGCCCTGCAAGTAAACTGGTCGAAATCCATGCGGTCCATTTTCAGGTTCTATTTCAAAAGTGCCACTGACATCTCGGCACATGGCCGAATCAGATATGCGTTCTATGGCTACAAAAATTTCCGCACCACCTAATTCCATCCGTACACGACCTTTTTCCATTAGTTCAGCACCGCTGACCTGAAAATCGAAATCAGGGCAATGGACAAAGGGATTTCCATCAAGAGGGTTGCCGACCTTAACATATCCGTCAATGGTTCCAAATACCCGGATGGATGCGTGTTCCAGATTGGATATATCCATTTCAAATGAATCCGTATCGCCGTAGGTATCCGTACGAAATTCAATCGTCGTTGGTCCGGACCGCCATAGAGTTTCTTCTATATGTTCAAAACCATAAGCGTTGAATGAATTAATCACACCGTTTCGAATGTCAATCGTACCGCGCCAGTCTGCCCACCGATAGCGGTCTCGAATACGTGCGCCGCCAATTCGAACGCGAACACGACGGCTTGAATACCCAGCTTCGGCCTGAAGGTTACGTTGCTCAATAAGTCCTGTGTGATCATATAAAGCTATGTCATCCCAGCCTGTGTCACCGAGAAAACGGTATTCTAAATTGAAAGCGCCGCTGTGCTCGATTTCATCACCCATCAGGTGGTTTCCGGACCAACTGAGCGCGACAATTCGTTCCCCAGTTGTCGCCCAGGTTCGACGAGCCCTTAGCGCGCTACCTACTGACGTTCTGTCCAGTGAATCACTGATTAAACCTGTTACTCCACCTTTGGTTCCAAAAACTGCTGTACCTGGTACACCGCCGCCGCAACGACCACGATGCTCATCACCATTGGCTGCGGCACCGAGCTTATAACCCCGGGCCGCTACTTCCTGGTAAAGCCAGGAAAAGTGCCCCCAGGCCGATGTGATTTCAACCAACCGGTCCATGACTGGATGATGCCAATCCATAATGCAGCGACGTCCTCCAACATGCGGCATGATAAGGTGTCCTTCCGGGTCGTGTATATAGGTGCCCCATAACTCTTCCAACGGCCAAGCACCAGGCTGGATTGTTTCGCTATCCATGTCTTCGTTCCACTCAAATGAACGGGCGATATTACCCTTGGCATCAAACGGAAACTCCGGTGTCTTACCATGTAAAAACACCACATTGTGATCGCCTCCGGCGCAGGAATTGCCACACCATTCAGTACCCGGATAGCAAACGAACTTGCCATCTTCATTTAAGCTGTGAATGAGTTTGACATCTTCGTCCCAGTTGGCCTTGGTAATCTGAAAGTCATTTGCAGTGTAGCCCAAAAAGTCCAGTCGGGCGATGTCTCGCCCGTAGGTGAGATTGTAGACTGTGTCGTTCGTACCAACAGTGTTGTCGGAATGAACATGCAAATCGCCAAAAAGCAGGCGCGGACAAGGACTTGAATCGTCAATTGTTATAAAAAATTCAGCGTGTCTGACAGACTCATCACTGATCACGGCGGCAGTTACTGCAAGTTCTCCCAGTGTATCGGTGGGTAGGTCGGAAATTTCGGCAAAAGCCCACCCTTGACGCGCTAGCGAGACTTGTTTTTGGTAAACCTGTTTACCATCCAAACAAGCGGTGAGCAGCACATCAACGCTTTCATTGAAACAGGTATTTCCCCATATGTCTTCGGCGCGAACCCCTAATACAATGGGTTCACCCGGTCGGAGCATACGTGACGCGGCCATTACCAGCTGAGCTGGTCTACCCGGCACTATATCGATTACGACATCACCAGGAATGGCACAAAAGCGAGACGTGCCAAGTGGGTCGATATAGCAGCGGAATTGGAATCCTTTTTCGACAAATGTTTGAACTCTCGTACCTGGACCGCCGCCCCTTCGGTCTCCAAGTCGAATAATAATGTGATCTCCGGGTTTCAAAAAGCCATCGACAGTGTCTACGATGATTGCTTTTTGAAATGGACGTTCATGACCCTTCTGGTCGAATCGAACCTTAAGCGATTGAACTGTCGCTGGGCTTTGTCCTTCACACAGTGGGCCGGCCTGATATTCAGCAGAAACATAATTTGCTGCACTTGGATCAGCCGTCTGAAATAGTGCCCAGTCGGAATAAAATTTAAAAGTTGCCTTAATCCAGGCACCATCAGCGATGCCAGAAGCTCCCACTTCATAATCCAGTACGATTTCGGTCCATTCGCCTGCCACGAGTTTATCGACATTACAGCTAACGCTACCGAGAAATGGCATGCTTCTGGTTTTGTCATAAAGACCTTTAGGGGCAAAATAATCCCCGAGCTTTTGCCTGATTTCACCTTCGGAAGTGTTGAACTGGGACCAGGTCTGTATATTTTTCTCGCCTTCTTGCATTATGAATTCTCCTTATATTGCGTTGGGCTTCTGTGCATTATGTTCAATAAAAACTCCAGTTGTTGTCTGCAAGAACTGGATAATTATGGTTTTAAAAAACAGGTAAATTGACTAACACGAATCTCGTCAATTATGAATTCTTACACAACTTTTTCCACCAATCCACGGTATCTATGCATTACGATGGCTTCAGTCATAGTCAATCACCGCAGTATTTTTTGTAGAAGTATCCAATGTTATGGTTCACCTAAAATTCTACGGTTTTGGATTTGAATTGCACGACAGGAGTTATGCCCGAAAGTAGTGCGTGACGGGAAGTGATCATCAAGCGGCTACCTGGTCGGTGTCATTGTAATTCAGTTCGACTCCATTCTTGAATTTCACCCCCTCGATCACTTTGCCCAGCTGCCTGAACCCGCGCAGC
>JAJDXD010000053.1 GCA_022823405.1 Gammaproteobacteria bacterium
TTCTTGGTTTTCATCTTCACCAGAGATACTTGGACGTGCCGTTCAAATACTCCAGCACGTTCGTTCAATCTCAGTTCCAATTCTCACTGAAGAATTTCGCAACATCATGCTGGAAGAGGCAAAAAAGTATCCGCTTCGGCCAGCCAAAAATACGGTTGGATCTCCGAACAACCTCGTTCACCAGGACATGTTGCTCCAAGATCAACTAAAGAGTGATGGCGCTTTCGCTGAATTGGTGGTTGCATTTCAGCAGCATTTTGATGAAGCCATCTCTGAGCACTCGTATTTTTCGGCTCCAGTCGTGTTCAATGACGTCATGCTTCAAAAATATGAACTAAAGAGCGGCGGAATCACGCCTCACAGAGACCGAACCGACTATCGGCACATAATTTGTCTTTTTGTTTTGGAAGGATTTGGTCGTTTCTATATAGCAGACGACCGAAATAAGACAAATGCAATAGAAATTGCGAATCTGCCAGGCGATGTTGTACTAATGCCCGGGCCTGGATTTGTTGGACTCAATAACCGTCCATTTCACTATCTGGAAAACATAACTCAGGAACGCTGGGTCTTTGGCTTACGCCACGATCAGAGCAAACTCGACTGACCTGTCTCCCACTCATTGCTATTTTCCAGTAGTATCAGCAGAAATTTAAAACAGATTAGTTTTCCACAAATGACAACAGCGCATGGTTATGCCATCGCGCACTTGAAGAGAAAACGCTATGCCTACAACAGTCCCTCTTCTTCAAGTACTTTCCGGGCGACACGAAAACACTCAAGACTTTGCGGAACACCACAGTAGATTGCAATTACGTGAATTATGGAACGAATTTCTTCCTTGCTTACGCCATTTCTAAGCGCACCACGACAGTGAATTTCCCACTCGTGCATTTTGCCGAGTGCCCCGATCATTGACAGATTCATCATTGAACGCGTCTTTGGGTCAATTGTTGAATCCGTCCAACCAAATCCCCAGCACCATTCAGTCATGGCTTCCTGGAAAGGACGATTGAATTCATCGGCTGCATCCAGATTTTTTTGCACATATTCCTCGCCAAGTGTAGCCTTGCGTGCCTCAAGACCTTTCTGAAATAGTTCTTTGTCCATCAATTCCTCCTGATGACTGAGCAGAATGACGTCTTTGTTCCACAACCATGTCAGATTCAATGAAACAGTATGGCTGGTGAAAATTAGCCTAAAGGCAAAATAAGTATTTACTGGGTTTGAATACCGGCTCGCATCCACTCCTGTAGCACTTCAATTGAGTGCTCAGAATGAACGCCTCCTTTGGGATCGACTACCAAAGGTCCTGGCCGATAGCCTCGATTTCGCATACCCCGCTGTACAGATTCAACCAACCGAATGTCTTCCGCAACCGTGGTCTGCAGATCCTGTTCAGCCAAAGCATCAACAACTTCGGAATCTTCTCCATCAACTGAGAACCATCCGCGCTGCACTTCAACATGGTCGACATCTATATCCCGCCAGCAATAGGTGTTCAAAATATTACCTGGGTACACCTGAAACGAAAACATGGGCCAAAGATACCACGATGAGTACTGTCCCGCCGTGGCATTCGCTTCAAGATTGATCGGATAGCTCATTTTGTCGAGATTCTGACATTCAGTGGTGTGCCTGAGACAGTATCCCTGTGGCTGAATATCGTAGGTTTCCGGTTTGATGATACCGTTTGAAAAAGCTTTGTGATTGATTGGACAGTGATAGCATTCAGAGTAATTTTCAACTGACAACTTCCAATTGCAGTTTTCCACCAGCTTTTCTACTCGAAATAGTTTTAAGCGATCGATTTGTGGAACAAACTCTCGAATTTCCTCATGTACATTTGGATACCACTCTTCCATAGAGCGGGCTTCGAAATCCAGATTCACAAACAGAAAGCCATGAAAATTCTCGAGTTTTGCGGAAGTCAGACAAATTTTTGATATGTCGAGTCCCGGTACAGACGACAGGTTTCGGCCATATCGAAGCTGGCCGTCAAGGTTATAGGTCCAGGCATGATAGGGACAGACAATGACGCGTTTGTTGCCAACACCAGTAACCAGTTCGTGTGCCCGATGCTGACACACGTTGAAAAACGCGTGAATCTTCCGCTCGCTGTCTCTGACGCAAAATAGACCCTGTCCTGCGATTTCAAAAGTAAAGTAGTCTCCTCTTTCAGAAATTTGTGATTCATGGCCGGCATACTGCCAGGTACTAGATAACGCACCCTCTCGTTCTCTCACCAATATTTCCGGTTCGGTATAGTACCGAGGTGGCAAATTTCGAGTCAGTTCGGATTGAGAATTCATCAACGTCGGAGAATATGGTTGAAAGCAATAGCTACCCTCAGATTTTACAATTCTTCAACGATTATGGTGAACGCCAGTCTCAACGAATACTAGATCCACTGAGTTTATGGAATCCTTTAATAACAATATCTTACAATCACTTCGCTAAACCTGTCAATCGCACTGAAAAAAACTTTTTTACTAACCTTAAATTTTTTACAAAAAAGTACTTCACTATTGACTAATCTCGTTAATAATGCGCGTTTTTCTCGTGACGTGCTTTATCCGATTTTCGTTGTTGCAAAACCAATTACCAGCTGAATCCAATTTGCTTCCCGATACTGCTCAAGTAGTCATTATCGGAGGGGGAATAATGGGTTGTGCACTGGCTTATCACCTCACCAAAGAAGGTTGGAACGATGTTGTATTGCTGGAAAAAGCAGAGTTAACCTCGGGGTCAACCTGGCACGCAGCCGGTCAAATCACCCGTTCTACTTCCAGCATCAACCTGGGAAAGTGTGTCGAATACAACATCAGGCTGTACGCGGGCCAGCTTCAGCAGGAAACCGGACAGGCTGTAAGCTGGAATAACTGCGGCTCAATTCGTCTAGCATACAGCGAGGATGAAATGGATTGGCTTCGATACACCCTGAGCGTCGCTCGATCGCTACAAGTTCAAATCGAACTGATCACAAAGTCTCAAATTCGAGAGTTGCACCCTTTCTACAATCTTGATGGCGTTGTAGGAGGTCTTCACACTCCCGATGATGGTCATGTGGACCCATCATCAGTTACCACTGCATTGGCTAGCGGTGCACGATCACGCGGTGCCAAAATCATACGACGCTGTCGGGCAACAGGTATCAAATTTCAATCCGATAGCGAGTGGATCGTAGCAACTGAACAAGGGGATATTCGATGTGAACACGTTGTCAATGCCGGTGGCATATATGCGCGTC
>JAJDXD010000001.1 GCA_022823405.1 Gammaproteobacteria bacterium
TCCTATCGTGGAGTATCACGGCATAACGAAATGCTTACAGTTGACCCGTCCTGCAGAATCGCAATACAGGCCGCATAATTACTCAATAAGAATACATTAACTAATGAATCTTGGATTATAGAGAAACTAAACTGTATCCACGATAAATTGACATTTAATTACAAAATCTTGGTCATTACATTGAACATTCAAGCACTTTCAAGCCCGAAATTCAAATTTAGAGTGGTACTAAATTTGAATTTATGATCGATCCGCTTAACCAATCAATTCATCTCGCCGACATCAGGAATCTTCTTCGTGAAAGTAAGCCTGCTTTAGTCGAATCTACCGACCGTAGAGAGGCGGCGGTCTCGTTGCTACTCAGTGAGGAGTTTCAGGGAACAGAGTTGTTGTTGATTGAACGCGCGCACCGAGACAGTGATCCCTGGTCTGGACAAATGGCGTTTCCAGGAGGACGACGCGAACTTCAAGATGAAACGGTTATGGATACCGCCATTCGGGAAACCGCCGAAGAAATTGGCGTTCATCTGGATGTCAAGAATCGAATCAGCCGGATCGATGATCTGGTCGCGCCTAGACTAAGCCACGCGCATGGATTGATTATTTCCTGCCACGTGTTCGAAGCGCAAAGACCAATACACTTTGACCCCAATGAAGAAGTCCACGATCTTGTCTGGGTACCAATTGCTTATCTACTACGTCCCGACAGCCATACCAGCGACTATAGACCTCCAGACTATGATGGGGTGTTTTCAGGGTTTCGAATCAGCGATGAGGATAACCGCATCATCTGGGGACTGACTTATCGGATAATTTGCAGTTTCTTTCGTACTCTCAACTTGTCCAATTACTGAAACGAATTGCACAATTGAATTAATGATTGGTGATATTTAATTCACCCTCCTCTTGGTATCTATGTCCATTCCATTAAAATATGTATTAACCATTTGAACCAATTTGCACCATACCTGTGATATCCTCTCTCTCGACTCCTGTTACCGACCGGTTTAACCGACCAATTCGGGATTTGCGCGTGTCAATCACAGACCGATGCAATTTCCGCTGTGTCTACTGCATGCCGAAGGAGTTCTTCGGTTCAAACCACGCGTTCTTGCATCGTGCGGAACTTCTAAGCTTCGAAGAAATTGAGCGCTCAGTGTGCGCATTTGTAGCCAACGGTGTCAAAAAAGTCCGAATTACAGGCGGTGAACCGATGGTACGTCGTGACCTCACCGACTTGATTGCCAGACTTGCGGTGATTCCAGGTGTTGAAGATTTGAGCATGACAACCAATGCATCACTGCTTACACAGAGTGCTGCGGAAAAACTGTATGAGGCTGGACTTCGCAGAATAACGATTAGTCTGGATGCCATTGATAACGAAGTGTTCAGTGCGATCAACGATGTTAAATTTCCAGTAGCGCGGGTATTGAGCGGAATTGAAAACGCTCAAACGGCGGGAATGTCCCCCATCAAGGTCAACATGGTTGTTGCGCGGGGTATGAATGAGAATGAAATTCTGCCAATGGTTCGACAGTTTCGCAATACCGATGTCATCTTGCGATTCATTGAGTTCATGGATGTTGGAACCACCAATGACTGGCAGATGGATAAAGTCATTTCAGCCAGAGAAATTCTAGACATCATTCACCGCGAGTATCCTCTCAAGGCAGCCTCACCAACCTATCGCGGTGAAGTCGCTAAGCGCTGGACATACGAGGATGGTGGCGGTGAAATAGGCGTTATATCGTCTGTAACAGAGCCATTTTGCGGCACCTGCAACCGTGCCAGACTCACAGCAGAAGGTAAGATATACACCTGCCTTTTCGCAACCAGCGGATTTGATCTCAGAAAACACATCAGGGAAGGCGCTGACGTTGATCAACTCACCGAGTTAGTTCGAGATCTTTGGTCCGGACGATCTGATCGATACTCGGAACTTCGCTCGAATGCCACCGTCAGCCTACCCAAGGTGGAAATGTCCTACGTCGGTGGCTAGTTCAACACTGCCGACGGACATCAATACCTGAAAGCGGAGATTTTCAGTTATTTCCTGACCAGATGCTCCAATAGTCGAGGCATCAATTCAACCAGATTGCATGGGCGGCTACGGTAGTCGAGTTGGAATTCAATCAACATATCCCAGGCATCTGCACAAGCACTAGCGGAACCAGGCAGGCAAAAAATATAGGTCGCATTGGCAACTCCGGCAAATGCTCTCGACTGCAGTGTTGAGGTTGCTATCTTTTCGTAAGACAAGACTCGAAACATTTCACCAAATCCGGATATTTCCTTATCCAGTAGCGGTCGAATGGCTTCTGGTGTTCCGTCTCTGCCAGTAACACCGGTACCCCCTGTCGTTAAAATCACCTGAATTTCTGAATCAACAATCCATTGACACACTTGGGCGCGTACCTGGTGAATGTCATCGGGCACGATCTTTTTGTCAGCGATTCGATGACCCGATCTTTCCACTCTGCCAACAAGAAGCCCACCAGATTTGTCATTATCCTCTGTCCTGGAATCGGAGATGGTCAACACTGCAATAGAAACTGGAATGAAATCTCGAGAAGTATCTTTTTTCGTCATCGCTGAAATTGTCAATATAGGTAGAATTGGATCACTTTTTCAATTTTAGATCATTAGCGTTCATCGCCTGCGGACTGATTCGGTGCATCAATAACACCATCCTAAACCGATACAATCTAGCTAATTGCACTTTGATCTTCACTGATCGTTTGATAGTGCGAAACAACTTTGTCTATATTAATCAATTAAGGAGTTAACAATGTCAGAGCCAGTCGTGGCGCAAAAAGCGCCGTTTGAGAAGCAACTGAATCCCGGAACAGTTTGGTGGTGCCGATGCGGCCGATCAAGCAAACAACCATTTTGTGATGGCTCCCATGCGGGAACGGAGTTCGAACCAGTCAAAGTGGAAATTAGCAAAGCGGGTAAGTACTGGTTCTGCGGCTGCAAACACACCAATAAACAGCCGTTCTGCGATGGCACCCACAACTCCTTGTCGTAGCAAAACTCGAACGTTAGTTACTTCGATCAATTCTATCCAGCCCTGCTGAGTTGGATGACTAAAACCCGCACACTGGCACTGACCCCCGGAGACCCGGCAGGCATTGGGCTAGACCTTGTTGTTATGCTGGCCAATTCGCGTACAGTTGACCGGATTGTTGTCATCGCTGACCACAGTGTGCTGACCGAACGCGCGGGGCTTTTAGGCATTGATGTCAGTTTTAACGAATATCTGCCTGAAAAGCACACACCAGGAGTTGAGATCATTCATGTGGACTGCCAATTTCCGGTTACACCTGGCGAAGGTGATTACCGCCATTCCAACTATCTCATAAGCACTCTCAATCGGGCGGTTGAAGGCTGTCTTTCGGGAGAATTCGATGCGTTGGTAACTGGGCCTATCAACAAAGAAATGATGATGCAAGGCGGCTTCGACTTCATGGGACACACAGAGTATCTTGCAAAAAAATCAGGTGCAAAGCTTCCGGTGATGCTGCTGATGAATAAGTCACTCAAAGTTGCCCTAGTTACCACTCATGTTCCCCTCAGCGAGGTACCGAAATACATCAGTCAAAAGAGAATTGTTGCCATTGTTCGGGTTTTACACAAAGACCTTGCGGAACGCTTTGGCCTTGATTCACCGCATATCGGAATTTGTGGACTTAACCCGCATGCAGGTGAAGGTGGAGAACTTGGTAAAGAAGAAATCACTGATATCATCCCGGCAATAAACTCCCTGCGCAAAGAGGGAATTGATGCCTCGGGTCCATACCCAGCTGACACCATTTTCACCCCGCACCAGCTAACAAAGTTTGATGTGGTTCTTGCAATGTATCACGACCAGGGGCTACCCGTCATTAAACACAGTGCTTTTGGTGAGATTGTCAATGTTACTTTGGGGCTGCCAATCATTCGTACATCGGTTGACCACGGTACCGCCTATGACATTGCGGGTCGCGGTGTTGCCGACGCAGGCAGTCTTCAAGCGGCGCTAGAACTTGCCAGCCAACTTTCAGCCAGAAATCAGATTTGAGCGCAAGCCGCAAAAGAAAACGCTTGGGTCAACATTTTCTGGTTGATACGCAAGTGATCGACGAAATCCTCATGCTGATCAACCCGCAGATCAATCAGACACTTGTTGAAATCGGCCCGGGGCACGGAGCACTCACAAGTCATCTGGTCAGGTCTCCAGCTGAATTGCATGCCATTGAAATTGACCCTAGCCTGGTGCAGGAGCTGCAAAAACTATTCAGTCCTGATTCTCTACAAATTCATCACGCTGACGCACTCAAATTTGATTACTCTTCTGTCAAATGCGAAGATCAGGGACTACGAATTGTGGGAAATCTGCCCTATTCAATATCCACGCCATTGATGCTTCACCTTGTCAAATTTACTGATATTATTGAAGATATGTGCTTCATGGTGCAGTACGAGGTCGCTGAGCGGCTTACCGCTAAGTGTGGTACAAGCAGCTATGGTAGACTGACGGTCTGTGTCACCCGTGCTTTCGAAGTTGAATCTGTTTTTCATGTTGAACCGGACGCTTTTTCACCACCGCCAGAAGTGCGTTCGTCCGTTATAGTGATGCGACC
>JAJDXD010000148.1 GCA_022823405.1 Gammaproteobacteria bacterium
ACAGAAAAGAGGCGCACAGGTCATCGCTGCCCGTGGACTTTCAAGTGCTGCGTCTGCTGGTTCAGCGGCAATGGACCATATCAGGACATGGATTCAGGGTACACCGAGCGGCGACTGGACAAGTATGGGTATTGTTAGTGATGGGTCGTATGGGATTACAGACGGTTTGATTTATTCATATCCGGTAACATGCAAATTCGGTCACTATGAAGTTGTTCAGGATTTAGAAATCAATGAGTTCAGTCGAGATAAGATGCGAATCACTGAACAGGAATTGATCGAAGAACGAGACGCAATCGCTAATTTGCTCTGAAGTGTTTGACTGCACTGCAGTGATTCCGACTTACAATCGGAAAGACCGGATTCAACCAACAATAGAGTCAGTTCTAAATCAATCTGTCTTGCCGCGCGAGATTATCGTCGTGGATGACGGTTCAACTGACGGAACTTCAGAGTTTGTCAAATCAAAATTTCCTGATGTTAAAGTTGTGACCCAGACTAACCAGGGTGTCAGCGCAGCCAGAAACAAAGGTATCACGGAAGCCAAGGGAGAGTGGGTAGCGTTTCTTGATTCAGATGACGAGTGGCTACCGTTAAAGCTGGAAATGCAGTCCAGTTGGCTCAGAAACCACCCTGATATCAAGATATGTCACTGCGACGAAATCTGGATCAGGAATCAAGTACGCGTCAATCCTGGTAAACGACACAAAAAGCAGGGCGGATGGATATATCTACACTGCTTGCCACTATGTGTCATCTCTCCATCAGCCGTTGTTATCAACCGAGAGATATTTGACGAAGTAGGAGTGTTCGACGAATGCCTGCCAGCATGTGAAGATTATGAATTGTGGCTTCGAATTACCCCAAAATTTGAGGTTGGTTATGTTGACCGACAGTTGCTAGTCAAACATGGAGGGCATAGTGACCAGTTATCTAAGGCGTATGCGGGGATGGATCGGTTTCGGATCACAGCACTGGTCAAATCTTTGGAACAGGGTGTTCTATCATCCGCCCAGCGAAAGAGCACGATTGAAACATTAATCAATAAAACTGAAATTTATTTGAAAGGTGCAAGAAAGCGCGGGAAGCTCTTTGAAGTAAATGAATTTGAAACGCTTTTGGAACGCTATAAAGCAGAGCTAAGTGAACTTGGATGAATCACAGTGTAAATCTCATAGTTGCTCTGAAAGCTGAAGCTCAACCTCTGATCGAATTCTTCGAACTAAAGGCATTACCGGTTGATGAAACCATTTCAATATTTACTAACCATGAGGTAACACTTGCCCTTGCCGGTATGGGAAAATCAGCTGCGGCACATGCAGTCCAGTGCGTCAAAAACACGAATCAGGGTTGTGTCAATGCATGGTTAAACATTGGTATTGCAGGGCATGGAGAATTTGATGTAGGTCAGGGATTCTTGGCAAATCGAATTGTCGATCAGACTACCATGAAAACCTGGTATCCGCAGTTTGTGTTTCAACCAGTCTGTCGAACCGGAACCCTAATGACTGTCGATAAAGTTGAGACAGACTATTCAGACCCGGTAGGCTATGACATGGAAGCGTCTGGATTTTATTCCGCTGCAGTTAATTGCTCCACAATTGAGCTGGTGCACACTTACAAGATTGTTTCGGATAATCCGAGAAATTCGGTTGCAAAAGTCACCCGTTCCAAAATAGACAATCTGATCAAATCTAAACTGTCAGAAATCCGATGTACGATCGATTCACTTAAAAAGCTAACAGCAGAAGTTGCTACTCGAAGCTCATCAGATGAGTTGTTGCATCAATTTCTTCAACGATGGAGATTTTCAGTTACTCAGCAGATTCAACTGAACTCATTGTTACGTAAAACCAATGTATTAAAGATTGATATTGATGTTGAGTCTAATGAATATATGTCGTGTCGAAATGGCAAATCGGCTTTAAAAGTCGTTGAGAGAACTGTAGAAACGCATTGGCGTAATTAAACAATCTGTAAATGTATAGAAATATTTATGTCGAATCTGAAGTGCTGCGGTATCCCCGTGTTAAGGAGATTTTGGCACGATATACAGACGCATCGGTTGTGACATGTGATCGATATACGGAAATTTTCAACCTAAAGTCTCAGGACTTCAGGCTGCAAAAAAAACAGCCTGCGCTGATTCTGGCAAGAAAACACAGAGGATATATCCAACAGGCACCGGCGGGATATGGTGTGGGCGGCGATCATAACTTCTATTTTTCGACGATGATGAACTGTCTTTATGATTGTCGATATTGTTTTCTGCAGGGCATGTACCGCTCAGCGAACCATGTGGTATTTGTAAATTATGAAGATTTTTCCAGTGCCCTGTTGAAAACAGCTGCCAGGTTCGAGAAGGATGAACAGGTGTGGTTTTTTTCAGGATACGACTGTGATAGCCTAGCCCTGGAACCAGTTCTCAGTATGGCTGATTTCTTTATTGAAACAGTGTCATCAAGTCAGAATGTATGGCTTGAATTGAGAACCAAGAGTACTCAAATTCGTTCGCTTTTGAAGCGCACACCACTGCCAAATATCGTGACTGCATTTAGTTTTACACCGACAGCAATTTCAGAACAGATTGAACATCAAGTACCAGGAGTTGAGAAGAGACTTGCGGCTATGCTCCGATTGCAGGAGCAGGGATGGTCAGTTGGACTTCGATTCGATCCACTCATTTACTCGCACAATTTTCGAGAGCAGTATCAGGATCTGTTCAACCTTCTGTTTTTGTCTTTGAACCCAAACCTTATTCATTCCATAAGTATTGGTGTATTTCGATTACCAAAACATTTCTATAAGCAACTGGAGCGACTCTATCCGGACGATAGCTTCATCGCCCAGCCATTTAATTCACGAAACGGGCAAGTTTCTTATCCACTGAATATTGAACTTGAGATGAAAAGCTGGTGTTATAAGCAGATTCAGGAACATATTGAGAAAAACAAAATCTTTTTTGCAGAAATTTCGGTACCAGATTCTATTCCAGCAACATCTATCTCGTTAAAATCTGAACTCGATGTACGAAATGTCAATTAAGATCCTTTCATGTGTAATAAAGTTGACTCTGACTATGATTTTTGTCAGTCTGAATATTTCTCTGCTTGCATTTCTCGGTGATACGATAATGCTAGGGGTGAACAATCCAAAGGCTTGCCACGGTTTGCGAGTGCCCGATAAGAGAAAGTAAAACAAGTGGTAATGTAGATTTACTGGCATAAGCAATGACAAAGGTTTTTCACGAATCAATGGAAGGCGTTCGTGGGGTTTTTCAAGTCCTATACCGAAGCGGAACTCATCAAGCTGAATGCTAAGGGGTTCATCAACGATGACGGACTTGCGGAACCTGTGGTTGGCCTCGAGCCCGACGGCCCCGGTTTTTCCGGCCCGGAATTCCTAATGGCGTAGCAAGATGTCTGGAGCGTTCGGGATACCGCTTTTTCGAACTGGTACGTGATCGAAATCGAAGCGGAAATACCGGATCGCCTTCGAGCCCTCAAAGATCTGCCGCAGACCGATTTCGTGCTTCAGAATTACGGCTTGTGGCTGTGCCACTGAAAAGAGCCGTTCGGCTTCCCGGACAGGTCGTTGTCTGGGTCGGTTCAGGCCGAGTTTCATCGCTCTTCGAAAAGACTGATACGCTGTCCCCTGATTACGATGATATTTTGTTTACACAAATGGAAAATGTTTACCGTTGACAATATTCTATTTGTGGAATATATTCTCTTTAAGGAATGAATGATGGCTTGGGATGCGGAGTATACAGATGAGTTTGGCAAGTGGTGGGACACCCTCACTGAGAGTCAACAAGATAGCATCACCGCCACGGTGGAGTTATTAATGGAATATGGCCCTCAACTGAAATTTCCGCATTCCTCGAGCATTGAGGGTTCCAAGTATAGCCATATGCGTGAGCTACGAGTTCAATCGGGTGGAAATCCCATCAGAATATTTTACGCCTTTCACCCTCGTAGAATAGCCGTACTGCTGACTAGTAGCAGCAAGACGGGAAAAGACCGCTTTTATGAGGAACAAATCCCCGTTGCCGACAAGCTGTATACCCAGCACATTGAAGATCCGAAGAAAGAGGGGTTAATCAAATGACTGGCAGAAACAAATTTTCCAAACTGACAGAAAACTTGTCGCCGGAGCGGCGTGCCAAAATCGAAATGCGCAACATTGACCTGCGTGAAGAAATGGCACTGCACGAACTGCGCAAAGTTCTCGGTACATCACAGGCAGATTTGGCGGCACGACTCGACGTAAACCAACCCGCCATCACCAAGATGGAGCGCCGCACAGATATCCGCATTAGCAGCTTGAAGAGAATGATTGAAGCAATGGGCGGTTCGCTGGAAATCAAAGCCTGTTTCCCTCAAGGCGATGTCACAATCACAAACTATAGGAATACCTGAATAATTGCGTTCCAGGGCAATCGTATTGGATACAACAGAATTGTGGTAAATTTAAACCGCTGTTGACACTCATCCTGTTGATTAAGAGTCATCTGCACTTTTATGACTCGGCGTCCCTAGCTTGAGAACCACACTGTGTCACCGGCCAGTCGCCTGTAATAGCATACCTTTGAGCACTGAATCAGACGTTCAGAAGGTCTATTAGGGAATAACAGAGTAGGACTGTTTATGCCTGAGTGAACTGTCTAAACTAGGAATTTAACCATGAAAGAACACACAATTTGAGATAATTGAACATCGGATCAGAACTCGGTAGTTTAATTCTGAAATCAAGAATATGTTGCGAATAGGAATATCAGGAGCCTCTGGCAGAATGGGTAGAACGCTTGTACAAGCGGTACATTTGACGGATGGCGTTCAGTTGTCAATGGCTCTTGAATACGAAGGTAATCCATCGGTAGGCAAAGATGCAGGCGCAATAGCAGGGATTGAAAATCAGAATGTGTTGATTACAGATCAATTGTCAAAGGATGATTTTGATGTACTGATCGAGTTCATACTCCCGGAAGCGACGGTGATACATGCGGAACAATGTGTAGAAGCCGGGAAACCAATTGTGATAGGAACAACAGGATTTACAGATAGCCAGCTTGAAACACTACATAGCGCAGCGGAGACGCTTCCAGTTGTACTTGCTCCAAATATGAGTGTTGGTGTGAATGTGTGTCTGAAACTGCTTCAGACTGCGGCACAGGCG